>SVGS01000042.1 GCA_015056205.1 Clostridiales bacterium | reverse complement strand
GCCGCCGGCCACCCGGTCGAAGGGAATCAGGCCCTCCTTCCTCGCCAGCGGAGCGGGAAGCTCAGCATAGACCGCCTCTTTGGTCTCGATCGCCGCGGGATCCAGCGTCAGCTTCGGCGCCTTCCCGATCTCCTCCGCCTCTCCCGGCGCGGTCCAGGGAGAACCTGCCGGCGTGATTTCCTCAAAGCTCCCCGCCGGATCCTCGAACAGATGCTTTACTTTCTCCGTCACGACCCGTTCCGGCAGGTTCACCACCGCGGCCACATGGGTATTCCGGCTGCTGTTGCCGATCCGGATGATATAATCCCCGTCCATCAGGACCCAGCTCAGGCATTTCGGGCAGAAGCTCGCCATGGACGCCGCCCGGATGCGGATCTTCAGGATTTCCGCTTCCCCGGGCCGGAGTTCCCTCGTCTTTGCGAAGCCCCGCAGTTCCTGGTATGGCTTCGAAGGGCCTTTCGCCGGAGCGGAAACATAGACCTGCACGACTTCCTTCCCGCTGTATTCGCTTCCGGTGTTTGTGACCTTCACGGATACAAGGATGTCCCCGCCGGCCGCTTCGGTCTTCTCCGGTTCGATTGCGAAGGTGGTGTAGCTCCGCCCGAAGCCGAATTCATAAGCCGGCTGCACGTTGAAGGTGTCAAAGTACCGGTATCCGACATAGATGCCCTCGCTGTAGGTCTCGTCGCTGATGTCCCCGTCGTTTCCGCTGAAGGTCGCGGAGGAAGGATAATCGCTGTAATTCTCAGCCCAGGTGTCGGTCAGCTTTCCGCTTGGCTGCGCTTTTCCGCTCAGCAGATCCGCCGCCGTCAGGCCGGTGATATTGCCCATCTGTCCGCTCAGAACGATCGCGTTGATCCCCGGAATGGATCGCAGGGCCTTCGTATCGATGACGCCGCCGATATTCAGCATCACAATCAGCTTTTCATATTTCTCCGCCAGGAAGCGGAGATTGCGGATTTCCATTTCGGACAGCTCATAGTCGCCGGCCTCGTCCTTCCGGTCCTTGCCCTCGCCGCTGTTCCGCGCCAGCACGTAAACCGCTGTGTCCGTCCCGGATTGCTGAAAATCCTCCTCGGTGATTTCTGCCAGCGCTACCGGGTTCATCGGATTCAGAATCAGCATCATCTGCGCGGCTTCCTTCGGCTGTCCCGCGGCGACCGCGGCGTCGATGGCCGCTTTTTCGTAGGCTTCCCGTTCCTCCCGGGCCGCCTGCTCCTGCCGGTCCAGCCATGCCGCCGTTGTCACGGTGAAGCCTTCCCGTTTCAGTCCTTCCTCGATGTTGATGGTCTCCCGTACGTAGACATCGCCGGACCCGGTTCCGCCCTTGACGGTGGCCCGCGCTCCGTTGCCGTACAGGGCGATCTTTCCCTTTTCCTTCAGGGGCAGCGTCCCGTCATTCTCCAGCAGCACCATGCAGTCGCCCGCCACCGCCCGGACCCGTGCCTGGTTCCGGATTTCCCGTTCCGTGATTTCGGGGGATGTCGGGGCTAAAAACTTGGACATGTCTGTTTCCTCCTCCGTCCGGTCTTTCCGGTATAAAGTTGTTCCCGTCTCATTGTATCGAAAAAGCGCCTGCATGGCAAGCGCTTTTTGGTTTCATTTTGGCCGGATTATTCAGCTTTCTCCACCAGCTCAAGGCTGTGCTCGAGATTCATCTTCCGGCAGATTTCGATGAATTTCTCCATCGGTACGCCGTTCATCTTCTTATTGCCCCGCAGCGTCACGCTGACCGTGTTTTCTTCCGCTTCCCGGTCGCCCACGACGACGATGTAGGGATCATGCCAGTTGTGGAAGGCTTTGATCTTCTCCTTCATATTCTTGTCCGCCAGATCCGCTTCCGCGCGGATGCCCGCGGCCCGCAGCGCCTTCTGCACTTTCAGGGCATATTCGTTGTGCTCCGGCCGGATCGGCACGATGCCGACCTGATAGGGGCTCATCCAGAAGGGGAAGGATCCCTTGAAGTTTTCGATGATGATGCCGATAAACCGCTCAAACGATCCGAAAATCGCCCGGTGAATCATAACCGGCGTTTTCTGGGAGCCGTCCGGCGCCACGTATTTCATGTCGAAATTCAGCGGCAGCTGGAAGTCCAGCTGGATTGTACCCATCTGCCATTCCCGGCCCAGGCTGTCCCGCATCTTCAGGTCAATCTTCGGACCGTAGAACGCGCCGTCGCCCTCATTGATCTCATAGTTCCCCTCGCCGTACTGTTTGTCCAGGATCTTCTTCAGGCTGGCTTCCGCCTGGTTCCAAACCTCGATATCACCCATGAAGTCCTCCGGCCGCGTGGACAGCTCGGCGATATAGCTGAGGCCGAATGTCCCGTAAATCTCCCCGGCGATCGACATGATATCGGCGATTTCGCTCTCGATCTGATCTTCTGTCACGAGGATATGCGCGTCGTCCTGCCGGAACATCTGGACGCGGAACAGCCCGTTCAGCTCCCCGCTCTTTTCCTTCCGGTGGATCACGTCCACCTGGCTGATCCGGACCGGCAGGTCCTTGTAGCTGTGCAGGGCCCGGCTGTAGGCCTTGATCGCGTTCGGGCAGTTCATGGGTTTGGCTGCAAAGGTGTCAGCGGCCTCAATGTCTCCGCCCTCGCCGGGGATCAGGAACATGTTGTCCCGGTAGTGGCCCCAGTGTCCGGATGTCACCCACAGCTTCCGGTTGTTGATGACCGGCGCCGCGATCTCCTGGTATCCGTGTTCCTCATGGATGCCGCGCCAGAAGTCCAGCAGCGCGTTGAAAAGCTTCCAGCCCCGGGGCAGCCAGTAGGGCATGCCGGGCGCCGTCTCGTCAAACATGAACAGATCCAGCTGCGGTCCCAGCTTCTTGTGGTCCCGCTCCAGCGCTTCCTTGACCCACTGCAGGTGCTCCTTCAGGGCCTGCTTGTCCTGGAAAGCATATACGTAGATCCGCTGCAGCTGATCCCGGTGCTCGTCCCCCCGCCAGTAGGATCCGGATACGCTCTTGATCTGGAACGCGGCGTTCATCAGCTCCTGGCTGTTGTCGATATGCGGTCCCCGGCACAGGTCAATATAGTCTTCTCCCGTCCTGTATACTGTCAGCACCTCGTCCTCGGGCAGGTCGTGGATTTCCTCCGTCTTGAATTTCTGCCCTTCGAACAGCTTCAGGGCCTCTTCCCGTGAAACCTCTTCCCTTGTCCAGTCCTCCCGGCGTTTGATGATCTCCCGCATTTTTTCTTCGATCTGGGGAAAATCGTCATTCGTCAGGTTCCGGGGCAGCAGGAAGTCGTAGTAGAACCCGTCCGCAATCTGCGGTCCGATGGCGTACTGGACATTTTCCTTCCCGAAGATTTCGATCACGGCCTTGGCGAGAATATGCGCCAGGCTGTGGCGGTACACCGAAGCATAAAACTCCCTGTACTCCTCTTTGCTCATGTTTTCCTTGCTCATGGTTCCCGTTTCTCCTTTCTGTCCTTCCGCAGGGGTCATAAAAAGCGCCCCCTGCACGTGTTGTGCAAGGGACGCGAATTTCGCGCGGTTCCACCCTTTTTCCCCTTTCCCTGCCAGTGAAGAAAGGAGCGTCTCATTTTCCGGCTGATAACGGCGCCGCCGTGCCTGTTCGCAGGCCTCTCCGAGGGGGTACCGTTCGTGTTCCCGGCAGAGCGCTCGCACCATTTCGCGCTCCTCTCTGGG
>SVGS01000041.1 GCA_015056205.1 Clostridiales bacterium | reverse complement strand
ATTTCTGCCATACTCGATGAATCCTACACTTTTGTACAGTTCCACCGCTCGATGGTTGACCGCGACAACTTCCAACTCCAACTGAAGATAACCGGCTTGCCGGGCGCATTCGATACAGGCCTCTGTCAATGCGCGGCCGATGCCGAGTCCCCACCAGGCTTTTGCGATACTGATGCCGAAATGAGCCCGGTGCCTCGTTTTTTCCGCCGCATTGAGGCTGTCTACGCCTGCCGTTCCGACAACCTTCCCGTCGACCTCAGCCAGCAGAGCCGCGTCCCGGTCACTTTCTTCTTTCTGTTTCAGGTATGCTTCTTCCTGTTCCAGGGTGAAGGTTACTTCTTCAGGATAGGTCGTCAGGTATTCCGTCTCCCCATGGGTAAGAACGAAATTGTCCCATACACCCTGCGCATCCTGCCGTGTTCCGTTCCTTATGATACAAGTCCTGCCATCCTTAAGGACGACTGTTTTGCTGTATTTCATGTCTGCTTCCTCCATTACGAATCTGCCGTTGTCACGAATCCTTTTTTGACACGATCATTAGATGTTCCGTGTGTGTCAGGTATTCGCGCTTCTCACAAAACCGCAGCGCGTATTCATACCATGCCATCCGGATCTTTTTTGGTTGCTTTGCCAGTTCATTCTTATACGGAGCGAGGATGCTCTCCTGGCCGAAAACAGTCTCCGTCTTCAGTCCGGGAACGGAAGCCAGCAGTTGTTCCGCATCCCGGACTGTGGTCATATATGAATAGGTAAACGCGTCAAATGCCAGGCTTTCATCTTTAGCGGCCACTTCAAAATACTGCTGTTCTCTCGGCATCAGGATTGTTTCTTCCAGTTCCCGCAAGCCGTAAATCACGCCGCCGAACATGAGAATAAAACTGCTGAACAGATATCCGTCTGGTTTCAGCACTCGCTTTGCCTCCTGAATCGCACGAATTCTGCTCTCCTCATTCATCAGGTGGTACAGCGGGCCCATCAGGAAAACAGTGTCAAACGATTCATCGGGGAATCGGGAAAGGTCCAGCGCGTTACCCTGCAGGGCGGTGATCTTCACGCCGTACTGCCTGGCTTTCTTCTTCGCGAAACGCACGTTCTCATCGCTCAGGTCCAGCAGCGTTACCGGATGCCCCTGCTTCGCGTAATGGATGGAGTAATGACCCGGCCCGTGCAGCCCGGCTGAATGTACCGGTCCGTGACATTGACCGTGATATATTTCTCATACGGGTGCTTTTTCATCAGACGGTCCCATTCCTTCCGGGGATTGGCGTTGTAGTAAGTACGGATCGTTTCGGTTTCTTCGCGCATGGCTGGGTTCACTCCCTTCTGAAATGATATCAAAAAACCGCTTATCTGTCAGAGATAAGCGGCTGGTTGATTGATATGGATATACCAACTACTCTTCTCTGAACTTCCGGCAATCGGATACGACGATAGTGCGGACATGTTCCACAGTGTTCGCGGGCAGTACGGCAACAAATTCGAACCGGTTCATGAGAAGAGCTCCTTTCCGAAAAAGATTGCGCTCACTATACTACGGAAAGCAAGTAAAGTCAAGCGTTTCCTGTTTCGACAGTGTTTACATTATCAGTCCCAAAAACAAAAAAGCGGTCCCATGGATTGCTTCACAACTCCTTACAAAATAAAGGCGGGAGCGGGAAATGGCTCCTGCCCCCAATATATGAAAGTCTGTCCCCGCTTCTGTTATTACGGGTGCTGGTCATTTCTGCCGTTCGAAAGTCACTACCAATCCATGACTCATAGCAATATTGGGTGAAACTGCAACAACACGCCAGCCATCAGCAGCCATACGGTTCATTTCAGCTTCAGCCTGACGAACAGCATAAACTTCAACCCTATACTCAAACACAGATTATCCCTCCTGATTCTTCCTGTTCTGTTGCATCCGAATCACATTAAAAAGATTTCCAACTACAACGAACAGCAACCCTATGATAAGCACGGAGCTTCCTGCCCCAGAATCAAAAATCGATACCAAAATAAAAGCAAGACCAATGATTCCCAACACCAGAGCAGTGATTGTCATCCACGTGTTGTACAGTTTCTTATCCATTGTAGTTCTCTCCTTCATACTCTTCTGTACGATTCTGATTCGCACGACTTGCAAACAGTCCGATCAGCGCACCGAGCAGAAGGCCTCTGCCCAGTCCGCCATAGCGATGATGATGGCAATGGCAGCGATGGCCACCAAAGATCATGTTCCCCAGGGTCAGGATACCAAGCAGACGCAGCATTTTTCTTTCCTCCGTTTTGTCGTTTCGTATGTACCGGTCATTCGGTACGGTTATAGGATAAAGCAGTGCATATCAGAAAAACAGGATTAGAAATGAAAGATATAGCACTGTATTTCTCCCCAAAACGAAAAAAGCGGTCCTGCAGATTATTTCTGCAAGGCCAAGCGGTCAGCCGACCGCACCATCGTATGCTTCCAGCATGGCCACCCGCTTCTCAAGCCGGGTGATCCGTTCCTCAATGGTCCGCTCAGCATAAAAAACCGGAAGCCTGATTGCTCAGACTCCCGGCTGCCGTGGCCCGCATAGGATTCGAACCTATACTTTCTTCCAGTAACGTTCCAATAAGGTCTCGGCACGGACGCTAATACAACCGCTTCGTTCTTTTGTCAAACACCTTTCAGCCGATCACATTCGGCACCGCCATGTTACACGACCAGCGTGTCGTACAGGAGAATCCACAGGGGGATGGTCGCGATGCAGGACAGGGTCGTCAGGATGTTGATGGCGGAGGCATAGGAAGCGTCCCTGCCGTAGAGAATCGCGACCTGATTGATGTTGGAGGCGGAGGGCGCCAGCGCTGACAAAAGCGGAATCATGACAACGGATTTCCCGAAGGGAATCATGTTCGAAATGCCGCTCAGCGCCGCCAGGAGCACCGCCAGACCGGAGCAGAGCACCATCCTGAACAGGACGACGCCGAAAACGCGCCGGTTGGCAAACCAGTCCCGGAATTTCATACTGCCGACCACCATGCCGGTAATCATCATGCTGAGGGGGCCGATCATGCCCGCCACGTCCCCGAAGGCCACGGCCAGCGGCCGGGGCAGAGACAGTCCGGAAAGCATCAGCGCCGTGCCTGCCGCCACAGCCAGAATATTCGGGTTCAGCAGCACCTTACGGAGGCTGACGGCGCTCTTTCCCGCAAACATCCGGATGCCCACGGTCCAGAAAAGCACATTGAACACCAGCAGATAGCCCACCACATAGATGACCCATTCCGGGCCCAGCGTATAGGTGACCAGCGGAATGATCAGGTTGCCCGCATTGGTGAAGACGATGGAAGCCCGCTCCACCTCGGTCGCCTTCCAGAACTTCCGAAGCGCGAAGGCCACCAGGAAAAAAAGCAGATGGAACAGAGCAGCCAGCACGACGGTGATCAGCAGGCCCTGCTGCACTTCCGCGGTCAGCTCCTTCTGAAACGAGTTGAAGACGACGCAGGGGGTGACGAAATAAAGCGAAATACGGGACAGTACCCGGCTGTATTCCGCCTGAAACACGCCGGCTTTGACCAGAGCTGCCGTCGCAAACAGAATCAGGAACAGCTCGCCTATTTTTTCAGCCAGTGGAAGAGTCATCTCAGCCAGTCCTTTCCGATCACCGGCCTTGCGCCGGCTTTATCTTGCGTTTATCATCCCTTCGCGCACATCAGAGAA
>SVGS01000029.1 GCA_015056205.1 Clostridiales bacterium | reverse complement strand
ACGGTTCTGGGCATGTGCGCCTCGGGCCTCGGAAACGGCATGATCAATATGATTGGCACGGGACTTCGGCAGGTTATTATCCTTTTGCCTTGTTTTGCCTTGTTTAAAGGATTATGGAACCTGGATAATGTAATTTCACCGGATTCCCATGCATTGACAACTTCAGCGAAGAATGGTGGGACTTCCTTCGGAGGCCTTCCAAAGCGTACCCCGCGTCGCTTGGCGGCTGAAATCCCTTCAGACTGGCGCTTTTTTATGTTTTCTCGTTCTTTCTCGGCAACAAAACTAAGGATTTGTAGAACCAGATCCGCAATGAAGGTACCCATGAGGTCCTTGCCATATCGAGTGTCTAGCAGAGGCATATCCAAAACGCAAAGATCAGCTTTTATATCCTTGGTAAGAATCTGCCACTGTGACTGAATTTCTTCATAGTTCCTGCCAAGACGGTCAATACTGTGAATATAGATAAGATCCCCTGGCCTTAATTTCTTCACCAATGCTTGGTATTGTGGACGATTGAAGTCTTTCCCAGATTGCTTATCAACAAAGATGTTTCTCGCTGGGACCTTCTTCTCTCGCATGGCAATCATCTGACGTTCTTCGTTTTGATCACTACTTGAAACTCGAACATACGGTGAATTAATCCGTTCCTGCCGAAAGAAAGAAGCGCTTACCCAGGCAGATCTTGCCGATAAGCTTGGCATACCGAAGACATATGTTGGACACTGGGAAGCGGGACGTTCTCGTCCTGACCTGAATTTGATTCCTGATTTGTGCAGTGCCCTCAAGATCAGTCTTTCCTATTTCTTTGATGCGCCTGAAAGTGAAGATGCCCTCACTGAGAAGGAAAGGCGTTTCATGGAAGGCTACCGCAAGGTGGATACCCGGGACAGAATGATCCTTGACTCTACCCTGAGAACGATGGTTACTCTGAAGGAAGAAGCGCTTTGGGATTACTGCCGGAAGAACTTCTTCGTTATCGACCACAACTATCAGACAGCTGCCGCCGGTTCCGGTACGATTCTGGAAGAGGATACAGAAACGTATCAGATGTATATCCGCATCAATCCCAAAGCAAAAAAAGCAGATGAGATTGTTGCTGTCAGCGGCTCTTCCATGGAACCGATGTTCCATCACGGACAGGATGTGTATGTGGAGCATACGCCAGATCTAAACATCGGGGAAATTGGTTTGTTCATTGTCAATGGCGCAGGCTATATAAAAGAGCTTCAGGATGGCTATCTGCATTCACTGAATCCGGAATATGACGATATTCCGCTTCATGAATCCGATACGACCCGTATTGTTGGCCGAGTGCTTGGTGCTGTTGATAAAGACGACTATCCGAACGACGATGAACTGAAGGTCCTTCAGGAATTGGATCGCGAAAATGGCTTAGGCGCGAAGAAAGACTGAGGGATCATCAGTAGTATAACTGCCGAACAAAACTGTTCGGCTTGTTTCTCTCACCCTTTTTACGGAGGCTGCTATGAGCACTGTTCCACGGTATATCCGCGAATATGTCGATGTGAACGTTGATTTCGACAAGGACGGACGCATGCTTCCCAAGACGCTGATCTGGGAAGACGGCCATCGGTATGAGATCGACAGAATTAAGGCGATTCAACCGGCCCCGGCGCTCAAAGCCGGCGGGCAGGGAGACCGATATACGATTGTAATTAAAGGGCATGAACGGTATTTGTTCTTTGAACACAATGCCGACTATGGCGATGAAAAGATCGGGAAATGGTTCGTGGAAAGGAAGGTTGCCCCATGAGTTCATCCAGAAAAGGACGAATCATTGCTTTTATCGCTGAGTACACTGACCGGCACGGCTTCTCTCCGACATATCGGGAGATTGCGGATTCGATCCTTATGGAAATCGTCGTCCATAACCTCAATGCCGGATATAGCAGCCATAAGAGCAGTAACACGCTGTTGACCATCAATTAATACGTGCTTTCCGTTAGCTACTTTTCCTTCTTTGGTTCTCACATCCGGATTTTTCCATGTGATGATATAACCTGTAGGATATCCGTTGTATAGCGAGTCAATCAAATCGCGTACTTGGCTCCTTTTCCAAACAAACGGACGCTGAATCTCTGGAATGACAAACTGTTCAGCATCAATTAGACCGAGTATTGCGCTCACCGAGTACTGCATCAAGGTAAACTTCTCGCCAATCACAAACCATCCCACCTTAATTCAAAAACGCTTACAATTATTGAAATTTTACCATAAACATGGTCAAAATAAAAGAAAAACATACCCGTCTCTCGGTACGTAAAGAGTAAACTGTAAAGACTCATGCATTTTTCAGCAGGGTTGATTTCCGGCATACTAAATGTTACATGCCCGTAACAATTAGACTTTCAAGAAGAAAAATGTAAGTGAGAAAATGCACCTTCGTTGTTTTTGCTCTATATTTGCTCATAAATTGCGATTTTTAGCTTTTCAAAAAACAAAAGAGAACCCGTTGAAACGTAGTATTTTCAACGGGTTCCGGGTGTGGAGCATAGGGGAGTCGAACCCCTGACCTCGACAATGCGAATGTCGCGCGCTACCAACTGTGCTAATGCCCCGTATCGGTGCCTGCTTTTCGGCACAGATGGCAGTATAACACAGGATTTCGGAAAAGACAAGAGCTTTGCGAAAAAAGTTCGTCCTTGCGCCGTATGGATGAGCATGATAAAATAGAAAAGTTATATGGGAATTTATGCGCAGAGAACGGAGGAAGACCATGCTGGTACTGAAAAACATCACCAAGGTATACTCCGAAGGAGAGAACCGGGTGGAGGCGCTGAAGGGGATTGATCTGTCCTTCGGCGACAGCGAGTTCGCAGCAATCCTGGGGCCTTCCGGCTGCGGGAAAACAACTTTACTGAATATTATCGGCGGGCTGGATCAGTATACCTCCGGCGATCTGATCATCCGCGGAAAGTCCACCAAAGAGTTCCGGGAGCATGACTGGGACACCTACCGGAACCACTCCGTGGGTTTTGTGTTCCAGAGCTATAATCTGATTCCCCATCAGACGGCGCTGGCCAACGTGGAGCTGGCGCTGACGCTGAGCGGCGTCAGCCGGGAGGAACGCCGCCGCCGGGCGGTGGAAGCCCTGGAGAAGGTCGGGCTGGGGGATCAGCTGAAGAAAAAGCCGAATCAGATGAGCGGCGGCCAGATGCAGCGGGTGGCGATCGCCCGGGCGCTGGTGAACAATCCGGAGGTGCTGCTGGCGGACGAGCCCACCGGTGCGCTGGACAGCGAGACCAGCGTGCAGGTGATGGAGATTCTCCGGGAGATCAGCCGGGACCGGCTGGTGATCATGGTGACCCATAACCCGGAGCTGGCGGATGCCTACGCGACCCGGATCATCCGGCTGCTGGACGGCCGGGTGATCAGTGACAGCGCCGCTTCGCAGGGGGCGCAGGGGGCGCAGCGGGCGCAGGAGGAAGGGAAGGCCGGGAACCTGGAGACGCCGAAGACCTCCATGAGCTTCCTGACGGCGCTGAACCTGAGCCTGAACAACCTGCTGACCAAGAAGGGAAGGACGATCCTGACGGCCTTCGCAGGCTCCATCGGCATCATCGGAATCGCACTGATCCTGAGCCTTTCCAACGGCGTGAACCGGTATATCGAGCGGGTGGAACGGGATACGCTGTCCTCCTATCCGCTGGAGATCAGGGAAAGCACCGTGGATATGACGGACACGCTTTCCGGGCTGATGGACCTGTCGGAAGGGGAGAAGGTCCGGGAGGAAGGAAAGGTTTATACGGGCAGCCGGATGACCAATCTGCTGAGCGCCTGGATGAACGGCATCACGGAGAACGACATGACCTCCTTCAAGGCCTGGCTGGAGCGTCCGGAAACGGGAATCGAGCAGTATGTATCCGGCATTCAGTATGAATACAATACCCCGCTGACCCTGTACCGGATCGATCAGGAAAAACCACTGCAGGTCAACCCCTCCACCGCGATGGAGGCGACCGGCGTGATGGATATGGTGAACATGGCCGGCATGACTTCCGGCATTCAGAGCACCATGATGAACACGACCATGCGCCGGCTGAACGTTTTCACCCCGCTCCTGGACAATGAGCAGCTGCTGCAGTCCCAGTATACGGTGCTGGCCGGGCGGATGCCGAAGGCCATGGACGAAGTGGTGATCATCCTGAACAGCCGGAACGAGCTGAGCGACTACGCGCTGTATTCCCTGGGCCTGAAGGATCAGGCGGAGCTGCCGGGTTTGTATCAGCGGCTCATGCGGGGAGAACCGATTCAGAGCGAGGAGCTGGTGTTCACCTATGAGGAGCTGATGGCCCTGCGGTTCAGGCTCCTGGTGAACACGGATGTTTTCGAGAAAAAGGGCAGCCTGTGGACGGACCGGTCCGGAGACGCGGAGTATCTGAAGGAAAAACTGGCGGAGGCTCCGGAAATCCGGGTGGTCGGCATTCTCCGCCCCGCGGCCGGGGCGGTGGCCACCTCCATGTCGGGCGGCATCGGCTACCGCCGGGAGCTGATGGACTTCCTGCTGGAGAAGGTCAACGACAGCGAAATCGTCCGGGAGCAGCTGGCGGATCCGTCGACGGATGTGTTCACCGGCCACCCCTTTACCACGGAGCTGCAGGACGCGCTGAGCCTGCTGGACACCATGGAGGTCAGCGACTTCCTGACCCTGCTCGAGGAGAGGGGACTGATTCCCGCCGGCATGATTCCGGAGGCCTACCGTCCGCTGCTGACCAAGGATCTGCTGAAGCAGTTCGTGGGCAAGGGAACCATGATGCTGGGCGGAAGCTCGCTGAAGGATAATCTGGAGAAGATGGGCGTCAGCGATCCGGATAAGCCCGCGGGTATCGATATTTATCCGAAGGACTTCGAGTCCAAGAACAAGATTACGGAGCTGATTGAAAGCTACAACAGCTCCGTGGAGGAAAAGCAGCGGATCCACTATACGGATTATGTGGGGCTTCTGATGAACTCCGTCACCACCATCGTGGATGTGATCTCCTACGTGCTGGTGGCCTTCGTGTCCATCTCCCTGGTGGTTTCCTCCATTATGATCGGCATCATTACCTATATCAGCGTCCTGGAGAGAACCAAGGAGATCGGTATTCTGCGGGCGATCGGCGCCAGCCGGCGGGATGTGTCCCGGGTGTTTAACGCGGAAACCCTGATCGTCGGTTTCGCAGCCGGCGTGATGGGCATTCTGGTGACCCTGCTGCTGATTCTGGTGGCGAACTGGATTCTGCTCGGACTGACGAAGATTCCCAACATGGCCGCCCTGCCGCCGCTGGCGGGCGCGGCGCTGGTGGGCATCTCCATGGTGCTGACGCTGATCGCGGGCCTGATTCCCTCCCGCATCGCCAGCCGGAAGGATCCGGTGGTCGCCCTGCGGACGGAGTAAGGCCGGAAAGCATAACGGGGCATTCCGTGAAAAGGAGGGAAACAAGATGGCTCTGACCCCGAAGGATATAGCCGGAATGCTGGATCATTCCACCCTGCAGCCCTGGCTGACGGAGGCGGAGATCCGCAGGGGCTGCGAAGTAGCCCTGAAATACGGGACAGCCAGCGTGTGCGCCCGTCCCTGCGACGTGCCGATTCTGGCGGAAATGCTGAAGGGCAGCCCGGTGAAGGTCTGCACGGTGATCGGCTTTCCCCACGGCGCGCATGAGACGGCCGTCAAGCTGGCGGAGGCCGCCCTGGCGCTGAAGGAAGGCTGCCAGGAGCTGGACATGGTGATCAATATCGGAAAGCTGAAAAGCGGCCGGACCGATTACGTGGAGTCGGAAATCCGGCAGATCGCGGAGCTGGCGCACCGGGAGGGAGCCCTCCTGAAGGTGATCCTGGAGACCTGCTATCTGACGGAGGAGGAAAAGGAGCTGGCCTGCCGCCTGAGCGAGCGGGCGGGGCGGACTTCGTCAAGACCAGCACGGGATACGGCAGCGCGGGATGCACCCTGGAGGATCTGCGGCTGATGCGCCGGTGCGTATCGGAGCGGGTGCGCGTGAAGGGATCCGGCGGGATCCGGGATCTGGATACCGTCCTGGCGGCCCGGGAAGCCGGAGCCAGCCGCTGCGGCGTCAGCGCCACGGAAAAGATCATGGAAGAAGCGGAAAAGCGGTTCCGGGAAGGAACCCTGTAAGAAAAAACAAAGCACAAGGAACGGTGGAGGACAGTATGTACAGCAAAGTTGAGACCAATATGGATTTCGTTTCCCGGGAAAAGGCCGTCGCGCAGATGTGGAAGGAGCGGGATATCATCCGCAAGTCCTTTCATCATCGGGACGGTCAGGAGCGGTTTACCTTCTTCGACGGACCGCCGACTGCCAACGGCAAGCCCCATATCGGTCATATCGAGACCCGGGTGATCAAGGATCTGATCCCCCGGTACCAGACCATGAAGGGGAAGAACGTGCTGCGGAAGGCGGGCTGGGATACCCACGGCCTTCCGGTGGAGCTCGAGGTGGAAAAAGCCCTGGGCCTGGACGGCAAACCCCAGATCGAGGAATACGGAATCGAACCCTTCATCGCCGAGTGCAAGAAAAGCGTGTGGAAATACCTGCACGAGTGGGAGAAGATGTCCGAACAGGTGGGCTACTGGGTGGACATGGAGCATCCCTATATCACCTATGAAAACTCCTATATCGAAAGCGAATGGTGGAGCCTGAAGCAGATCCATGAAAAAGGCCTGCTGTACCAGGGGCACAAGATCGTGCCCTACTGCCCCCGCTGCGGAACGGCGCTTTCCAGCCATGAAGTGGCCCAGGGGTATAAAAACGTAAAGGAAACCTCCGCGTTCGTCCGCTTCCGGGCGAAGGGGGAGGAGAATCTGTATCTGCTGGCCTGGACGACCACGCCCTGGACGCTGCCCAGTAACCTGGCCCTGTGCGTCAATCCCCGGGATACCTACTGCCGGGTGACGGCGGAGGACGGAACCTATATCATGGCCAAAGCCCTGGTGGAGAAGGTCTTCGGAGACAAGCCGGTGACGGTCGGGGAGGAATTCCCGGGCGAAAGCCTGAAGGGCATGGAATATGAGCCCCTGTACCGCTTCGCCGAGCCGGACGGGAAGGCATGGTTCGTGGTCTGTGACGATTATGTCACCATGGAGGACGGCTCCGGCATCGTGCATATCGCTCCGGCGTACGGCGAGGATGACAACCGGGTCTGCCGGGAGAACGGCGTGCCCTTTGTCAATCTGGTGGACGCCCAGGGTAAATTCGTTCCGGAAACCGACTGGGCGGGCGTCTTCGTCAAGGACGCGGATCCCATGATCCTGAAGGATCTGAAGGAGAGGGGCCTTCTGTTTGCCGCGGTGCCCTTCGCCCATGATTATCCCTTCTGCTGGCGCTGCGATACACCCCTGCTCTATTACGCCCGGCCGACCTGGTTCATCCGGATGACCGCGCTGCGGGATCATCTGGTCCGGAACAACCGGACGATCAACTGGATGCCGGACAATATCAAGGAAGGCCGGATGGGCAACTTCCTGGAGAACGTGATCGACTGGGGCCTGAGCCGCGAGCGCTACTGGGGCACGCCCCTGCCGGTCTGGAAGTGCGCGGAGGGCCATCTGCATGTGGTCGGATCGATCGCGGAGCTGCGGGAGATGGCCATTCAGGATCCCGGCCCGGATATCGAGCTGCACCGTCCCTTCATCGACGCGGTGACCATCCGCTGCCCCGAGTGCGGCGGCGAAATGCACCGGGTCAAGGAGGTCATCGACTGCTGGTACGACTCCGGCTCCATGCCCTTCGCCCAGTGGCATTATCCCTTCGAAAACAAGGAAATCTTTGAACAGCGCTTCCCCGCGGACTTCATCTCGGAAGCCATCGACCAGACCCGGGGCTGGTTCTATACCCTGGAGGCCATTTCCACCCTGCTGTTCGACCGGGCGCCCTTTGAGAACTGTATCGTTCTGGGTCATGTGCAGGACGCGGAAGGCCGGAAAATGAGCAAGCATCTGGGCAACGTGGTGGATCCCTTCGTGATGCTGGACAAGTTCGGCGCGGACGCGCTCCGGTGGTATTTCTATACGACTTCCGCTCCCTGGCTGCCCTCCCGGTTCTCGGAGGAGGCGGTGCGGGAAGGACAGCGGAAATTCCTGGCCACGCTGCAGAACACCTACGCCTTCTTCGCCATGTACGCGCAGATCGATGGCTTCGATCCGCTGGCCCATCCGCTGGACAAGGTGGAGCTGACGCTGATGGATCGCTGGATCCTGAGCCGGCTGAACACCCTGATCCGCGAGGTGGACGAGGGGCTGGCGGCCTATAAGGTGACGGAAAGCGCCGACGCGCTGGCCGAGTTCGTGGACGATCTGAGCAACTGGTACGTGCGCCGGGGCCGCGAGCGGTTCTGGGGCAAGGGCATGGCCGGAGACAAGGAAGCGGCCTTCGCGACCCTGTATCATGTGCTGGTGACCCTGTCGAAGCTCTGCGCGCCCTTTATCCCCTTCCTGGCGGAGGAGATCTACCAGAACCTGGTGGTCAACAATGTTCCCGGAGCGCCGGAAAGCGTGCATCTGTGTGATTTCCCCGTCAGCGATCCCGCGGCGGTGGATCCGGAGATGGAGGCGCAGATGAAGGCGTTGCTGCAGGTCATCCAGCTGGGCCGGGCCTGCCGGAACGCGGCCAACCTGAAGGTCCGCCAGCCGGTTCAGACCCTGTACGTCCGGGGCGCTTCCTTCGAGCAGGCGTACCAGGAGCTGTGCGAGGATGAGCTGAACGTGCGGGAAGTGATCTTTACGGAAGACGCCCGGGCGTTCACAACCTATAAGCTGAAGCCCCAGATGCGGACCCTCGGACCGAGGTACGGCAAGCTGCTCGGCCGGATCGGCCAGCATCTGGCAGAGATGGACGGCAACGACGTGGTGGATGCCTTCCGGCGGGGCGAGACCGTTTCCTTCACGATCGACGGGACGGAAGTGGTGCTGGCGGAAGCGGATGTGCTGACCGAGCCGGCCCAGAAGCCGGGCTTTACCGCCACGGAGGACCGGGGCATCACCGTGGTGCTGGATACGAATCTGACGGAAGAGCTGATCCGGGAAGGCTATGCCCGGGAGGTGATCTCCAAGCTGCAGACCATGCGGAAGGAAGCCGGCTTTGAAGTGACGGACCGGATCCGGGTGACCTACAGCGCGGACGACACCCTGGCGGAGGCGCTCGGAGCTTACGATGAGATGGTGAAGCGGGCCACGCTGGCGCTGGAAGTGGTCCGGAAGGATCAGACGGAAGGCAAGGCCTGGGATATCAACGGAAAACAGGCCGTCCTGGCTGTGGAGAAAGTATGAAAATCGCGCTGATCGGGCAGGATATTCCCACGCTGCTGCCCGGCCTCCTGACGGATCTGCTGTTTGCCGGACGGGCGGAGGCGGATCTGACGGCGGAGGAGAAAAATCCCGCCATGACCGAACTGTTGCAGGGCTACGGAGACGCCGTGCGGAAAAAGGCGGGCGCGGGCGGCAGCTGGACCGTTTCGGCGGACCGGAAAACGGTGCTGGACGGGGCGGACTGCGTGATCTACGCCGGAGACTGCCAGCCGGGCAGCCGCTTCCGGATGGACCGGGAAGCGCTGAGCGGCGAGGGAGAGGATAATCCGGGCCTGGCGGATCAGGCCCGGGTCAACGGCGGCCTGGGCGGACTCATGCATACCCTGCGGGCCGGGGAGGAGGCGCTGCGCCTCTGCGACGCAATGGACGGCGCCTGTCCGAAAGCACTGGTGATCAGCCTGGGCCAGCCGGCCGCGCGGATCACCGAGGTGTTTCTGCGCCGCGGATACCGCTGCTTCGGCCTCGGACGGACGCCCATGAAGGGCGCCAGCGGCGTGGATACTTATCTGAAACGAATGAAAATCCCTCCGGAGCGGGGACAGGTGACGGTGGCGGGGCTGCCGGGATTCGCCTTTCTTTTGCGCATCGCGGACGGGAATCTGGACCGGACGGAAAAGCTGAAGCGGGCGGCCCGGAACGGAGAGCTGGGAGCCCTCAGCCGCCGCTGGCTGGACTGGTGGGACGCGCTGCCCGCCGGGGACGTGACGGATCTGGCGGAGTTTCTGCCGGCGGAACCGGACTATATTCCGGAGGAAAGGCCGGAGTTCGGGGAAACCGTGGAGAAGCGCAAGGAGCGGATCCTGTATATGAATACCGTGCGGGAGCAGGGGGCGGAGAGCCGGGAAGGCGCGATGGCGCAGCTGCTGCTCCTGTCCAAAGTGCCTCCGGTCCGGCCGATGCGACTGGCGCTGGCGCTCCTGCGGAAGGAAAGCGCCGAAATCGAGGCGGTGGCCCGGAAAAACAACGGCAATCTGCCCGCGCTTCCTCCGGAGGCCGTGATTGAGGCGAAGCTGACCCTGCGGGATGGGGAGGAAATCCCCCAGCGGATTTCCCTGCCTCCGGCGCTGGCGGAGATTCTGCGGGAAGTGGACGCGGTCAACCGCCTGGCGGCCCGGGCGGCCTTTGGCGACCGGGAAGCGCTGCGCGAAGTGCTGGAGACGGATCCGGCGATGGAAGGCCTGGACCGGCTGTACTGCATGGATGTGGCGGACGCGCTGATCCGGCTCCACGCGGACGTGCTTCCCCGGTTCCGGGACGGGGAATGACCCGGATCCGACGGAAACAGGAACTGAGAGATTGAGGTCTGAACAATGTTTTTAGCCGATACCTGGGTGGATTATGAGGTGCTGGACACCGGCGATGGCGAGAAGCTGGAGCGCTGGGGGGGGATCATTCTGCGGCGTCCGGATCCTCAGACGATCTGGCCCAAAGCGGAGGAGCGCCTGTGGAAGCAGGCGATGGCCTGGTATCACCGGAGCGAGCGGGGCGGCGGAGAATGGGAATTCTTCCGGAAGCTGCCGGAGCGCTGGACGGTTTGCCACGGGGATCTTTCCTTCTATGTCCGGCCGACCGGATTCAAGCATACCGGCCTGTTTCCGGAGCAGGCGGCGAACTGGGAATGGATGAGCGGCCTGATCCGCTCCTCCGGCCGGAACGATCTGAAGATACTGAACCTGTTCGGCTATACCGGAGGCGCGACGCTGGCCTGCGCCGCGGCGGGAGCGCATGTGACCCACGTGGACGCGGCGAAGGGCATGGTGCTCTGGGCGAAGGAGAACCGGGAGCTTTCCGGGCTGCCGGAAACCCGCTTCCGCTGGATTGTGGAGGACGCGCTGGCCTTTGTGCGGCGAGAGATACGGCGGGGAAACCGCTATGACGGAATCCTGATGGATCCTCCCAGCTACGGCCGGGGACCTTCCGGGGAGGTCTGGAAGCTGGAAAACGAGCTCTTCGGTCTGGTGGAAACCTGCGCCGGGGCGCTCAGCGACCGGCCCCTGTTTTTCCTGATCAATTCCTATACCACCGGTTTTCAGGCCAGCGTGCTGGCCAATATGCTGAACCGCTGCGTGGCGGGCCGCTTCGGCGGACAGACGGACAGCCAGGAGCTGTGCCTGCCGGTGACGGCGGGGGGCGTTCTGCCCTGCGGAGCCAGCGGGAGGTGGCAGCGTGGCTGAAGCGGATGTGCTGTATGAGGATAACCATGTGCTGGTAGCGGTCAAGCCGCCGAACATGCTTTCCCAGGCGGACAGCACCGGGGATTCGGATATGCTGACGGAAATGAAGGCCTATATCCGGGAGCGGTATCACAAGCCGGGAAACGTCTATCTGGGACTGGTGCACCGGCTGGACCGACCGGTGGGCGGGCTGATGGTGTTCGCCCGCACCAGCAAGGCGGCCGGCCGGCTATCGGCCCAGATGCGGGAGCATGAGCTGGGCCGGGAATACCTGTGCGTCGCCTGCGGGGAAACGCCGGAAGAGTTTACCCTGACGGATTATCTGATCAAGGACGAGATTAAAAACCGGGTGGTCGTCTGCGAGGCGGACGTCAAGGGCGGAAAGCTGGCGGTGCTGCACGGCCGGCGGATCGCCGCCCGGGAAGGAACCAGCCTCTGCGCCATCCGGCTGGAGACCGGGCGCAGCCATCAGATCCGGGTCCAGCTGAGCAATATCGGCGCCCCGCTGTGGGGCGACAACCGGTACGGCTACGGAATTCCCGGGCAGCAGATTGCCCTGTGGGGCTACCGGCTGACCTTCCGCCATCCCGTCACCCGGGAGAAAATGACCTTCCACGCCATGCCGGAGGGAGGCGTCTGGAATCTGTACGCGGATCTTCTGACGATCCCCGAGGACACGGAACCGCCCCGGAAGCCGAACCAGCTGAACATCCGGGAGGAAGTCGTGCAGAAGCTGGAAGAATTCGATAAATTCAAGCCCGTAGGCGTGGATGAACTGCTGTGAAAAAAACGCCTGAGGGCGGGAACAGGAGAGCTCAGTGAAGCCGCTATTCAGTTATGAGGTAACCCATGTCTGCCGGCAGTCCGGAGCCCGTCTGGGGGTGCTGCATACCCCGCACGGGGATATTCCCACGCCGATCTATATGCCGGTGGGCACGTCGGCCTGCGTCAAGGCGATGACGCCCCGGGAAATGGAGGAGATCGGAACCAAAATCCTGCTCTCCAATACCTACCATCTGCATCTTCGCCCCGGCGAGGATCTGATCCGGGAAGCGGGAGGGCTCCATGCCTTCATGAACTGGCACGGGCCGATCCTGACGGACAGCGGCGGTTTTCAGGTGTTTTCCCTGGCGGGAATCCGGAAGATCCGGGAGGAGGGCGTGACCTTCCGCAGCCACCTGGACGGCTCGAAGCAGTTTATCGGGCCGGAGGAATCCATGGATATCCAGCAGGCGCTGGGATCGGATATCGCCATGGCCTTCGATGTGTGCTCCCCCTATCCCTGCGACTGGGAAACGGCGAAGGAGGCGATGGAGCGGACCCATCGCTGGGCGGAGCGCTGCAAGGCGCATCACACCCGGGAGGATCAGGCCCTCTTCGGCATCGTGCAGGGGGCGTTCTATAAGGATCTGCGGGTGGAAAGCGCGAAGGCGCTGCGGGATATGGACTTTATCGGCTACGGCATCGGTGGACTCAGCGTCGGGGAGCCCAAGCCGGTGATGTATGAGATGCTGGACGAGCTGATGCCCTACATGCCGGAGGAGAAGCCCCGCTATCTGATGGGCGTGGGAACGCCGGACTGCTTCATTGAGGCGGTCATCCGGGGCGTGGATATGTTTGACTGCGTGCTGGCGACCCGCATCGCCCGGAACGGCTCCGTGCTGACGAGCAAAGGCCGGGTGGTGGTGAAGAACGGGAAATATGCCCGGGACTTTACGCCGCTGGACGATCAGTGCGACTGCTACGCCTGCCGCAACTTTACCCGGGCCTATATCCGGCATCTGTTCAACGCGAAGGAGATCACCGCGGGGCGCCTGGCCTCCATCCATAACCTCCGGTTCCTGATCCATATGATGGAGGAGATCCGGCAGGCCATCGCGGAGGACCGGCTACTGGATTACCGGCGGGAATTCTATGAACGGTATGACCTGACGAAGAATTTCTGATCCGCTTTTCCGATCCGGAGTCTTTTCCCGGGCAAAGCGCCGGGAAGAAAATAAAAGGAGGAGACCATTTATGAGCAAACTGAACATTCTGCCTGTTTCCGATCCTTCCTTCCGGAACTACGGCCAGGTGCTGACCGGGTATGATGTGAAGGAACTGCTGGAAACGCTGGACCGGGTGACGCCCTGTCCCGACGGCGTGGAGTATGTGCCGGAGCAGCCGGAGCTGCAGGCCCTGGCCATCGAGAAGGAATTCCGGCTGAACGCCTACGGCGGCATGCCGGTTCAGGTGGGCTGGTGCAACGGCCATAATACGAAGATGAACTGCCTGGAATACCATCGGGATTCCGAGCTGAACGTGGGTACGGAGGACTTCATCCTGCTGCTGGCCAAGCGGGAGGACCTGGATGAGAACGGTGTGCTGGACGCGGAAAAGGTGGCTGCCTACAGCGTGCCGGCCGGCGTCCTGGTCGAGGTTTATGCGACCACCCTGCATTACGCCCCCTGCAGCGCGAAGAAGGGACAGGGCTTTAAGGTGATCGTTGTTCTGCCGAAGGGAACCAATCTGGCGAAGCCTGAGATTACCGTGAAAAACGCGGAGGACGAGATCCTCTGGGCGGCCAACAAATGGCTGCTGGCCCATGCGGATTCCGCGGAAGCGGCTCAGGGCGCGAAGGTGCTGATCCGGGGCGAAAATCCGGATATTGCCGGTCAGATCTGACGCTGAGAGACCGGGGAGCGATCCCCGGTCTCATATTTTATGGTGCAGTTCCTGCATGAAATCCGAGGGCAGCAGCCCCACCTCCCGCTGAAAGGCCCGCCGGAAGGTCCGCATATTGGCGTATCCGCAGGCGTCGCTGATCATGGTCAGGGTCATGTTCGGATCCCGCATCAGAAGCCGGGCTTTGGAAATGCGGTTGGCGTTGATGAAGCGGCGGAAATTGATATGCAGCGTGTCTCCGAAAAAATGGGAAAGATGGGAAGGGCTGAGCCCGAGGGCGTGGGCGGCGCTCTCCAGCGTGATCTCCTCGCAGGCGTGCTCCGCCACGTACCGCATAATCCGGTCTCCGGGCGCCATCTCGCCCAGCTCATATACCGGATGATAGCTCAGGTTGTGCAGCGTGGCGGCCAGCAGCACATGCAGATAGGCGACGCACAGGGGCAGATCCTTTTCCATGGTCATTTTTTCCAGGCGGGCGAGGGCGTACCGGATATCCGGTACGCTTTTTTCCGCCCGGAGCACCGGATATTCCGGAACCAGGCTGTGGAAGGTGGCGGAGTATTCCGGAATAATGTCCGGGGGAAAGATCGCCACCTGCCCCCGGAGATCTGGGGAAATCATATCGTAGCTGTGGGCGATCATGGGAAACACGATAGCGGTATCGCCGGGCTCCAGCGTATAGCGGATGTCGTCGATGGTCACCTGTACGCTGCCGGCGGTCACGGTGATCAGCTCGGCCAGCTCATGCACGTGGAGCGGAAAAGGAAAATGGGTGATTTCTCCGATAAACAGCCTTTCTTCCCGGTGTTCATAGAAGATGCTCATGGCCTCTGTCCTCCGGAAACGTTGATTTTGTCTCTCCTTCAGGAACCGGAAAAGTGCTTTCTGACAGATTATACACCAGATCAAACAAAAATGGAATCGTTTGCGCAAAACAAACCGCAATTTTTGTCCCTAACTCGACAGAAAAAGGCATTGCGGGAGTCACGCGATCCTGCTATAAAGTAGAGGAAAAGTTACACGAACAGATAATAACCCATGCGGATCCGCCGGATCCTTCGGAAAAGGGGATATTCCGAAGGCCGGGCGGCGAAGGATGAGCCGGAAGAAGGGAGAAAAAAATGAGCAAACGGAAGCGATCTTATATCGAGTTTCTGTACATTCTGCCTTTTCTGGTGCTGGTCGGCCTGGTTTCGTACTATCCCCTGTACGGCTGGATCTACGCTTTCCATGACTATATGCCGCCGAAGCCCATTTCCTCGGAGACCTTTGTCGGGCTGAAGTGGTTTGAGTTTATCGTAACCAATCCGGTGCGTATGGCGGACGTGGGGCGGGTGCTGGTGAATACCTTCGCCATGAGCGGCATCTCCCTGGCCTTCAGCTGGTTCCCGATGATCTTCGCGGTGTTTCTCAATGAAATCCGCTGCAAGCCCTACAAAAAGTTTGTCCAGACGGTTACCACCCTGCCGAACTTTATCTCCTGGGTGCTGGTGTTCTCGGTCGCCTTCAACGTGCTGAGCTCCACCGGCGCGGTCAATACGGTGCTGGTAAGCCTGGGCGTGATCGAAAAGCCCATCGCTTTCCTCAGCTCCAAGGAGCATGTCTGGTTCCGGATGTGGCTGTGGCTCACCTGGAAGAACGCCGGCTGGGCGGCGATCATGTACCTGGCGGCGATCACGGCGATCGACGAGCAGATGATCGAGGCGGCCAAGGTGGACGGCGCGACCCGGATGCAGATCATCTGGCGGATCACGATCCCCTGCCTGCTGCCGACCTATTTCGTGATCGTCATGCTGAATATCGCCAACTTCCTGTCCAACGGCATGGAGCAGTACTACGTGTTCATGAACAACTTCAACAAGAAGTCCATCGAAGTGCTGGATCTGTACGTCTATAACATCGCCACCACCGGCCGGGGCAACTACCCCCTGTCCACGGCGATCAGCATGCTCAAGAGCATCGTCAGCGTAGGCCTGCTCTTCATCACCAATACGGTTTCCCGCCTCGTCCGCGGGGAAGGCTTCGTGTGACGGATGGGAGGGAAGAAAGGATGACAACCAAGGCCGCGCCGAAGAAGAAGCATATCAATCCCATGAACCGGCAGAGCCCCGGGGACCGGGTCGTCAGTGTGCTGACCTACTTTATCTATGCGATCTTCGCCTTCGTCTGCGCGTATCCCTTTTACTACATTATCATCAACTCCATCAGCGCGAACAACCTGTCGGAACGGGGCAAGGTTCTGTTCTGGCCCATGGAGATCCATTTCAAGAACTACGAGCGCATGGTCAATATCCCCGGCCTGATGGACGCGGCGAAGATTTCCCTGCTGCGTACGCTGGTGGGAACCCTGCTGACCGTCCTGATCGCCGCCTTCCTGGGCTATATGTTCACCCGGGACACCATGTGGAAGCGGAAGCTCTGGTTCCGGTTCGTGGCGGTGACCATGTACTTCAACGCCGGCATCATTCCCTGGGTGCTGTGCATGCGGAACCTGGGCCTGGCGAACAACTTCTGGGGCTACATTTTCCCGATGATCGTCCAGCCCTTCTACATCATCCTGTGCAAGACCTACTGTGAGTCGGTGCCGAAGGAGCTGCAGGAGGCCGCCGAAATAGACGGCGCGGGAACCCTCCGGGTGTTCTGGCAGATCATGCTTCCGGTCATCAAGCCGATCCTGGCCACCATCGCCATCTTCGCGGCGGTGAACCAGTGGAACGCGTTCCAGGACAACCTGCTCCTGATGACCAACCGCCCGGACCTGGATACCCTGCAGTATAAGCTGTGGCAGTATATCACCCAGGCGAACAGCCTGAAGGCGCTGATCAGCAACACCACCAACTCCAGCGCGATCATGGCCGGCCTGGCCACCGCCGCGACGGCTACCTCGATCCGCATGTCGGTGACTGTGGTGGTGGTGCTCCCGGTGATGCTGATCTACCCCTTCTTCCAGCGCTATTTCACCAAGGGCATTATGATCGGCGCGGTGAAGGGCTGACGGCTTTCCCGGCAGCGGCCCGGTGAAGGGATTATTCTGAATCGGAATAAAGGCGGATATGCCTTAATTCATAATATTAAAGGAGGGTTTTCAGTATGAAACGGTTTCTGTCTGTCCTGCTGACGCTCGCCATGCTCCTGAGCCTGGTTTCCGTCAGCGCGGTGGCCGAGGGGAAGGAACTCCTGACCATCGACGTCTACGATGATGCGGCCAACTACAACGGTATCCAGTCCGGCTGGTTCGCCAAGCTGATCAAGGACAAGTTCAACATCGAGCTGAACATCATCGCGTCCCAGGTTGTCGGCAACACGATCTACGCCACCCGCTCCGAAGAGGGCAATCTGGGTGACATCCTGATCGTGGACAAGTCCAAGTTCCCGGAAATCGTCGAAGCGGGCCTGGCGAAGGACATCAGCGACAAGCTGCCTGAGTGCTCCAACATCATGGTCTTCAAAACGCAGATCGACGCTTTCAACAAGGGCCTGACCGGCGTTGAAGGAAAGTACTACGGCATTCCCACCGAAATGACCGATACTTCCCCCACCACCGTTACGGACGACGTGATCTATTCCAGCCCCATGCTGCGCTGGGATCTGTACAAGCAGATCGGTTCCCCGAAACTGGCGAACCTGAATGACCTGCTGGACGCGCTGGCGAAGATCCATGAGATCCATCCCGCCAACGAAGAAGGCGATCCCGCCTATCCCTTCACCCTGTGGGCGGACTGGGACAACAACGACAACATGTCCGGCCCCGCCAACGTTGTGCAGCTGACCACCTGGTACGGCCAGAAGCTGAAGGGCAGCGCGATGCTGATGCCCGACAACACCTTCAAGAAGCTGTATGAGCGCGACAGCGCCTACTACACCATCACCAAGTTCCTGAACCAGGCGAACCAGAGGGGCCTGGTGGATCCGGATTCCGGAACCCAGAACTGGGACAGCGTCATGAACAAGCTCTCCACCGGCCGCGCCGACATGATGTGGTACAGCTGGGAAACCGGTTTCTGGAACAATGTGGAACGGCTGAACGCCGGCACCGCTTTCCGCTTCATCCCCGTGGAAGACCAGACCTACTATGCGGATGCTGACCGTTACTTCGGTTCCGACCGTATGTTCGGTATCGGCGCCAAGGTCGAAGGCGAGAAGTATGACCGGATCATGGAATTCCTTGACTGGTATGCCAGCCCCGAAGGAGCCACCTTCCAGCACGACGGTATCGAAGGCCTGAACTACATCGTCGGCGAAGACGGCAAGTTCGTTCCCTACAAGGATGACGCCCTGATGAACAACCTGCCCGTGCCGGAAGAATACGGCGGCGGCGGATACAACGACGGCAACAACGCCATCAACCAGTGGATCGTTTCCTCCATCTGCGTGAACCCCAAGACCGGTGAGCGCTATGCCCAGAAGTACTGGAAGTCCTACAAGGACATGACCATGACCGAGATGAAGAAGGAATGGTCCGAGATGTACGGCGCCGAGGATGACGTGGCCTGGATGAAGGCCAACGGCAAGCTGCTGGCCAGCCCCAGCGTTGACTTTACGCCCGCTCCCGACGACAACACCATCGCCGCGACGCGCGCCGACGTCAACAAGTGCCTGTGCGAGTACACCTGGAACCTGATCATGACCTGCAGCACGGACGAAGAGTTCGAAGCGATGTGGGACGAGATGATCACCCAGCTGGACGGCTTCGGCTACAACGAGCTGTTCGAGCATGACAAGGCCGTCTGGCAGCCCGAAGTGGATGCCAAGGTTGCGGCTGCTGCTGCTGCGCAGTAAGGAATAATCACCCCATCGGGGGCGCTCCTGCGGGGGCGCCCTCTTTTTTGAAGAAAGGGAGGACGGAGGAAAACCTATGCTCAGACAGGTCAAAACGGAAAACGGCTGGGTCCGCGGGATTGAAGCGGCCGATCCCCGGATCACTTCCTTCAAGGGGATTCCCTTTGCCGCTCCGCCGGTGGGAAAGAACCGGTGGCGGGCGCCGCAGCCCTGTGAAAGCTGGGCGGGCATCCGCGACGCGTCCCGCTTCGCGCCGATCTCCATGCAGTGGATTCCCGGCCTCGGGGACGATATTTACTGCCGGGAATGGCATGTGGATCCGGATATTCCCATGGGAGAGGACTGCCTGTATCTGAACGTCTGGACCGGCGCGAAAAAGGCCGGGGAGAAGCAGCCGGTGCTGGTGTGGTTCTTCGGCGGCGGCCTGCAGTGCGGATATACGGCGGAAATGGAATTTGACGGGGAGCGCATTGCCCGCCGGGGCATCGTGGTGGTCACGGTGAACTACCGGGTCGGCGCGCTGGGCTTCCTGACCCATCCGGAGCTGACGAAGGAGCAGCCGGACGCCCCGGCCAACTTCGGCAATCTGGATCAGCAGGCGGGGCTGAACTGGGTGAAACGGAATATCGCCGCCTTCGGCGGAGATCCGTCCCGGGTGACCATTGCCGGCCAGTCCGCCGGCGGCGGCAGCGTCATGTCCCAGTTGGCCTGTCCGGCCAACACGGGGCTCTTTTCCCGGGCGGTGGTGATGAGCGCCATGATCTTTGATCCCTATCGGTACCGGGAAGTCGGCCGGCCGGAAATGCTCGCCCAGGCGGAGAAAAAGGGAGAGGATTTCTTTGCCTTCCTGGGGGTGAAAACCCTGAAGGAAGCCCGGGCGATGGATGCCGTCACGCTGCAGCGCAGCTATGAAAAATATATGGAAAACCATGTGCCCTTCTTTACGGTGCAGGATGACCGTTTCTGCTTCGGTGATCCGATTGCCCTGTACCGGACGGGCAAATGCGTGGATGTGGTCATGATGGCCGGCAATACGGGCGCGGAGTTCCTGAACAGCGTCAGCGCGAAGGATGAAACGGAGCTGGAGGGGGAGGCCCGCAGGATTTTCGGGGAGAAAGCGGAGGAATTCCTCGCGATTCCGGAAAGCCGCGAAAAGGCTCCCGGCCTCGGATACGCGGCGCTCAGCGGGATCGAGTGCACGGTCAAGGTAGTGTTCTCCGATATCGCCGCGGACGGCAGAAAGGGCTACTGCTACTGCTTTGACCCGGATATTCCGGGCTGGGATCAGCCGGGAACCTTCCATTCTTCCGACCTCTGGTTCTGGTTCGAAACCCTGGCCAAATGCTGGCGTCCCTTTACGGGCCGGCATTATGATCTGGCCCGGCAGATGTGCGATTATTTCTGCAATTTCATCCGTTCCGGGGATCCGAACGGGCAGGATCTACACGGCGAACCCCTGCCCCGCTGGGAACCCTGGTCGGGACGGACGCCCTGCTCCATGCATTTCACGGGCAGCGGCGCGGAACCGGTGACGGAAGCGCTTCCGCCGCTGAAACGCTTTGCCGCGGAGCGCATCATGGAGCGGATCCGGAAAATCTGAAAAACTTTTTCTTTCTTCTTCCGGCTTTAAGTTCGGTTTAGGTTGATCCGTATAATCGATCCTGTCAGTGGGAACGGCAGCGCACCGGAACCGCCGGCAGCTGAAACGGATGATAACCAGCCTGAATGAAACGGAAGAAGAAAGGAAGGATCTCCATGAAAAAGATTTTGAAGACGCTGGCCCTGGCGCTCTGCGCCGCCATGATTGCCGCCGGTGCTCTGGCGGATAATACCGAAACGGACAGTCAGCTGCCTCCGGCTCCCCCCAGCGGAGAGATGAACAACGGGCAGCAGCCCCCGGAACCCCCGGACGGAAACATGAACGGGCAGCCTCCGGCTCCGCCGAGCGGCGATATGAACGGGCAGCCTCCGGCTAAACCGGACGGGGAGAACGCGCCTTCCGGCGCTCCCGGCGGAATGCCCGGCGGCCCCGGCGGATCGGGTGCCCCGACGGAATACGCGGCGGCCGCTACCGTAACGGAGGACAGTCAAAACGCTTCCTATACCTCAAGCGCGGACAGTGAAAACGCGGTCCTGGTTTCCGGTGATACGGTGACCCTGAGCGGCGCCTCCGTGACCAAATCCGGTTCCTCGGACGGGGACAGCGCGGATTTCTACGGCATCAACGCCACGGTCCTGGCAAAGGACGGCGCCACCCTGACGGTGGAGGAAAGCACGATTACCTCCGACGGCGCCCATGCCAACGGCATCTTCAGCTACGGCGCCGGTACGACCGTGAATGTCAGCAATACCGGCATCGTGACCAGCGGCAATAATTCCGGCGGCCTGATGACCACCGGCGGCGGAACGATGAACGCGGTCAACGTGACGGTCAGCACCAGCGGCAATTCCTCCGCGGCGATCCGCAGCGACCGGGGCGGCGGAACCGTCAACGTGACCGGCGGCGACTACGCGACGTCCGGAAAAGGCTCTCCGGCCATCTATTCCACGGCGGAGATCAGTGTGACCGGCGCGACCCTGTCCGCCTCCGCGTCCGAAGCGGTCGTCATTGAAGGCGGAAACAGCGTGACCCTGACGGATTCGACCCTGACCGGCAACAACAGCACCCTGAACGGTCAGTCCACGCAGAAGACCAATGTGCTGATTTATCAGAGCATGAGCGGCGATGCCAGCGAGGGCGCTTCGACCTTTACCATGACCGGCGGCTCCATGACGGCGGAAACCGGCTCCATGTTCCATGTGACGAACGTGACCACGACGATTACCCTGGAGAACGTATCCTTTAACTATGCGGCGGACAGCAGCGTATTCCTGGATGCTTCCGCGGATTCCTGGGGAAAGAGCGGCGCCAACGGCGGCCATGTGACGCTGAATCTGGTCAGCCAGGCGATTTCCGGCGCGATCCTCTGCGACAGCGATTCCTCTGTGGCCGTGGTAATGGACAGCCAGTCCTCCTGGACTCTGCAGGGCGACAGCGTGATCAGCAGCTTTGAGGGAGATCTCTCCCAGGTGAATCTGAACGGCTACACCCTGACCATCGGAGAACAGACCGTTGTCGGTTAACGGGAGCCGGACGGAAGGGCAGTAAAGTGAAATAAATCTTCCTATAAGGATGGATTCTGGAGCGGGATCCATCCTTTTTTTTCGGCCCGGATCCGGTTCCCTGGAACAGGGCCGGTTCAGCCGGCTGGAACGGGGCTGTCAAGACCTTTCGAAAAAAGGGCGGCAGCGGCGGATCCCTTGAAAATAAAGGAATGAATGCCCAATAAACACAAAAAAGCCAACGAGAGCCAAAAAAATATCCTGCCAGCTGCCGGATGTTGTTTTGATGCAATAAAAAAGGTAGATTTCAGTCGAAGTAGTTCATACTTTTGGCCGAAACCGATACCAATGACCAAAAAACAAGGGATTTTTCCGTCCGGGACGTCCCGGAAAACCGCTTTATCTAAATAAAGAGATGGGCAGGACGGCAAAAGAACAGCCCACAAACAACAAAGTTAAACATAACTAATCTTTAAAAAACGGCGGAAAATCGTCACAAAACGGGGTAAATTATGAAGAAATAGTTACTTCAAAAATTGGTGAAAAAAAGGTCGGGTAATTTGTCAAAACATGACCGAAAACGTCCGAAAACCAATGATTTCAAAGGGTTTGGCGCTATTGCCTTTTTTCAGTAAAAAAGTACAGAAAACCCTTGCAAAGCATGATTTTTTATGATATCATCTTTGCTGGATAGGTATACCCAAAAGGCAACGCAAAGAAACCTGAAAAACAGGTCGAATGTAACCGATAAGTAACTCGAAGCGCTGCCTGACGGATACGGATCCAATCCGTATAAACTTAAGGACAGGACGACGTAGGAAGAGGTAAGGGATCATGATGAAACGGTACAACAGGTGGATCTCCGTGCTGTGCGTCATCGCGTTGCTGCTTTCATGCCTCGCGGGTGCGTTTGCCACAGAGACCGACGATGAAGCGGCTGCGGACGCGGCCCGGATCGCGGCTGAGGAAGAAGCCCGCATTGCGGCTGAAGAAGCGGCCCGCATTGCGGCTGAAGAAGAAGCGCAGCGTCTGGCCGAAGAGGAAGCGCAGCGTCTGGCTGAAGAGGAAGCGCAGCGCCTGGCTGAAGAGGAAGCGCAGCGTGAGGCCGAAGCCGAAGCGCAACGTCTGGCTGAAGAGGAAGCTGCCCGCCAGGCCGCCGAGGAAGCGGAGCGCCAGGCTGCCGAGGAAGCCGCCCGCCAGGCCGCTGAGGAAGCTGCCCGTGAGGCCGCGATCGAAGCTGCCCGGAAGGCCGCCGAAGAGGAAGCCGCCCGCCAGGCCGAGGAAGACGCCCGCAAGGCCGCTGAGGAAGAGGCTGCCCGTCAGGCTGCGGCTGAAGAAGAGGCCGCCCGTCAGGCCGAAGAGGAAGCTGCCCGCAGAGCCGAAGAGGAAGCTGCCCGTCAGGCTGAAGAAGCTGCCGCCCTGGCCGCTGCCGAAGCCGAAAACGACTGGGTCAGCGACGAGGACGACTACGAGAACTTCGAAGAAGGCGACGCCGGCTTTGTGACGCAGGAAACCATCGCCAAGAACGTGCCGGAAGTGACGCCTGAACTGATTCAGGCTTCTGAGCTGGACAACGAGCCCGTCGTTCCCGAACAGGGGACGGAAGAGCCGGTTGCCGATCCGGCCGAAACCGAACCGGAAGAGATCACTGAGACCGTTGCTGAGCCGGAGGCCGCTGAAGCGGGCCTGCAGGTCGGCAGCCGTCTGAGCGGTGTCGTAACCGCCGGCGTGCCCTTCATCGTCCGCCTGAGCGCGAGCGAGAGCGGCGCGGTGGTCCTGGGTCTCACCCTGAACGCCGGCGACATGCTGAGCGTTTCCGCCAATGGCCATTCCGTGTCCTTCACCGAAGCGGTAAACGATGCGACTGATCCCCGCATCACCTACATCTTCACGGTGAACGTTGAAGCCGGCTCCACCTGCGAAATCGTCCTGAATGCAGATAAAGATACCCCCTTCTCCCTGACCGCTGCGAAAGAACAGACCGAAGTCCGGAATGAAGAAGAAAACGTTGAAAACGTAGAGAATACAACGGCTGCGGAGCAGACTGAAGAAGTTAATAACGAAGTTTCCGCCGAAGTTCCCGCCGAAACAGGCGCCGAAGCTTCCACTGAGGAAATCACCAATAATGAAAACGGAACCGAAGAAAGCGGAACGGAAGAGACCCCTTCCAATGAACCCGAAGTGATCCAGGCCGAGATCCTGGTCGACGACACCCCCAAGGCGCCGCTGCACGGCTGGGTATCTGTCGAAGCCGAATCCACCCAGGTGGGCGACGCGATCATCCTGCAGGCGAACGCTGACGGAGATCTTTCCGATTACTATATCGTCTGGCAGACCCGCTCCCCCGACGAAGAGAGCTGGCACAAGATCGGCTACAGCCGGACCATGATCCTGGAGCTGACCGAGGAGAACATCCACAACTTCTTCCGCTTCAAGATCGACGGAGACAACTACTCCGATGAATACCGGATCGTTTCCGCTCCGGCGGTCGAGGAAGCCTCCGAAGAAGAAACCGGGCTGACCGAAGAAACCGCGAATACCGAAGAAAACGAAAATAAGGAAGAAACCGAAAATACCGAAGAAACCGGCAAGACCGAAGGCGAAGAGAACGCCGAGGGTACGGTGACCGAAACGGAAGCCACCGCGACGGAAACCGCCGGAACGGAGAATACCGAAACCGAAACCACCGAAGAAGAAAACAACTCCGCCGACGCGGACAAGACGGCTCAGGGCTATGTCCTGGTGACTGTGAACGAAGAAGGCGCGGATGTCTATACCGTCGCCGATGAAAACGCCGAAGCCACCGGCCGGATCGAAGCGGGCGCCGAGATCTGGGTCAAGGCGATCGACGAAACCTGGGCTGTGCTCTACGCGGAGCCTGTGGAAGCCGCCGAAGGCGAAGAAGCCGTCGAACCCGCCGCCCGCTACATCAAGCTGAGCGACACCGCCGTGAAGACGGAAGCCGAAGAAGCGGAAGTAACCGAAGAGGAAGAAACCGAAACGTCCGAAGTGACCGAAGCTGCCGAGGGCTTCTTCACCGCCGTCGTGAATGAAGAAGGCGCGGATGTCTTCGAGAGCACCGAAGAAGGCGCTGCGGCGGTTGCCCATCTGGAGCCCGGCACGGAAGTGTCCGTCAAGGCCATTGACGAAACCTGGGCCGTCCTGTACAATGAGGAAGCCGATGCCCCGGCGAACTACGTCGCCCTGGCTAACCTGATCGCGAAGAAAGCCGAAGAGACCGAAAAGACGGAAGAAACCGAAGAATCCGCAGAAGCGCAGCTTCCCGAAGGATTCTACAAGGCGACCGTCAATGCGGAAGGCGCGAACATCTTTGAGAGCACCGAAGAAGGCGCCGAAGCCGTCGGCCATCTGGAAGCCGGCACCGAAGTTGTCGTGAAGAATGTGGATGAAACCTGGGCCGTGCTGTACAGCGAAGACGAAGAAGCCGCCGCGAAGTACATCGCCCTGGCGGATCTGACTGCCGCGGCCGCTGAGGAAGTCACGGAAGAAACCGAAGAAACCGAAGCCAAACTTCCCGAAGGCTACTACAAGGCTGTCGTGAATGCGGAAGGCGCGAACATCTTCGAAAGCATCGAAGAAGGCGCTGAAGCCGTCGGCCGCCTGGAAGCCGGCACCGAAGTCGTCGTGAAGAACGTGGATGAAACCTGGGCCGTGCTGTACAGCGAAGACGAAGAAGCCGCCGCGAAGTACGTCGCCCTGGCGGACCTGACCGCCGTGGCCGCTGAGGAAGCCGAGGAAGAAACCGAAGAAACCAAGCTGCCCGAAGGCTACTACAAGGCCATCGTGAACGAAGAAGGCGCGAATTTCTTCGCCAGCACCGAAGAGGGCGCTGAAGCCATCGGCCATCTGGAAGCCGGCACCGAAGTCATCGTGAAGAACGTGGATGACACCTGGGCTGTGCTGTACAGCGAAGACGAAGAAGCCGCCGCCAAGTATATCGAGATTAGATTGATCAAAAAGATTGATACTGATCCAGAAGCAAAGTACAAGGTTAGTTTCCACGCTGAGTGGGATGGTGATGAGCTCCACTTTGGCGATACAGCACGTCTGGTAGCGGATCTGGAAGGGCTGGAAGACGTAAAGTATTCTCTGCAGTGGCAGTGGAGTGTCGATGATCAGAACTGGAACAATGCTGAAAACGGCCATGAACCGGTTTTGGAATTAGTAATCACAGAAGAAAACTATCTTTACTATTGGAGATTGATTGTGACACCGGAAAATATTGAACAGAAAGAACCCGAAGTAAACGAAATAGCAGAGTGAAAGCTTTTGCCGTAGCCAAAGATTGGTTACGGCACTTGCTGCATCTATTGATTAATTCACGATACGCAAGATTAAAGGGGCTGAAATCATGAAGACTAAGATGGAAAAGGTACTCGCGTTTCTGATGGCGATATTTATGGTGTTCCAATCCATGCCGTTAACCGCATTTGCAGACGAAAACGGGACACAACCGTTTAAGGGAGCGACAGAGGCGGATATAAAATATTCTATTAAGGTTTTTGAGAACAAGAACCTTGATGGAAACAACTATTTATTGCTTAAAACTGTGCAAAATGGGAAAGAGTATTTTTCGCTTTCTCCTATGTTTAAAACTACAGGCAACGTAAATGTGTCGAATAGATTGACCGCTGCGGATGGATCCTTTGTTTTGGTGGATGCTTCTAAAGTGGAAACGATTCTTATTAATTCCAATAATGAATTGACCCTGGATCAAGCTAAGAGCGGAACAAACTGCAATCGCTTTACGAGTGGGTATATTACTAAAGATTCGTATCAAATATCAGTTGATGGAACAAATGTTGTATACAACAAAGTCAATTTCAATAATAATGGCAAAGAATATAGAATGAACCTTAACTTCTATGGATATGATGGTGAAGCATTAGAAGCGATAGATTCTGACACAAAGGCATATACGTATTTTGTACTCGCCAAGCTGAAAACGAAAGGAACAGATAAAGTTGTTGCATATGCAACTCAACAATTTGGATTGTATGAGGATATAAATAACAACCCTGGTAAATTACAAAATGATATAGTTTTTCAGGGAAGTCAGACATATAGTTTAATCGATATTGATGGAAAGAAATTGGAATCTGGCGGCGTAGCTTTTTCCAGTGAGAATTTTGATATTGAAGCAAGGATCTATAGTGTAAAAAATAAAGGCACTACGATTCCATCTACTTATTCTGAGATTATAAATGCAGAAACGGTAATGGAGAGTGTACCGAATTATATATTCTTTGGTACAAATCCTGTTGTGGCAGATGGAAAAAACTATTATAACCTTAAAAAGAGTCGGGGAGTGAATTATGAAATTGCTTTTGCCGGAGATTCACTTCCGACATTCACGGATGATGATAATGTTTATGTAAAAGTCGAAATCAACCACCAATCTGGAAACAAGAGTTATTTCGTCAAAAAAATAACCAGCACAGAGGCTATAACAGCAAGCAATAATGAGTGGAAAGATAATAACGGGAATCCTGTCAAAGGTTTTGCGTTTACTGGACAGGAACAATCCAGAAGTATATCCCTCATAAAGGCTGAGCCAGGTACGAGTGAACAGAATGTTATTAAAAATGAAAAATGTTCAGTTGTTGAAGGCGGAAGTGCATTAAAGGCTAATACTGTTGCATATGTTCTTGATTCGGCTGGAACCCATTCATCAGATGGTACACTGACAACATATACGGATGAAATTCAGTTTACTAAGATTAATGTTTCGAGCGACTATAATTTCCTTTCAATCCTTGGTAACGGTGTTTACTATGCAATTACGGCACAAACGTTTGATCAAAAGATGCATATTCAAGCGAATTTTGCAACTAACGATTATCGTGGATCCGGAACTGTAATTGAAGCGGATCTAGCAAGTGCGGCTGGTGTATTTGTTATAGCCCAAAAAGATGATAAACCTGTATTCTTTGGAGCAAGTCATTCGGGTGATGTTCTTCTCTATCTTGGAAACGGGAAAGAAAGTGATATTCAGGATTTTGAGAGCAGAGATTTTGTCTATCTGATTTCTGATACTCCGGAAAATTTGACTAACAATTTTGTTGAACCAATTATTACACATGGTGATTCAATTTCTGCAGCACTAGCAGATACAGGGAAACATCCGGAAACCCCCATTACAAAGATTGTCAAGAATGGTGGGAAACTTGAAATTGATACGTTAGATTATCCGGAGAATGCGACGATCTATATTGATGCTGATGCCATAAAAGATTATATTGGTGGAACCTGTAATTTGCATCTGACTAAACGCGAAGGACAGGTCTTAGTATTCAATTTTGACAGCTCAAGCGATGTTACTATTGGAAAGGTTGCGGTAAGATATAACCGGACAGATGCATGGAATGAAAATGACGATAATTCAATAGGGAATACAGCAACACCTACGTCAAAGGGAAGCAAAAACGATTGGCTTAGTGAATTGTCAAAGCATCTTGTATGGAATTTGGCAAGTGCTACAAATGTAAAAATTAACATTGGGGCCGGTATCTTCTTGATTCCTAGAGAAGACTCTAAAACAGATATAACTGGTACTTCTTCCGGATGGATTATTTCTGATGGATATGTAAAGAATAGTGGCGGTGAATGGCACGGCGTATATAGTGGAATGCCGAGCGTTGATTCTGTTAATCTTTCTGCAAAGAAGATGATTGCTTCTCGTACTCCTACAGGAAACGAAAAATTTAACTTTACGCTTTCTCGTCTGAGTACGATCAATGGTCGAGATTTCACTGATATCGAAACTGTTAACAATGAAAATGAAGCTATCGTATTCGATGATATACATGGCTTGGAGACTGGATGGAATGCATTCAGAATTAAAGAAACAGGAAAAGCAAGCACAACTACAGGAAACTATACTTATGATCGAAACGAGATCTATGCATTTGTCCAGTATACTGCGGTTACAAATGCAGCAAATAGTACTATTTCTACGGTAGGCATTCCAAAGTATTATAGAAAAGCGCTTGAAGGCGAAGAGGCGACTGTTTGGTTCTCTCCGGCCAAGTTCAACAGGGAAGGAGATTCTCTGTCAGATGCCTTGAATGGAGCCACTTCAGGTGATGTTGACGGAATAGGTCTTATTCCGATTGGCTCTGATCAATCTGCAACATTTGTTAATGAAGAAAATAATGAAGAAGGTATAGACGTCGAGATCAAGGCGCAGAAGACGTTCAATAACTGGGCCAAGGCGACAGACGGATTCAACTTCAAGCTGACAGGTCTGAGTGGCGCTCCGATGCCTGAAGGCGTGACTGGCAACGAAACGATAGTGAACG
>SVGS01000028.1 GCA_015056205.1 Clostridiales bacterium | reverse complement strand
GCCCTGGCGGGAAAAACCCTGCGAACTACCCCCGTCGGCAGAATGCCTCTCACCGCTGCCGATCCGGCCCGCCATTACGGTCATACCGCCGGCAGCCTCTATATCACGCCCGATTCGCTGTTCACCTTTTTAACTGCTTTCCGGGACGCGGATCCCCGCCTGATCTCCGGGGAAAGCCGGCAGGAGATGCTGCGCGTTCATGCCCGCTACGGAAAGCTGTCCCCCACCCTGTCCTACGGACTGGGTCTGCTGTTTATCGGGGATCCGCGTCTCTCGTCTTCCCGGATCATCGGTCATCAGGGCTTTGCCTACGGATGTGCCGACGGCGCTTTCTATGAAGAAAGCACCGGGCGGGTCATGATCACCCTGAACGGCGGCTGCAGTGAAGCCCGTGATCACCGGCTGGGTTTATGCAACCGGGATCTGCTGCGCCTGACCCTGCGAAAGGAGCTGCCCTCATGGTAACCGTGGATTCTGTCTCCCGTATCCGCTCCAAATTTCGGGTGACGCTCTCCGATGACAGCAGCTGGTGGTTTACAGCCGGAGATCTGAAGGAGCTCGGTCTGACGGAAGGAGATCCGGTGGATCCGGAACAGTTGCGGCAGTTCACCCTGCTGCATCAGTATCCCCGCGGGCTCAATCTGGCCGTAGCCATGCTGGCCCGGCGGGCCTGCAGCCGGGAAGAAATCCGCAAAAAGCTGGACGCGAATCACTATCATGAAGAAGTGACCGATCTGGTATTATACAAGCTTGAAAAAGAAGGGTTTCTGGATGACCGGGCCTTTGCGGAGCAATGGCTGCGGTACCGCCTGTCCGGCCGTTACGGCTCCCGCCGTGTGGAACAGGAGCTCCGCTTCAAGGGGGTTTCTCCGGAAATCCGTTCTGAAATCATGGAATCCGTCTCCGAAGAGGATCAGCTTTCACAGGCGGTGCTGTTCATTCAGGCCAGGCTTCGCAGGGATTCCCGTGAAGAGGATCCGCGCAAAACCCGGGATCGCATCCTCCGGGCACTTCTCCGCCGCGGATTTGACTGGGATACCGCCCGTACCGCCTGGTCCCGTTGTCAGAGAGGCGATGCGGATTGACAGCAAAACCCCGTCCATCCGTCAGGCAGCAAAGCCGGATACGGGTCATCTTATTCGAAAGAAGGATTCCGCCCGTGCATTCATGGCCGATGCTTTCGCAGTGAATCCGGTTCTCCAGAAAGCCGTTTTCCAGCGCCTCATGCTCACGCATGGTATATTCGATATCCAGATCGATCATGTGAATCAGGATTTTCGCGTATGCGGGATCAAACTGCGTCCCCATGCCTTTGACCATTTCCTCCCGAACCTGCTGCTGAGAATTCCAATTTCAAACGCTCCTTTGAAACGTCAGGTCACAGGATTGTTCTGCCATCATGCAGCCTCCGCAGGATCCTTGCCTGCCATGCCGCGGATGGCAGCATCAGTATATCACAGGGGAAAATACTTCTCAGTATTTCCCCTCAATCATCTTTGTCCGCTTCTGTGTTTTCTGCGTTCAGGTTTCTTTTCAGTCAGCCGCGCTGAATGAAGTGACCGAAATTCATTGGATTTTTTATCCATTTACGATATAATAAACCAAAAGGGGGTCGTATCATGAAATACAGCCTGGCTGTCGATATCGGAGCGTCCAGCGGACGGCATATTGTCGGCTGGAAGGAAGAGGGCGCCATCCGCACGGAAGAAGTCTGGCGTTTTCCAAACGGTGTTTCGGAAAAGGACGGATCCCTGACCTGGGATCTGGCTGCACTGGAGGCAAATGTTCGCGCCGGGATTGACAGGGCGCTGGAGCGTTTCCCGGAGATTGAAACCCTGTCCGTGGATACCTGGGGAGTCGATTATGTCCTGCTCCGGGGCGGGGAGCCGGTTCTTCCCTGCTATGCTTACCGGGATGCCAGAACAAACGCGGTGATTTCCGAAGTGCATGAACGGATGCCTTTTTCGGAGCTGTACCGCCGTACGGGGATTCAGTTTCAGCCTTTCAATACAATTTATCAGCTGTACGCGGATCTGAAAGCCGGCCGGCTCGCAGGCGTAACGGATTTCCTGATGATTCCCGAATACCTGATGTATCGCCTCTGCGGCGTAAAGGCGCACGAGTATACCAACGCCACAACAGGAGGGATGGTTTCCGCGGCGACCGGGGAATATGATCCGGAGATCATCCGGGCGCTCGGTCTTCCGGCCGGTCTCTTCCGTCCGCTGCAGCAGCCCGGAACCGTCATCGGCGAATACCGGGGGATCCGGGTAATGCTCTGCGCCACCCATGACACCGGCAGCGCGGTGGAAGGAATTCCCATGGAGGGAAATGAGCTGTATCTTTCCTCCGGAACCTGGTCCCTGCTGGGTGTGAAAACACCCGGGCCTCTGACGGACGAGCGGAGCCAGGCCGCCAACTACAGCAATGAGGGCGGCGTCGGATACAACAGGTATCAGAAGAATATCATGGGAATGTGGCTGGTCAACCGGCTTCGGGCCGAGCTGTGTCCCGATACGCCCTGGGATCAGATTACGGCGGAGGCGGAAAACAGCCGTTTTGATCACCTGGTGGATGCGAATGATCCGGCTTTTCTCTCCCCGGAGAGCATGAAAGCCGCCTTTGACGCGAAGCTTCCCCACCCGCCGAAATGTACCGCCGGGTATTTCCGCTGCGCTTACCGCAGTCTGGCCCGGTGTTACCGTCAGGCGGTGGAAGAGATCGAGCGCAATACCGGAAAACCCTGCCGCAAACTGTATATCGTCGGCGGCGGCGCCAGGAACGCGTTCCTGAACCGTCTGACGGAGGAGGCAACCGGCCGTCAGGTCATCGCCCTGCCGATTGAGGCAACTGCCCTTGGAAATCTGAAAATTCAGTTAGAGTCAGGAGGAAATGAAGCATGAGCTACGAAGAAGCCAGAAAACGTTACGCTGCCCTCGGGATCGATACCGATGCCGCGATGGAGACCCTGAAAGCGGTTCCCGTTTCCCTGCACTGCTGGCAGGGAGACGATGTGCGCGGATTTGACACCGATCCTTCCAAGCCGCTGACCGGCGGAATTCAGACCACCGGAAATTATCCCGGCCGGGCCCGGAACGCCGGGGAGCTGATGGCGGATCTGGACAAGGTGATGAGCCTGATCCCCGGAACGCCGAAAATGAATCTGCATGCCTCCTACGCGATCTTTGAAAAAGGCGAATGGGCGGACCGGGATCAGCTGAAGCCGGAGCATTTTTCGAAATGGATTGAATTCTGCAAAGATCGCGGCCTGGGCTGCGACTTTAACCCCACCTTCTTCTCCCATCCGAAATGCGATCCTCTGACCCTTTCCTCGCCGAATGAAGAAACCCGCCGGTTCTGGATCGAGCACGGCAAGGCCAGCATCCGGATTTCCTCCGCTCTCGCGAAGGAACTCGGCCAGCCCTGCGTGATGAACATCTGGACCGGAGACGGCTTCAAGGATATTCCCGCAGACCGGATGGGGCCCCGGGTTCGCTACCGGGAGAGCATCGATGAAATTCTTTCCGAGCCCTACGATTTCAGCCAGGTGAAACCCTGCGTCGAGTCCAAGGTCTTCGGCATCGGTGTGGAAGCGTATACCGTCGGCAGCGCCGAATTCGCCCTGAGCTATGCCGCCATGAATATGGGCAAATGCATTCCGCTGATGGATAACGGGCATTATCATCCCACGGAGGTCGTATCGGATAAGATTCCCGCCCTGCTGGCCTTCTTCCCCGAAATCGCGCTTCACGTGACCCGGCCCATCCGCTGGGACAGCGACCATGTGGTCCTCTTCGATGATGAAACCCGGGAGATCGCCCGGGAAATCGTTCGCTGCGGCGGCCTGAACGGCAGGGTTCATATCGCGCTGGATTACTTTGACGCTTCCATCAACCGGATCGCAGCCTGGACCACCGGATTCCGCAACACCCAGAAAGCCCTGCTGTACGCGCTGCTGCAGCCGAATGATGAGCTCAAGGCGCTGCAGGACAAGGGGCAGTTCACACGGCTGATGGTGCTGCAGGAAGAGCTGAAAACCCTCCCCTTCGGCGAAATCTTCGATGAATACTGCCGCCGCTGCGGAAAACCCGCCGACGGAGAATGGCTCCCTCAGGTGGAAGAATACGAAAAGAATGTACTGGAGGCCAGAAAATGAAAGATCTGCTCAAAGCGCCCTTTATGGTTGAAATGATCCGCACCGTCACCAATATGTATGATCACGGCTGGGATGAGCGAAACGGCGGAAACGTCAGCCTGATGCTGTCCGAAGCCGAAGTCCGCGAATACCTGAATCCGGATCATCCGGTCCGGACGATTCCCACCGGTTTTTCCGCGCCGGAGCTGGACGGCGCCTGTTTCCTGGTCACCGGCACCGGAAAATATTTCAAGAATGTACAGTACGCTCCGGAAATCAACCTGGGCATCGTTCGCCTGCGGGATCAGGGAACGCAGGCTGATCTGCTGTGGGGATTTGAGGACGGCGGCCGGTTTACCAGCGAATTCCCGGCCCATATGATGAGCCATGTGGCCCGCCTGAAGGCGGATCCGGAGAACCGGGTGGTCATGCACTGTCATCCGGCAAATCTGCTGGCCATGACCTATGTGCATTCTCTCGACGAACGGGAGTTCACCCGGACCCTCTGGCAGATGTGCACAGAATGCATCGTGGTCTTCCCGGACGGGGTGAACGTGCTTCCCTGGATGCTCTGCGGCACCAACGAAATCGGTGAAGCAACCGCGGATAAAATGAAAACGGCCCGCCTGGTGGTCTGGAGCCAGCACGGAATCTACGGCGCCGGAAAGGATCTGGACGAAACCTTCGGCCTCATCGAAACGGCGGAAAAGGCTGCGGAGATTTATATGAAAATCGCGCATCTTCCCCGGGTCAATACCATTACGGACGAAGAGATGCACCTGCTGGAGCAGCGTTTCGGCGTTCGGGCGCGGGAGGGCTACCTTTCATGAACATCGGTCTTCGGCTTCACGATACCCTTCCCGGAACGCTGCGGGAACGCCTGCATTACGCCTCTGAGCAGGGCTTTACCTGCGTGCAGCTGGCCATGAGCAAGTCGGTTCCCGGCTTTCGCATGGAGGATGCTCCCCGCCTGCTGACCCGGGAGCTGGCGGCTGAAGTCCGGGAGGAACTGGCCCGGGCGAAGATAGAATGTGCGGTGCTGGGCTGCTATCTGGGCATGACGGTCCGGGATGAGGAAACGGCGGAGAAAACCCGGGAAATCTATCTTTCCCACCTGCGTTTCGCCTCCTGGATCGGCGCCCGCTGCATCGGAACCGAAACCCCTTCTCCCGACGCCGGCGACTGGGCTCCCTGTCAGACAGAGGAGATGTTTCAGCTGTTTCTGAACCGGGTAACCCCCATTCTGCGGTCCGCGGAGGAAAACGGCGTCCTGCTGGCCATAGAGCCGGTCTGCGCCCACATCGTACATACGCCGGCCCTGGCGGAGCGCATGCTGAATGATCTGAACAGCGATCATCTCCGGATCATTCTGGACGCGGTCAATCTGATCGACAGCGCCCACGCGGATACGGCGGAGTCCGTCATTCAGGACGGCATCCGCCGCCTTGGGAGCAGCACTGCCGTTCTCCATATGAAGGACTTTGTTCCGGCGCCCGGCAAACCCCGGCCTGATTCCGTGCCCTGCGGCCGGGGACGGATGAAGTATGATTCCCTGCTGGCCCTGGCCCGGGAGAGGGATCTGCCCATGACGCTGGAGGATACCAAACCGGACAACGCGGAAGCCACCCGGAAATACCTGGAAGCCTATTCATAACCGTACCGGGAATTGAAAACGCCCTGCTGTTGGATTCAGCAGGGCATTTTCGTTTCACAATCTTACTTCTTCTCGGCAATCGCGGCCTGCGCGGCAGCCAGCCGGGCGATCGGCACGCGGAAGGGAGAGCAGCTCACATAGTCCAGCCCGATCTTGTGGCAGAATTCCACAGAGCTCGGGTCGCCGCCATGCTCACCGCAAATGCCTACATGCAGCTTCGGATTCACGGGACGGCCCAGCTGAATCGCCATGTTCATCAGTTTGCCCACGCCGGTCTGATCCAGCTTGGCAAAGGGATCGTTCTCGAAAATCTTGGCATCATAGTAGGAGCTCAGGAACTTGCCCGCGTCGTCCCGGCTGAAGCCGAAGGTCATCTGGGTCAGGTCGTTGGTGCCAAAGCAGAAGAAATCAGCTTCCGTGGCGATTTCATCCGCTGTCAGCGCCGCCCGCGGGATCTCGATCATCGTACCGACTTCGTAGCTCAGCTTGATACCGGCTGCTTCGATTTCGGCGTCGGCGGTTTCCACAACCACCTTCTTGACGTACTTCAGTTCCTTTACTTCGCAGACCAGGGGGATCATGATCTCCGGTCTCACGGTCCATTCGGGATGCTTCTTCTGGGTATTGATCGCGGCGCGGATCACAGCACGGGTCTGCATTTTGCAGATTTCCGGATAAGTGACCGCCAGACGGCAGCCCCGGTGACCCATCATCGGGTTAAACTCGTGGAGAGAGGCAATCAGGGTCTTGATCGCTTCGACGGTTTTGCCCTGGGCTTTGGCCAGCGCGGCGATGTCCTCTTCGGTCTGCGGCACGAACTCATGCAGCGGCGGATCCAGGAATCGGATGCATACCGGGCAGCCTTCCAGCGCTTCGTACAGCTTCTCGAAGTCACCCTGCTGATAGGGCAGGATCTTGTCCAGAGCGGCCTCCCGCTCTTCGGCGGTGTCGGCGCAGATCATCTCGCGGAAAGCGGCAATCCGCTCCGGCTCGAAGAACATATGCTCCGTCCGGCACAGACCGATACCCTCGGCGCCCAGCTCGCGGGCCTTTTTCGCGTCGGCGGGAGTATCCGCGTTGGTGCGCACCCGCAGACGGCGGTATTTGTCCGCCCAGGCCATGATCCGGCCGAACTCGCCGGCAATGGTGGCATCCACGGTGGGAATCAGGCCGTCGTAAATCTTGCCGGTCGTTCCGTCGATGGAGATGAAATCTCCTTCATGATAGGTCTTTCCCGCGAGGGTAAAGCACTTATTCTCTTCATCCATGGCGATCTCGCCGCAGCCGGATACGCAGCACTTTCCCATGCCGCGGGCCACGACGGCTGCATGGCTGGTCATACCGCCGCGCACGGTCAGAATACCCTGCGCGCTCTTCATGCCGGTAATATCCTCGGGAGAGGTCTCCAGACGGACCAGCACGACCTTTTCGCCGCGCTCCGCCCAGGCTTCCGCGTCCTCAGCGGTAAACACAATCTTGCCGCAGGCCGCGCCGGGGGAAGCACCCAGGCCCTTGCCTACGGGCTCCGCCTTCTTCAGCGCGGCAGCGTCGAACTGCGGATGCAGCAGGGTGTCCAGGTTGCGGGGATCGATCATGGCCACCGCTTCCTCTTCGCTCCGCATGCCTTCGTCCACCAGGTCACAGGCGATCCGCAGCGCGGCCTGAGCCGTCCGCTTGCCGTTGCGGCACTGCAGCATGTACAGCTTGCCGTTTTCTACGGTGAATTCCATATCCTGCATATCCCGGTAATGCTTTTCCAGAATATCGCAGACCTTGACGAATTCGTCGTAGGCTTCGGGGAACTGTTCCTTCATCTGAGCGATGGGCATGGGTGTACGCACGCCGGCTACCACGTCCTCGCCCTGAGCGTTGACCAGGAATTCACCCATCAGCTTGTTTTCGCCGGTGGCAGGATCCCGGGTGAAGGCCACGCCGGTACCGGAATTGTTGTTCAGGTTTCCGAACACCATCGGCATGACGTTGACCGCGGTGCCCCAGCTGTAGGGAATGTCGTTATCACGGCGGTACACATTCGCCCGGGGATTATCCCAGGAGCGGAACACGGCCTTTATGGCGCCCATCAGCTGTTCCTTGGGATCGGAGGGGAAATCGGAACCGATCTTGGACTTGTATTCTGCCTTGAAGGCGGCAGCCAGTTCCTTCAGATCTTCGGCGGTCAGCTCCACGTCGAAGGTAACGCCCTTCTTCGCTTTCATCTCGTCAATCAGCTGCTCAAAATACTTCTTGCCGACTTCCATAACGACGTCGGAATACATCTGGATGAAACGGCGATAGCTGTCATATACAAAACGGGCAAACTTGGGATCGTCATTTCCGGCAATCATGGCCGCCACAACATCATCGTTCAGGCCGAGATTCAGAATCGTATCCATCATGCCGGGCATGGAAGCGCGGGCGCCGGAGCGGACGGAAACCAGCAGCGGATTCTTCAGATCTCCGAACTTCTTTCCGTTGATCTCCTCCATCTTGGCGATGTATTCCATAATCTGCGCCTGAATCTCATCATTGATCTGACGCCCGTCTTCGTAATACTGGGTGCAGGCTTCGGTGGAGATCGTAAAGCCCTGGGGAACAGGAAGCCCGATATGGGTCATTTCCGCCAGGTTAGCGCCTTTTCCGCCCAGCAGTTCACGCATGGTGGCGTTTCCTTCACTGAAGAGGTACAGATACTTTTTTGACATGAACAACAATCCTCCCCGTTTCTTTTTCCGCGCAGAGGCCTCGCGCAGCCCCTGCCGCGCCCTCGTACGCATCCCTGTTATTATATAATTTCAGCTATTGATTTGCAAGCCTTTTCTTTCGTTCCGCATGGGCTGAATGGCCTGTCCGCGGCCGTTTTCGGCATCATCCCGGTTTATTTTGCGCGCTGCTTTCCTTCAGCTGCTCGGCGCCCCGCAGCATGCTCCGGGCGTAATCCGCCGCCTGCGTTCCCAGCCCCTCCGCTCCGCTGATCATCCGGGCCACTTCCATCACGCGGCCGTCCGCATCCAGCTCGCGGACCCGGGTATGGGTCCGTCCGTCCGCCACTTCCTTGTAAACCAGATACTGATGATCCGCCGCGGACGCAATCTGGGGCAGATGGGTTACGCAGATGACCTGCTGATTCCGGGAAATGGCGATCATCTTCTCCGCCACGGCCTGGGCCATGCGGCCGCTGATCCCCGTATCGATTTCATCAAACACCATGGCGTCCCGGCCGCCTGCCCCGGATTCCAGAACCTTCACCGCCAGCATAATCCGGCTCAGTTCGCCGCCCGAGGCGATTTTCGCCATCGGCTTCAGCGGTTCGCCCGGGTTGGGAGACATCAGAAACTCAATCCGGTCGTCCCCCGCGGCGGTCGGCATCAGCGGTTTTCCGGTTTCGTTTTCCGCAAAATCAACCCGGAAAACGGTCTGCTCCATCCCCAGCCGGGAAAGCTCCTCTTTCATCCGCGTCACGAAGGTTTCGGCCAGCGCACGCCGGGAAGCGCCGAGGGCCTCCGCGGCGCTGCGATAGACGGCCAGCAGTTTTTTATGCTCCGCCGCCATCCGCTTCAGTTCCGAATCCAGATCGTTCAGGGTTTCCAGCTCCCGGCGCAGGCTTTCCCCCGCCGCCCGGATCTTTTCCTCATCTCCGTATCGCTGCCGGAGAACGGAAAATAGGTTCAGCCTTTCTTCCAGTTCGCCGATCCTTTCCGGATCCGCTTCCATCCGGCTCAGCTCCTTCGAGAGCTGAAAACTGATTTCTTCGATCTCAAAGGACACCGCGTCGCACCGCCGGGAAAGATCCGCCAGCGAAGGAACCTGCTCCGCGGCGGAGCGCAGCAGCCGGGCCACCTCCTGAATCTGTTCCACGCAGCCCTCGCCTGTCTCGTCCGGCGACAGGAGGCTGCCGGCTTCGGAAAGACCGGCCATGCATTTTTCCGTTTCCCGCAGGCTGCGGTATTCTTCCCGCAGGCTTTCTTCGGTGCAGGAAGCCGGATCCGCCCGGTCAATTTCCTTCAGCTCCCGCTCAATTTCGCGGATCCGCTCCTCCTTTTTCTGTCCGGTCCGAACCATCCTGGCATAAGCCCGATGATTCCGGATAAAGGCCTCATAGGAGGTCCGGACCTGCTGCAGCAGCGCCTGATGCCCGTCTCCTCCCATCCGGTCCAGAAACGCGAGCTGCTGCTCCGGATCATTCAGAAACACATGGTCATTCTGGCCGTGCAGATCCATCAGCAGCGATGTGATCTCCCGGAAAACAGCCAGGGATACCAGAACCCCGTTCAGGCGGCAGGCGTTTCTGCCCCCTTCGGTGATTTCCCGAAAGGCCACGAGCCCGCCGTCCTGCAGATCAATCTCCTCCTGTGCGAGACGTTCCAGGGCGCGATGCCCTTCCGGCAGATGAAATACAGCCTCCACAGAGGCTTTTTCGCTTCCGGAACGGATCATGCTCTTATCCGCCCGGGCTCCGAGAATCAGATTCACCGCATCCACCACAAGGCTTTTGCCCGCGCCGGTTTCACCGCTCAGCGCGTTCATGCCTCCGTGAAAGTTCACGGTCATGCGCTCAATCAGCGCAAATTGCTGGACAGTCAGGGACTGAAGCATGGTTTTCCTTCCTTTGCATTCCTGTGCCGGTCTGTTTTCAGGTGTATTGTGCGGAAGCTTTCGGATCCTCCGCCACGCGGGTCAGCCGTTCAGAGACCAGCCGGGCTTCCTCCGCGTCCCTCACCACAATAAAAATTGTATTGTCTCCCGCAATGGTTCCGAGAATCTCCGGCCACTGCAGGGTGTCAATCGCCTCACCGGCCACATTGGCCGAACCGCTCAGCGTTTTCACCACGATCATCTGTCCGGCATGGGTGACCTCCACCAGGGAATCGCGCAGAATCCGGATCAGGCGGTCATTCACCGCGGGTTCCCGCCGGGCAGGCCGCCGGTAGCGGTATCCGCCCGCTTCTCCCGGCACCTTTGTCAGATGAAGCTCCCGGATGTCCCGGGAAACGGTCGCCTGCGTCACCCGGTATCCTTCCCGCTTCAGGGCGTTTGCCAGTTCCTCCTGTGTTTCGATAGGCTGCCGCTCGATCAGAGTCAGAATCGCCTCCTGGCGCTTTGATTTCATCTTTCTTTCACCCTTCCCCGGTTATTCCTGAAGCGATCCCCATTCGCTGAGCTTCCGCCGGATCAGCGTGAAAAAGCGGCTGGGATGCAGTCTCAGCAGCCGGATCCGCTGCTCGGAGGTCCGGATCGTTACCTCGTCCCCCGCGTGCAGGTTCGCCACGCTCTGTCCGTCGATCTGCAGCAGGGCGGACTGAACCCGGTCCGCCTGCAGCGTCAGGCGGACCTCCGAGCGGGAGGAGACCACGCTGGAATGACGCTGCAGGCTGTGCGCACAGATGGGCGTAATGAGCATGCAGTCCGTCCCGGGTTCCACAATCGGGCCGCCCGCAGACAGGGAATATCCCGTGGATCCGGTCGGCGTCGCCACGATCATGCCGTCCGCCATAAACGTCCCGTATTCCTCCCCGTTCACCCGGCATCCGACCTTGATCAGCCGGGCGTAGCCTCCGCGTGAAACCACCACATCGTTCAGCGCCAGTGCGGGCTCGTGTCCCGGAAGCTCCGCCGACAGCAGCTCCCGTTCTTCCAGGGTGTAGCGTCCGGAAAGAATTTCCTCCAGCGCGGCCTCCAGGCGTGCGGGCTCCTCCTCCGTCAGAAAGCCGACGGTCCCGAGGTTGACGCCCATCAGAGGAATGTCCCATCGGATGGCCTCCCGGGCCGCGGCCAGCAGTGCGCCGTCTCCCCCGAAACTGAGCAGCAGCTCGGGAACGGCGTCCTTCCCCGCCTTCCCCGGCAGCAGGGGCCTGACTCCGTGCTTCAGCAGGATCCGGGCGGCTTCCAGGGCACAGGATTCCGCCTGATGCTGATTCGGAAGCCAGAAAAGCTGTATCGTCTGAAACATGGTTTCCTCCCTTTTTCCGTTTTCCTGATCCGAGGCGTAATTATCCCCCGGCGCTTTCCGCCGTCTTCCGGCCCAGATCTCCGTGCGCCTGTTTCACCAGCGCCGGAATCTCCTCCGGATCCGTTTCCTTCCGCCCCCGGGAGGCCGGCGTCAGTTCCGCCAGGAATTCAATATTGCCTTCCGGCCCGGTGATGGGAGAAAAATCCAGTCCGGTCATCCGCCAGTTCAGTGTCGGAACAAAGTCCAGAATCTGCCGGATGACTTCCGCGTGAACCGCCGGATCCCGAACCACGCCCTTCTTTCCGACCTGATCCCTTCCGGCTTCAAACTGAGGCTTGATCAGCGTGTAAATCACGCCCTCTTCTCCGAGAATCCCGGTCAGCGCCGGCAGAATCAGCCGGATGGAAATAAAGCTTACGTCCATCACGGCGATCCGGGGCCGCTCCGCAAACTGTTCCGGCGTCAGATACCGGGCGTTGGTCCGTTCCATCACGCAGACGCGTTCGTCATTCCGCAGCTTCCAGTCCAGCTGACCGTATCCCACATCAATGGCATAAACCTTCCGGGCGCCGTTCTGCAGGCATACATCCGTAAAGCCGCCGGTGCTGGCTCCCACATCCATCACGACCTGATCCCGGAAATCCGCCCGGAACCGGGTCCGGGCCTTCTCCAGTTTCAGCGCTCCGCGGCTGACATACCGGGGAGAAGCTGCCCGGATCTCGATCTGATCCGCTTCCTGTACGGTCTCGGAGGCTTTCCGGACCCGGATTCCGTTCAGGAAGACCTCCCCGGCCATGATGGCAGCCTGCGCCTTTTCCCGGCTTTCCGCCAGTCCGCGCCGGGTCAGTTCCGTATCGATTCGCATTTTCGCGGTCATGGCTGCTCCTTTCGAAGAACCGCCCGGATCCGGCCGGCCATCTGATCCGGCTGCAATCCGGCATCCCGCATCAGCTTTTCGTGATCCCCGTGCTGGATAAAGGCATCCCCGACGCCGAAGCACCGCACGGAGCCTTTCCATTCCGAATCCGTCAGAAACCGCAGAACCGAAGCGCCGAATCCGCCGCTCAGCATATGCTCTTCCGCCGTAAAAACGGTCAGCCCGTCCGGAATGCTTCTGAGTAGCCGCTCATCCAGCGGCTTGACGGTGGAACAATTGACCACCCGGACGGAAATGCCCTCGTCGGCCAGGATTTCCGCAGTCTCCCGGGCTTTGCAGACCATACTGCCCGCCGCCAGGAGCACCGCGTCCCCGCCTTCCCGGACGGTTTGCCAGCGCCACGGAATAAAAGCGGTGCGCTTCTCCCCTTTCCCGGGATGCGGCAGATATTTGGAATAACGGATGACGCAGGGCGCGTCGAACCGGCCGGTCCATCGGATCATCTCCACCAGTTCCTCAGCGTCCGCCGGCGCCAGTACCGTCATTCCCGGAACCGGCAGCGTCGCCGCCAGATCAAAAAGCCCGTGATGCGTCTGTCCGTCCTCCCCGCCGATCCCGCTGCGGTCCAGCAGAAAGGTCACAGGAAGCCGCTGCATGGCTACGTCATGAATCATCTGATCATAGCAGCGCTGATAGAAGCTGGCGTATACGGCGAAATAGGGTTTCATGCCTCCGGCGGCCATCCCGGCGCACATGGTCGCCGCGTGCTCTTCCGCAATACCCACGTCGATCACCCGGTCCGGGAATTCCTCCGCGAAATGATCCATCCCGGTGCCCAGTTTCATCGCGGCGGTCACCGCCACGATCCGGGGATCCTCCCGGCTCATTTCCGCCAGGGTGGTTGCCGCCATATGTCCGCAGGAGGGCACACCCGGAAGCTTGATGCGGCCGCCGGTTTCAATGTAAAAGGGAGGTGTGCCGTGAAAGGCTTCCGGTTTCTTCTCCGCCTGCTCATAGCCGTTGCCCTTCCGGGTCAGCACGTGGATCACGCAGGGCTCCGAAGTTTCCCGGGCCATCCGGAGCGTCCGCTCCAGGCTCTGGATATCATGTCCGTCAATGGGGCCGAAATAGTGAAAACCCAGCGCCTCAAAGAACCCGATTTCCGAATCCTTCATTACCAGGGACTTCATCATGCTTTTCCCGCCGTGAATCACCCGGTACAGCGGCTTTCCCACCACCGGCCATTCGCCGAGATGGCGCACCCTCTTCTTGGCCTTCTGCCATCTGCCGCTGACCCTCAGCTTGGTCAGATAGTTGGACAGTGCGCCCACGTTGGGAGCGATGCTCATTTCATTGTCGTTCAGGATCACCATCATCCGGGTTTTCTGCTGTCCCGCGTCATTCAGCGCTTCATAGCACATGCCGCCTGTCAGGGCGCCGTCCCCCACAACCGCCACCACATCATACTGTTCATTCAGAAAATCCCGGGCTCTGGCCATGCCGAGAGCCGCGGAAATGGCCGTACTGGCATGACCGGTCTCGAAACAGTCGTATTCACTCTCCTCCCGTTTCGGAAAACCGGCGAGTCCGCCGTACTCCCGCAGGGTCTGAAAACGGCTGTAGCGTCCGGTAATCAGCTTATGCACATAGCTCTGATGGCCGACATCGAAAATTAGTTTATCCTCCGGCGTATGAAAGACACGGTGAACCGCCAGGGTCAGCTCCACCACACCCAGGTTGGACGCCAGATGGCCGCCGTTTCTGGACACAGTGCGGACCAGCTCTTCCCGGATTTCCTCCGCCAGGGTGTTCAGTTCCTGCAGAGACAGCGACTTCAGATCCTCCGGTGACTGTATCGTTTCCAAAATCATGTTTCAATGCCTCGCGCTGTTGATTCGCTTTCCCCGTTCCGGTCAGACAGTACCGCCTTTGGCGCCTTTGCTTCCCTTGGCTCCTTTGGTTCCGAAGGAAGCCTGGCTGAGAATATTGCTGGAGTAGGCGTAGGTCACTGCGTTCCGGTCTCCGTGGGCTTTCTCCGCGCAGTCCACCATCCGGTCGATCAGCGCGCTGTACTTCAGTCCGGCATTTTCCCACAGATAGAAGCTGAGACTGCCGGGAATCGCGTTAATCTCCGTAATATACAGCTCCCCGCTCGCCCGGTCGAACATGTAGTCGATCCGAACCACGCCTTTGCAGTCCAGCATCGTGAAGATCCGGCGGCTCAGCGTCTGGATTTTCTCCTTCAGCTCATCCTCGATGGGCGCGGGCAGCACCCGGTGGAGGCTGGCCATGCCCTTGCTGCCGCCGCTGGCCAGGTATTTTTCATGAAAGTCCAGAAACTGTTCTCCGGTCAGAGGCATCTCGATGGGAGAGGCTTCTGTCTCATCATCATAGCCCAGGACGCTGCAGTTCAGCTCGATGGGCTGGTTCAGCCCCTTCTCCACCAGCACCCGCCGGTCGTATTCAAAGGCCAGCTCCAGGCTGTCCCGCAGCTCTTCCGGATCATCCGCCCGGCTGACGCCGATGCTGGAGCCCTGATTAGCCGGCTTGACGAAAACAGGATAGCCCAGGCTGTCTCCGATCCGTCGGATTTCCCCGTCCGGATCAGCCTCGAACCGGCGCCGGCTGGTCCATTCTCCCGGCAGCACCGGCAGCCCGCCGCCCCTGAAAAACTGCTTCATGATGATTTTATCCATGGCGACAGCGCTTCCCGCAACCCCCGTGGAAGTGTAGGGCAGGTTTGCCAGCTCCAGCAGTCCCTGCAGCGTGCCGTCCTCTCCGTTCAGTCCGTGCATGACCACCAGAAAGACATCGACCCGCGCGGCAATGACGGTTTTCTCCTTCTGGAACAGTCCGCCGGTTGTTTCCGTGGCCAGCAGCGCGCCGGAACCGGCCGTCAGGTCCAGCCGGACCTTCCGGATTCCCGCCGTCTTCGGAGAAAAGCCGCGGAAGGTTTCGATCTTCTCCAGCGCCTCCCCGGTATACCAGCAGCCGTCCTCCGCGATATATACCGGAATCAGGTCGTACTTTTCCCGGTTTACGTGATGCATCAGCTGCACCGCGCTGATAATGGCCACTTCTCTTTCACAACTCCGGCTTCCGAAGATCACACCCAACTGTTTTTTGCTCATGCCGTTCTCATCCCCGTTATCCTTCATAATTATCCGGCAGGTCGTTCTCGAACAGAATCACGTCCTCCGGTCCGGCGTTCGCCGCGATCCACCGCTGCGCTTCCTGCAGATTGCTCACCGTCACCACCCGGTCCGCCGGGAAGCCGGCGGCATTCAGGCCCTCCCGGATGTTTTCCGCCCGGCGGATACCGACGAGAATCGCCAGGTCGCAGCAATCCGCCATTTTTTCACCGAACTGCCGGTTCATCGCGGCTTCCCGGTCCCCCAGCTCCACCATGCCCGGCGTAACCACGATCCGCCTTCCGGGGAACCCCTTCAGTGTCTGGAAGGCCTGTTCCGCCCCGACGATATTGCTGTTGAAGGCGTCGTCAATCACCGTATAGTTTCCCGGATGCCGGATCAGCTCCAGGCGGTGCGCCACCGGCTGGAGCTTCTCGATGCCGCGCCGGATCTGATCCTTTGTCAGCCCCATCCGGCTGCATACCGCGGCGCAAAGCACAATGTTTTTGATATTCAGTTCTCCCAGCAGCCTGGTTCTGCAGGGAATCCGTTCGCCGTCCAGCATCAGGTCGAACCGGCTTCCTTCCGGGCCTGGCTTCAGGTTTTCCGCCCAGACGTCGTCCTTCTCCGGATCGAGGCCGGCAATCAGCTTCGGTTTCCCGGTCCGTTCATACAGGCCGCGGCAGATGCCGCCGTCATCCGCAAAACAGCAAAGCCCGTCCTCCGGAATCGCTTCCATCAGTTCGTATTTGGTCCGGGTCACCCGCTCCTGGGTCCGGAAGGTATCCAGATGCTGCGGACCGACGGAAGTCAGAATGCCGATCTCCGGCCCGACCAGCCGGCACAGTTCGCTGATTTCTCCCACATGCCGGGCCCCCATCTCCGCGACAAAAACCCTGTGGGCCGGCTGCAGATCGTTCCGGATGACCTTGGTCACCCCCATCGGCGTGTTAAAGCTGCCGGGAGTAACCAGCGTATTGTACTTTTCCTGCAGAAGAGTACCCAGGATGAACTTGACGCTGGTCTTTCCCCAGCTTCCGGTAATGCCGATTTTTATCAGATCCGGACGCTCCAGCAGCCGTTTCCGGGCGTCCCGGAAATACATCCCGCTGATTCCTTTTTCGATCGGCCAGGCCGCCAGTCCGCCAAGGGCCGTCCACAGCGGCAGCAGGAAGGGAAAAATCAGCACAAGCGCCATGAATACGCGGCCCGTGGGCAGCCCGAACAGAACCGGATCCGCCTCGGCCAGCCGAACCAGAATCCACAAAAGAATCAGGATCACGGCAAACAGGCAGAGGTACAGGCGTTTCACCCGGGCCGTCACCACCATGGCCTTTTTCGCCTTCTGCTTCTTTCCCCGCTGATGCAGCAGCCAGCCGGTTCCGATCAGGATCAGGCTCAGCAGCAGGCCGGGCAGCCAGGTATTGTCTTCCGGAATCAGAAGAACCAGCAGCACGCCGGCCGCCCAGAAGACCAGGTTCAGGATTGCTCCGGGCAGAATCGCCCGGAGAAGATTCCGCTTCAGCGTGCGGAAATAGCCCTGAAACTGATAGCTTTCCAGCTGAAAAAAATGAATCAGGGTCCGGGCCGCCAGCGTACAGCCCGCAGACAGCGCCAGCAGCAGAATCACGGTCCAGATGGTCATGCTTCCGTATCCTCCGTCAGGAAGTGAGTCACGATGGTCTGAAATCGCTGTCCCTGCTCCAGATAGGCAAAATGGGTTCCGCCTTCCAGAATCGCCAGCCCGGCGTCAGGAATCATCTCCTCCATTTTCCGGCCCATCCACAGCGGCGTCTCCGTATCCGCGTCCCCCCAGATCAGCAGCGTGCTGGCCTGAATACGGGGATACAGCGGCGCCAGATCCTCGTTGACGACCCGGACGAAGGTTTTGCGCATCTGCTCGTCCAGGGCGTTATAATCCGGGCTTCCGTATTTTTGCCGAAGCTTCTCCTCCATTCGCTTCCCCAGGCCCCGAAACCCCGGAATCGCTTCCATCTTTCGGGCCCGCTTCTTCAGCTTCCGGAACCGCGCGCTTCGGGCCTCCGCCTCCGGCGTGGAGGGCTTTTTCAGCCCGGCCGCCCCCGTCAGCACCAGCTTATGCACCATGTCCGGCCGGTTCGCCGCCAGGTAAGCGGCGACCCGGCAGCCGAAGCTGTGCCCTACCAGGGAAGCCGGAACGAAATCCAGCCGGGTCATCAGCTCAGCCAGCGCCTCCGCGTACTCCGGAACGCCCCAGGGTTCCGCCGGTTCATCGCTGAGTCCGTGACCCGGAAAATCGATCAGCAGCAGCCGGTAATGATCCTTCATGGCCTCCGCCAGGGGCATCATCAGCTGATGGCTGCACCCCCAGCCGTGCAGAAGCGCCACCTTCGGCCCCCGGCTCCCCAGCAGATCGTACCAGATTCCGGTATGATTGATCTCCGTTTTCATGCGTTCAAGTCTCGTCCTTTATTCTCCAGATATAGCGGCATTTTTTCGGGCTCAGATCAAAATCCTTCTGCAGCTTCTCCGGAACGTCGCATACGCATTCCAGCAGGCATCCCAGGCCGCGGCAGGTTTTTCGGCTGGGCAGGTTGTCCGGGTCGCAGGTGATCACCACCGATGTTTTCCCGCTGGTCAGGATTTCCCGGCGCAGCAGCCTGCAGGCCCGCCCGGCATAGCGGTTGCCCCTGAAAGCCGGATGAATATGATATCCGATATGCCCGTAATAATATACCGGTTTACTCTCCCCCGTCCGATAGCTGATCTGGCCGATTTCATGCCGGTGATTATGCAGCGTGATAGACCAGATCTGCTCCCGGCCAAATTCCAGTTCTTTGGCCGGGGGCGCAATATGCAGCGGAATCAGGTCGATCACGCCGTCCGTATATTCCGCCCGGTATCGTCTGAAAAGCAATTGATCACACTTCCTGTATCCGTACCTGATCCAGCAGCCGTTCAAAATCCGAAGGGATAATCAGCTGCGTCCCCGCCGTCATCACGCTGGCCGCGCCGGCTGCCATCCCGTACCGGAACGCCCGGGCCATGCTGCCTTCCCGCTGATACCCCAGCAGCATTCCGCCGATCATGGCATCTCCCGCGCCGACCGTGGACTTTGTCGTCACCCGCAGCGCCGGGGAGAACAGGGTTTCCCGGGTGGATACATACATCGCGCCCATGGCTCCCATGGAAACCACCGCGTGCTCCACGCCCAGCCGCAGGAAAATCAGCGCCGCGTCCCGGATCGAACGCATGGTCCGCAGCTCCATTCCCAGTGTGCGCTCCATTTCCCGAAGGTTCGGCTTGATCAGGAACGGCCGGGCTTCCCTGGCTCCCAGCTCCAGTTCCTTCCCCTCCGAATCCAGGATGCATTTTTTTCCTTTCAGTGCCAGCATCAGATCCCGGTAGGTTCCCTCCGGGCATCCGGGAGGAAGGCTGCCCGTCAGCACAACCATGTCGCTGTCCTTCGTTTTTTCCTCAGCCAGCGCCGTAAAGCGTTTCAGCGTTTCGGCATCCAGGGGCTCGCCGGGCTCGTTCAGCTCCGTCACGCCCTTCCCGTCCCCGCTGCAGATTTTCATATTCGTGCGCACCCGGCCCGGAATGGTCAGGAATTCGTGATTCAGCCCCTCCGCGTCCATCAGACGGGAAAGCTCCTCCGCCCCGTTTTCCCCCATAATGCCGATGCACTGGACTTCCAGCCCCAGCCGGCTGGCCACGACCGCCACATTGATTCCCTTTCCGCCCAGATCCACCCGGGCTTCCCGGGTACGGTTGACCTGACCGACCTCCAGGGAGTCCACTTCCACTGTTTTATCGAAGCAGGGATTTAAGCAAATGGTGGTAATCATCCCGGTCCCTCCCGTATAGTCATTCATATTATTATATCATTGAAGTGATCTGTTCGCAACGAGGCATTTTCGGGCTCCGTTTTATCCGATCAGCCATCGGATTCCGTAGCTCCCCAGCGCGTTTCCGGCGGCAGCCAGCGGAATCACCCACCACGTGACGCTCTGTCCGATCGCGGCATAGCCTGCCAGCGCGATCGAGTGCCCGTATCCGGACAGGATAAACAGCACTACGCCGTAAATCACAAAGGGGAACCGGCTCACGTTTCCCTTCGGCGGTGTCGTTGCCAGATACATGCAGATTCCGCACATGACCGACTGCCACAGCACCTTGACCGGATCCGCGTATCCGGCGGTGATTTTCGCGGCCGTCTCTCTGATTTCCGGCAGGAAAAGGGACGCCAGATAACCGCAGGCGCCCGCGGCCAGCACGTTCATCACCAGCATGATCAGCTTCTGCACGGGATCATAGTCCGGTCTGGTCACGCGCCCGGTAAACAGTTCGGCGTCAAAGTTGACGACAAACCACAGTCCCGCGCTGAACAGAACCGCTCCGGGAATCCCGCCTCCCGCCTTCAGATTGACGATGCATCCCATACAGATGAAAATCCCCGCCGCCGCGCTCCGTTTGAAACTCGTTTTCATGCTCTGCACCTCGCATTCTGCTTCTGACGAATCAGCCTTTCCCATCATATCATAATTTCACTTTAGGGGAAACGCCGGGGACAGCCCTTTTCATTTCCGTCGGCTTCAGGCAGATAACTCTGCCCGGTTATCCGTCCGGCCGTCAGGACCGCACCCAGTGCCGGTCCGTTTCCTCCGGATCCGGCGGCTCAAAAACGGACTGGAATTTGGCAGCCAGTCCCTCGTCCACATAGTACGCATCGGACCGTCCGTCCAGCACTGCCTGATTCCGCCTTTCAATTCTTCTGCGCCACTCTTCGTCATCGATTGCAATATAGTGGAATTCGTAGTCGATGCCTTTCCCGGCATAAAAACGAACGGCGGATTCCCTCAGCTGTCTTGTCCAGAATCCCCAGTCCAGGACGACGTTCACACCGCTGTCCAGGATTTCCAGAGACTTCCGGAACAGCCAGGACTGAATGCGGGTTACGTATTCATCATGTTTTTCGCCCGCGTCCGGCCCGAACAGCGCCAGCATGATTTCATCCACGGACAGAATAACAGCTCCGTTTTCTTTCCGCAGCTGTTCCGCCCGGGTTGATTTCCCGCTGCAGAGCTTTCCGCACATCATCATAACCTTCGGCATCGCTTCTCCTCCCTCACCTGCTTATTAGAAACTATATCACAAGATCATATTGTTGCTGCATCTATGTGGTTCTCATCGATCTTACTTTATCACAAATCATTTTTATAGAAAAGCGAAAATCTGCATCGTTTATAAAAAGTATAATACTTACTGCTCCAAACGCAAAAACAGAAAGTATCCCTTTCAGTATCCAATGAATGATCGAAATACCAGTTGTAAATAACAGGTTGTTTACTTCTACCGTAACAGCAATCGAGAGAACTGTCGCAAGCATATTTTTAAAATTCGCCAGCCAAAAATCAACTGAAGAACGCTTAAATACATATTTGTATAATAAAAATGGTTCTCTCCAGTAAGATGTCATCATACAACTGATCACTGTACCAGCGAAAACTCCGGCAACTCCGATCATTTTTAATAAAGCAAAGGAAATTATAAAATTAAGTAGAGCCTCTATTAAGGTTCTTGTCTTATCTTTTACAAAAAGACCGCATGATGAAATATATGCTCCGGAAACCCTGCGAGTTGCTGATATATAAAACTGAAAGCAAAGGAAAAATACCGTGGTGGCGTCCAATAGCATTCCCTCTCCTAACCACAGCATAATAAAATCATCCAGCAACATATAAAGGCATACCGTTATCACCCCGGCAATCCAGAAATTGGCAATCAAGGATCGTTTATATATTCTATATCGACCTTCCAAATCTTCTGTCACATGCACATTTCCCAACGCTGCTGAAAACGGGTCAAACACAACGCCTACAAATTCTGATATTCTGGAGAGAATCAATGCATAATTTGAATAAATACCTGTAACAGCTAGACCTATATATTTTGATAGAAGAACGTTATCCGTCGATACAATAATAACTCCGCCAATTTTATGACAGATTGAGGCAAATGTATCTTTCAGTATGCCCTTCTTTTCCTCCGGAGTGAGATCCGTATGAACTGAAAACACTACCGGATATTTTTTCGATGCCCAAAGCCCGGCCAGATAATCAAACAGGATTATAACCAGAGATCCGCAAAACAAAGCAAAGGTAAAACTTCGGAAGCTTGCCAGAATAGTATATTGAGCCAGATATCTTGTAACAGCGATTGCAGTATTGATAATCGTATTCACGTATTGTTTCTGATCCACATCAAATAACGTCAGTTTATAGGTGAAGAAGTACGTGGAAACGATCTGAATCAGATAAAAAAAGAAAACCAGATAGATATTTATATCTTTCGGTACTTCGTTTAAATCTTTGATAAATGCAGGCAGAAAGAATGCAACTACACAACCGCAAACTAGGATTGTAAAAGCAATCGTCTGAAAAGCCTTTTTAAAATAGCGCATCAGTTGTCCAACTCGTTCTACATCATCCCTGCTAACTGGCTGATATATACGATAAATAATTGAAGCTGCTATTCCCATATCAGCAAGGCTTAGAATTCCAAGTATGCTTGAAAACAATCCGCTTATTCCCTGGTATTCTATGGACAAGATCCTTAGAAACGCAGCCCGATACCAGAATCCTATTACAAGTAAAACACCTTTACATATTAGATTAACCAGGACTGATAATGCTATATTTTTCTTTCGCGATGCATGATTAAACTGCATAGATCTCGTTTCTCCTAAATGAAGCACAGCATCCATTTACCAGATCCCCTGGCTGAAGTACATCGTTTTGGGGCTGCTATTTCTGTCGTCGCAAGGTTTGTTGTATAATAATATAACTAATAGTTGTTGTATGAGCTTTTATAACGGTATCTAACACCTATCAACTTCGCTGCCTTCCTGACTCTACTTAAGAATTTATTTTCTCTGCAAACTTCGGTTTCTAATCTTGGAAGACTATGTGTACATAAATATACAGAAAGAAACCGTTCAGCCATAAAGGCGCAATATCTCTGATCTGATCTTGAGTGGACTGTGTTTCCGATTCTTTCTCTTAAGTCCTTGCAAATTTCAAAAAGTACGCTGCAGTACTTATTCAACTGATCAGTAGATGTAATAAACATATTAGTGCTATTACACTGATACCCAGAGCCGTCAGCCTCATCATATAATTTAAGCAAAGCATTGTAATATACATGATATTTTTCCTTTACTAATTCACGAAAACATTTCCATTCCTCCACATAATTATGCGGGGGATTTGGTGCTGCTTTTGCAACAATCCACCCGTTTTTATTTAAATGCAAAAATTCGCTTGTTTCATTCTCGCTGATTATAAGATATTTATTATAATGCCTGAACTCAATGGCTTCATACTTTTCTTTCTCCCCGTTCTTCCAGATCCAATACAATGCGGTCAAATCCCCATAATACTCATTTTCATATGAGATATGATCGCCTGTATTATCATGCAGTGGAAAGATATAATTATTTCTTCCCTCAGCTCCCACCTCCAGCGGAATTCCTTTCCCTGGTTTCATGCAGCGGTGCCCATATGTGGAAATATAAGTCAAAACTGCCGGCTTACAGCTCGGATCGTTGCTATCTATTCGGTTATTATAGTTATCCGTTTTCGTTATCATTTGTTTCTGTCCTTTCAAGCAGGAGTCACCTTTTCCATCCGTTAATACTGGAAAGAATTACAGCGTGTGATGTTAGTCTGTCAATGAGAATAATCCAGTTCCACTCTTATTTTCCCCTCCGTTTCGTCCCAGAAACCAGTCTCCCGGCTTTCTGCATAAAAAGTGTCTTCCTTGGATACATCTTCTCTCTTTTTATACCACGGAAGATGCCGGATCTGATATGGTTTATCTAGTCTGATCGCGGTAAGAAAGCGTCGGCTAACGTCTAAACTATCTGGTATATAGAGAGCCAGCGTTGTATCCACATCAGCAACATAGAAGTCGGAAAAAGGAAATTTGACCTTATTAAACTGGTTCTCCCATTTTACTACTTCATCATGCAGAGGTGCTTCCTGCGGAATATCATCAATCTTAAGAGATAATCCTGCTTTCCTTATTCTTGGAAATCGTTTCAAACATCTGTACAACTTCTCCACAAAATCATTAGGGCAGTCATCCGTTGGCATGATATCAGGATCTGTAACCACATATAGATCATCCCGATAACAGCTGAACAATTCGCATTCCCAAAATACCATATGTCCATAATTTTTCGGCAACCTGAAAACTCTGCAATCTGTTTCCTTATAGAAATTCAGCAGCGGGGGATATGTAGAGTGATTATCTATGATGTTTATATTCGTGTAACCCATATTTTTCAGACGTTTCACCAGTCCCTGCAAATAAGTAAATCGATTATAACTGATTATAAATATGGGAACACTGAAATAGTCAATATGATCATGAGCGGAAAAAAAAGCTTTTCTCCGTCGATATAGATCTGGCCCAATCAACCCCGATAATCTATAGCATGATTTTATCTGCCTATACATGGGCTATCCTCACTCTTTCCAGCTTTTATAATTCTCCATCACATTTGATAAGTTTTTTTTGAACACATTCTTACTGAATACTGCCTCATATGCCTTTCTGGCATTCACGGCCAACCTCGAATACTCATTTTCACTCAACTGATATGTAAGTTCTATCAATTCCGACAGTCTTCGCATGTCATTCCTTTTGTAAACAAATCCAGCATCGTAATGTTTTATAATCTCAGATGAACCAGCACCGTCTGAGCATATAACTGGCTTGGATAGAGAAAGTGCTTCGGCGACAACAACCGGCAGAGGATCCTGTCTGGATGCACAGATCAAAAAATCAATTTCTCTGTATACATTATGTACATCATCCATATCCAATTCGTTGAGCAGGAAAACCGTGTCAGAAAATCTGTTTTCAAGGTCACAGATTTGATTCTTTATATCTTTCTCTTTCGTTGCTCCAACAAAAACAAATCTGCTTCCTTGCCTTGTTCTATTTGATAGCAATTCTATCGATCTCACCATGATATCCTGTCCTTTACTTGCTCCGATCGTTCCGATCAGTCCGTATGTTCTTTTTTTGGCTAAATCATATTTTCCTGTTCGTATGAATTGTGTACCATGTTGATCATCATTATAACTGCCAGACAGATCTGGAGAATAATATGTCAAAGTATCCGCTTTATATAAATGGAATCTTTTCTTTAATTCTCTTTTGGTATAGCTTCCAACACAGCAAACATGGATATTTTCTGTGACTCTTCTTGGCATCTCACGCGCATACAACCTGGTATAAGATATACCGGCTTCATGAATCCACCAAAGCACTCTTGTGTCTGTGTTGCAGAGATTTCTGATCACTTTGTATGGCAGTATTGTATTGACAACCACGACATTAAAAGCTCTCCTGCATTCCAATATATAATCTGACTCAAAAAGATTTGGAATAACCATTGTTGGTATGCCATGTCTTGCTGCATGCAATCCCAGTTTTCCATCGCAAGGAGATACAAGAAGAGCAAACCATCCGTGCTCGATCATCACTTCGGCCATTCGAAACAGAACAATAGGAGCACCGGTCAATGACAGTTCATGACTTACCATAAGTGTCTTTCTTTTATAGTCGTCAAGATTGTTATGTATCAGATACTCTCCGTATACTTTGAAACTCCCTTTTTTCAGACCGTTCAAAGCCTTTTCCAGAGATGGTATATCACTATTATTTTGCTCCTTGCTGCGCAAACTTTCCGTCCGTCTCATTCCCCTTTTCATAAGCCCGGACAATCTTGTGACATACGCATAAGCCACAAAGGCTTTTGGCGACCTGTTGATCGAGCGCATAATGTTACTCATAGTCAGAATCATTTCCTTCCGGCTTCTTATTGAGATGCCCTGCAGGGGCAGACGAACATCGTATACAGATGCAATTATTCACATACAATCCCGGCTTTCCAACCATTTTAGTAGGTACGCCAAAATCTTCTGTATCTTTAATCTACTGCAGGTTTTCAGGAAAACCGAATACTTAAGCTTCTTATCAAATGGAAAACCCGGTAGGTATTCTTCCCTGACTGTATTATAGTATTCCTCTGGTTTAGCAGTCTTATTAATGGCAAAAGCCAGCAGTCTGTAGATTTTAAATACGGTCGCTCTTTCACTGTATTCTACTGACAATCGAAAACATTTCTGCAGGTTCTTACTCACAATATAATAAAATGGACCTATCCATGGATGATCTGGATGCACATACATTGAAAGTGTAGAATCCACATAGGTTATATCCAGCTCATGAACCTGATCCAGTGCCAGCTGATATTTCGGAATATGAAAGGCTCGTGGAATGATGTAGACTTTAGTGTGATCTCTTAGGAAGACACAGTTATGTGATGCAGAACCGCAGGTTGATGCAAATTCAGTGCAGTTGAGAAGTATATTCAACTGCTCGTTAAACGTATGTTCTTCAGGAAACACTATGCTGTATCCCAGTTTTTCAAAAAACCTTTCAATTTTACGTTCACCCAATCCGCGCCAGCCGCAATACTTCCTGTGAGAATAATAAACCTTTGAATTGCCGCCAGGTCTGAAATGTGCTTCACCATATGCTCTTACTTTGTCAATCATGTATACATATTCTCTGGTAAAATATTCTATATCATCCTGATTCCAGATACACTCATCCGGTAATATAATTTTTCTGTACATTGTGACAACATCAATCTTTTCAAGACTAACCCTTTCAATTCCAAGAACTCGCAGCAACTCCGCAAAACCCGGTTCTGGATCACGGTTATCAACTGAAATATAGACAAATCTGTGATGACCATATTTCTCCATAAACTCATCATTGTACAGTACCCATAGTCGTCGAATATTATCTGTAATATCGTGCCCCCAGATACAAGCCCACAATCCGAGAAAGACAACTTCCCCCTCATCCTTATGAATCTTCATCCCGGAAATATCATATCCGGTACCAAGACCTTTATGGAGGCCAGAGCCATCAATATACTCTCCCCGCTCATCTATGATTCCTCCTCCCAGATTATCAGGTATGTAAGCAAAAGGGAGAAGTGTGGCGTTTTCCAATATATTCCATGAAAGATTCCTGTCTACTTTATGTTCCATTCCCAGTATATTCTGGTATGACTCTACATTATATAAATAGCCAAAGTTTATCATAATGTGATACTCCCCATTGCCGATGTTTTTCTATTCATTCCATCCTTCCATCCTTGTCGAATGGCCTTTTCTTTTTCTGATTTATCATCTTCATATAACACTACTGTGATAAGAAGCCAAAGATTTCTGAAATTACCTCTTAAAAAGCGAAGCCATAATTTATGTTTCAAAGGATAATAAACATTATTTCTGGCTATATAGTACTTACGAAACGCACAATGTCCATTCACTTTCACCTTCCAGAATAGAAATCTCCGTTTCTGACTCTTGCCAATTTCATGCAGCAATTGGGCTTTTCTGATTTGAATAACCTTATATCCAAGCTTTCTGAGTCGATAGCAGTATTCAAAGTCCACCGAATCTATAAACATGGATTCATCGTACCCGCTAACAGCGCTCCATGCCTCAATACTGTTAAATGCTCCAGATGTTATACACGTACGAACTTCCTCCCATTGTCTTTGAGGTCTGTGGCCTACTATGCCTATATTTCGATCAATGATAACAGGAGCTACAATCCCGATTTTCATACTTACCTGCAGATACCTTTGCATATTTTCAACATAGCCATCCGGACAAACAGAATCCTGATCCAAACTTATCATCCATTCATAGTCGTTATTTTTTCCCCATCTGAGCAGTTGATTGAGTGCACCCGCAATTCCAATATTTCTATCTGCTCTAAGAAACAAAACAGATGGAAATTCCTCGACTATGTATCTCTGTTGGGTTGATCCATTTTCAAATACAACCACAGCGCTAACCTGCTGACTGATTGAATCAATATTTTTCCTTAGTCTGTCTACATCTGGATTATATGAAATAATCCCAGCATATATCCTGTCCATAATCTTATAAACCTTTTCTCCAGATTTCCGGACAGCAACGTTTCCCCTCTGCAGTTCCCTTTATTACAGCCCGAATGACTTTTTTCTTTTCCTGTGCCCTGAGAACACTCGGAATAATAAAACTGATCAGAAATCCCGGATAGCCATTACAGTTATAGTTTTCTCTGTATCCCGTTTTTCCAAAACACTTTAATTTTCTGTTGACATAAATTACATTTCGGCAAGTGTAGTATACCCGTGTCGGGCTAACCCTTTTTTTATAGCCAAACTTTCCGAAGTTATCATTGTGAAAGATTCTTGCAACACAGTTCCAGAAGCTCTGGGCCTTTTCAGATTTCGGTGTTATGTCTCCGAATTTCTGATCCAGTGTATATTCGTTGAGTCTTAATATCTTATACCCCGATGCTGTCAGTCTTTTGCAGAAATCATTATCCACAAGATCTATAAACAGCCACTCATCATATTTTCCAATTCGATTCCAGGCAGAGATGCGCGTACAGCTTGCGGAAGTAATGCAAAAATCAATCCATTCCTCCTTTGGTTCTTTTTTTATTTTCATGTATGACCGTCTGGAATCGATAACTTGAGGACAGATAATCCCTATCTGCTCATCTTTCAGATGATTTTCATATGCATCTATTAAACCAGTTGGAAGAATCGAATCTTGATCCATGGTTATAAGCCATTCATAGCCATCTGACTCTGCCTTTTCCATAATAGCATTCAATGCGTAAGCAATCCCTCTGTTTCCATTCTCAGATATGTACTCAACTTCCTGCTGAAACTGAATAACACAGTCAATTGTGCTGTTATCAAATACATATATTTTTATTTTTTGATCTGCAGCAGATTTCAGACATTTATGTAATCGTTTCGAATCTTTTGGATTAAACAGCACAATTCCTGCTGCTATTTTTTCTCTCATGCGCTCACCCTATTTCTCCAGCCCTACTAATTCATCTATGAGCTTCTCAAGTTCCTTGCAGAACCATTCATTGTTACTCTTCAATTCTCTTTTCATTGAACCGACTATTGTATCATAGCTCTCCAACGTCTCCTCGAGTCTGTTCACATTCTCAACAACGATGATGTTATCTCTTCTCTGCTTATATTCCCTGCAGAAGTCGATCTGATGATTATTAACGTGCTCTTTAAACCGTTGATTTCGCGGAACTACAATTGGTATTTTCCCAATTTGCAGAGGAAGAATGAAGGAGCTTGGTCCTCCATGTGTAATTATAATTCTGGCACTATCAATCATTTCTACCATTACCCTATACGGGTAGATGCTTTTCCAATTTGCCTTCCTTGGTTTATAATGGCTGAACCCGGTTTGAATCACCACTTCTTCATCGTGTCTCTCAGCCCATCCATCCATATACTCAACAAGCCTGTCAAACTGCTGTTCATGGGTTCCTACTGTTACGAATATCATTGTTTTCTGCCTTCTCTTCCTTCCATACTTTCATATAGTGATTAAGGCGTCATAAGTAAGTCTGTAGCCCGGAAAAGCTGATTCCCACCTAAGGTCGCTTCAGATCTGACTGTAGTAATATGTACAGCGAACTTAATGACACTCTTATGGCTATACAAATAAAAACACCGAATCCTGCGGGATATATTTATCCGACAGAATCCGATATTTATCCATCACGTATGAAATATAGGTATATAACAAAAAGATCTGCAGAAAATTCTTACTTGTGCTGTGCTGTGCTGTGCTGTGCTGTGCTGTGCTGTGCTGTGCTGTGCTGTGCTGTGCTGTGCTGTGCTGTGCTGTGCTGTGCTGTGCTGTGCAGGAGTTT
>SVGS01000008.1 GCA_015056205.1 Clostridiales bacterium | reverse complement strand
ATCTCGATCTTCGCCTTGCTTGCTGCGGCGATTAGTTCGTCCTTCTTCACTGAGATCACCCTCCTTCACAAGGAGGATTATATCAGATCAGAGAAGGATTGTCACCCACAAAATTTAGGTACACTCGATGATTATGCAGGAATTGACATTGGAACCAGTAAACTGTGGGTAAGATGTGATTTAATGCAGCAATTGCCCTCTTACTTCCGTGCTAGCTCACTCGAAGATGCCACTTACCTGTTAATCGGAGAAACTACCTATATGCTGGATGGCTCAATCAGTGTTTCCGATTACAAAAACAACAGCGAAACAGACCTGCCAGAGTTTAAAGACACTGATGAAATGATTCAATATTTCATGGATCATCCCAAAGTTGTTGAATCAATTACATATTATCCTAAGTTCGGCGCGCTTTCATTGATCTCGTTTTATGAAGTAGAAACAAAGAAATGTTCATGGGAAAATCTGACTTATAATAAATCTACACGTTTTGCAAGAAACCCGGAAGCGAGCGATTGCTGGAGCAATATGACTCAGGTTGCTGATTTACTTGATGCCTTGAACAATGATTCATATTCCGAGAGTGCATCTCTGATTGAACAAATTCAGTCAGCTGAAATAATACCTGAAGAAAAAATCAACTTCTGGTCTTCATGCATCAGCGCTAAAGAATATAAAGCTGCAAAAACCTCGGTCGATGATTACTATTGGTCCATGGCTAAAGAACTAAGGTCTTTCGATCCGTCAGCTGAACATCGGGAAAACTACGATCTGATTATTCAGGAACGTAATCGGGATGCGATGACCTTATTTGTCAACTTCTGCGAATACTCCGGTTTTGACAGATCTGTAAGTTCTATCCAATTATCCAAAGATTATATTGCCACACCGGATTATGATTGGATAGAAGAACAACTAAGGTCAACAGTTGCTATTTTTGGCAATTAATCTGTCTCTGACTCAGAGGAATGAAATATCTTTCCGGCGGCATGGGCGTTTCATTAGGCAACGACTTCTGTAAGAAGATCAAATGGAGCGGAAACAGTCTAATGAAACGCCCTGCCGAACAGATTGTCCGGCAGGGCGTGACGTGAATACTTAATATGAAGGAACAGATCAGGCCTTTCCGTCGCAGCCGAGAACGTCCTTGATCTTATGGGCGACCATTTCCTTGACCGCCTGGCGGGCAGGCTTCAGATACTGACGGGGATCGAAATGATCCGGATGCTCCGCAAAATACTGACGGATGCAGGCGGTCATGGCCAGACGGATGTCGGAGTCGATGTTGATCTTGCAGACCGCGCTGCGGGCCGCCTGACGGAGCTGCTCTTCCGGAATGCCGATGGCGCCGGGCATGTTGCCGCCGTACTTATTGATCAGAGCAACAAATTCCTGCGGAACGGAGGAAGAACCGTGCAGCACGATGGGGAAGCCGGGCAGCTGCTTGGAGCACTCCTCCAGCACGTCAAACCGGAGCTGGGGCTTAGTGCCAGGCTTGAACTTGTAGGCGCCGTGGCTGGTGCCGATGGCGATGGCCAGGGAGTCGCAGCCTGTGCGGGTGGCGAAGTCAACCACTTCTTCAGGATGGGTGTACATGGCCTTGTCCGCTTCGACGGAAACTTCGTCTTCCACGCCGGCCAGGGTGCCCAGCTCAGCTTCAACCACAACACCGTGGTCATGAGCATATTCTACGACCTTGCGGGTCAGGGCAATATTCTCTTCATAGGGCTTGGAGGAAGCATCGATCATAACGGAAGTGAATCCGCCGTCGATACAGCTCTTGCACAGCTCGAAGGAATCACCGTGATCCAGATGCAGAGCAATCGGGATGTCGGGATTCTCAATCACGGCAGCCTCAACCAGCTTCACCAGATAGGTGTGGTTCGCATAGGCGCGGGCGCCCTTGGAGACCTGCAGAATGACGGGAGCCTTCAGCTCTCCGGCAGCTTCGGTAATGCCCTGAATGATTTCCATGTTGTTGACGTTGAAAGCGCCAATCGCATAGCCGCCATCATAGGCCTTTTTAAACATCTCAGTTGTTGTAACCAGTGGCATAATGATCAACCTCCTTTTTTTGCTGCAAGGATTATATCACAGCTTTCCCAGAAAGAAAAGGGAAATCTCAGAAGCGTAGAAGAAATCAACTGGTAAAAGATGGGCGTATTTCATTGACAGAACATCATTTGTGATATACATTCATTTCAGCAGAATTTTAATAAGAGTATCGGGCCAACGAGTCAGCGGAATAAAGAAACATCCGGGATTGCTGATTCAGAACTGATACAGAAGAATCATGTTCGGACAGAGAGAAGGGTGAAAATGGAAAGAAGCGGATTTCTGAAATACTTGCTGGTGTTTGCTGTTCTCCTTTCGATTCCCTTTGAATCCCGTGCTGCCGGAAATGAAAGAAAGCTTACCGTCATGGTTTACATGTGCGGCAGTAATCTGGAGAGCTTATATGGTTCCGCCTCAGCCGATATTCTTGAAATGCAGAACGCCGGTGTGGATCCACGGGAAGTCGGACTTCTTGTGATGGCTGGCGGTTCGAGCAAAGATACCGGAAATTTTGGAAGCGGATCAACAAGAATCCTAGAGATCGCCGGAAACAGAAAGCGTGTCGTATGGGAAACTGATTCCATGAACATGGGTGAGCAGGCAACACTGACCCGGTTCATCCGGTACTGTACCCAGAACCGGCCGGCAGAACAATATGCCCTGATCCTCTGGGATCATGGCGGCGGGCCACTGGAAGGAATCTGCTGGGATGAGAATTACAATATGGATCATCTTTCGATGACAGAGCTGACCGGCGCACTCAGTGAAGCCCAATTGGAAAAGAAACTAAGTTGGATTGGTTTTGATGCCTGTCTGATGAGCTCTCTGGAGATTGCTTGGCAGCTTACACCGTATGCCGATTATATGATCGCCTCTCAGGAAACAGAGCCCGCTTTTGGCTGGAACTATTCCTTCCTGACCGGCGTGGGAAAGGACGCTAATGGCGGGGATACCGGCAGGAGAATTGTTGACGCGTATTTCGAAGGACGGGAAAACAGCAACGAGATCCTGACCCTGTGCTGTACGGATCTTACGGCTGTCAACGATGCGATCCGCGCGATGGATCCGGTTTTTCTTCCGCTGAGCAGCAGACTGGACAAAAGAAACTTCCTGTCTCTTTCCGGCCTGCGTATGAAAAGTACCGGTTTTGGCAAGGCAGTTCCTGAGGCATCTACCACCGGCTATGATCTTGTGGACATCCGGGACATGGTTGCCGGTTTTGAGGCAAACGAGGACACAGAGTCTTTGCTGGCTATTCTCGACAGAGCCATTGTATACAACCGGTCTAACGAAGAAGGCGCCAACGGCCTGACGATATACCATCCATATTTTAACAAAACAGGTTATACGGAAAAATGGAAGGATGGATATCAGAATCTGTCCTTCAGTGAAGGATACCAGAACTATGTAAATACGTTTGGCAGCATGCTGACCGGGGAAATCCTCTTCCGGTGGCTGGACCTGATTCCAATGTCCCCGTGGGCAAACGAGGACGGAAGCATCAGTGTAGAGATGCATCTGAATGATGAACAGGCAGATAACATGGTTACAGCACAGCTGCTGATCGTGAGTGATGTCCTCGATAATGAGCTGGACAAGGACTGCGTACTGATTGCTTCCTGCAACGCAGAAATGGGCGAAGATCATATGCTCCGGGCAACGTGGGACGGACGAGCGCTCTATGCCGAATCCGCCGATGGGATGATTGCCGGGCCAATCAGCTACACGCTGACCGACGATGGAAAATCCAAAATGATTCTCAGCCACTACATCCTAAAGGATAATTATACCTTTGAAGGACAGCATGTCTTTTTCGAGCTTGACGCCGATGATCCTTCCGAGTATCCGGAGGTCAAGCGACACCTTATGGAAGATGAGGCAACACAAAGTTATTCCAGCCGCATGGCGTTTTACGAGGAGTCCTTCAGAATTCTGCAGTTTTGGCACTATCCGCGGATTTTTCCCGGCATCGACGCTACACGGACACTGCCGGACTTCAGACAATGGAATTATAATGAAAAGCATGCAATTTATGACAATCTGTATCTGCAGAATGCATGGAAGTTTCATGCGGCTCCACTGCACTCCGGCCAGCAGGTTTATGCATTGTTCAGGATTCTTGACAGCCAACAGAATGTCGTTTGCAGTCTGCCTGTCGCAATACCGGATTCAAACCTCTATGATTTAAAACCGACAGCTGGAACAGTGGAGAACGATTTGATGAAAGCGGATCTTTACTGCCGGATTAATACTTCCGACAATGCCCCCGGACTTCAGCTGGAATGGACACTGGAGAATCGCCAGAATGAAAAAACCTCATTTCAACTTAAGAATATGATTATTAACGGAGTCCGGATCGCGAATGCGTCTCTGTACGAAAAAGTCCAGCCAGGTGACAGGTTCCATGTAACGGTTACCATCAGCCCGGAAGATCTGGCTTTCATCAGAACGCTTGAAAGTATTTCCGGCACGATCCAGGTTTCTGCATCCCGGGAATATAAAGAGGATATTCCATTCTGCTTTACATTTTCCTCTGAGGATATATCCATGCTGGGCGGAAGCGCTACAGTGCTGTCAGAAACCAATCAAAACGGCATCTCGCTGAAACTTCTGAACGTTCAGGAAGACCAGAACATCGGCTGGCAAATCAGCATCCTGGCTCAGAATGAAGGAAAGGAAGATTATGCTTTCGGTGAGGTACTGCTGAATGGTATTCATATCAATGCCCGAATGGACGGAGATCTGTTCGCAGGAAAGGAAAGATTGTATACTGTTGAGGAATCAAATCATCATTTGTCATTCCTGAACAGTCTGCCGGACGCTGATCCCAATATCCAGGTTCTCTACCTGGAGGAGAATATTCTTGAGTCAATGGGCGTTCATGTGCTGAACAGCATTACCGTTCTTGCTGATTCCCATGTTGCGAAGCATACATTGTTTGAACTTCCTGTCGAACCGTCTATACCTCTTAAAACCCGAAAGAAGATAAATCAGCCGGATGAATTTGTTCCTTGCTTTTTTCCTCCTGAAGAGCTGCCGGCACCGAATGGGGAAAAACTGCCGGTGCTGACGGAAAACAACCTGTACCAGGTACGACTACGTCGCCTGACCGCAGGAAACACATTGATTTCGCTCATGCTGGAATATATCAACAAATCAGATGAATGGCTCACATTGAAATTCGGAGAAGCGAGTGTAAACGGACAAGATGCCTTTTCTTATTCTGATACGATCTACCTTGCTCCCCGCAGCACCGTAATCAAGGAAGAAGCTATTGATGGCACAGCCCCGGAAGAACCTAGGACTTCCGTGCGTGAACTTGCGTTTGCTGTTTGGGACGTTGGACGAGAAGCGTTCATTCAGCACGAAAAAGCTGTTATAATCCCTCCGGAGCAGTTTTTGACGGGGCAACCAGGAGGGCATTGGATTAATGGGGAAAGTTGCAACGTTCTTCCTGCGAAAACCAGGAATTATGATCTGGAAAAGGAGAAAAAACCAATAGCGCTGGAGACCACGCTGGTACTCCCTGAAAACCCTGAATCCTATCGAAAGATCATAAAGGTACCACTGGATCCGGGGTTGGAAGAAAAGATCGACTTTTGCCGCCTTGCCCTGCTGCGCAAGGATACAGATGACTTCTGGCAGGTGGTGACACTGAACGACGTACGGCCGGACGGTTCCGGTACGCTTAATATTCCTCATCCCGGACTATTACCGACATTCGCCGGCAACCCGGAAATCTGCGTGTTGACCTGGCTCATTGGAGTGAACAACGAAACGATCCAGGGAGACCTGGCTTTTGATATCCCTGTGTCCAGTATAAAAGGTAAATTCAGCCTGGATTCAATCAAATGGGAAATGAACCGTGCCACCGGAATGGGCCGGATTACCGAATTTGAACAAGATCAGGTTCCATATAACAGACAGTGGGAAATCCGTAAAGCTACGATGCCATCCATGGAGATCAGAATCGTTCCAAGAGAAGACGGAACGCTTCCTGATATCTCAGAATGCGAATTACGCATTGGAGAGGAGCATAACAGCAGTTTGCCGCATGAACTTGTAATGGACAATAAGCCACTCCAGCTTGAGCTTCGCCCGATCACTAAAGAAGATAACATATATGTTATGGTTTCCATTTATGGGAAGGATGAAAGTAAATGTTCGCTTCCGATTTTTCCATGGCGGGTGGAATAAGAGACAAACGCTAATAAGAGTACAGAATGCAGAAAAACAGATGAAAAATCAAAACATGGGAGGAGCGTTGAGGATGAAAAGGAACAGATTCGTGATATGCATGCTGGTGTTTGCGGTTCTTCTGGCGATTCCGTTTGGATCCCGGGCTGCCGGAAATGAGCGAAAGCTTACTATTATGGTTTATATGTGTGGCAGCAATCTGGAGAGCGAAGGCGGGGCAGCGACGGCAGATATCAATGAAATGATCGCCGCGACCAAAGACGGCTGCGACGCAACGCTGCTGGTGATGACCGGCGGCTCTCTGAGATGGGCGAGCGGAGCGGATCCGAATACCATCCGAATTCTGGAAATCCGTAAGGGCAGGAGCCGGGAACTGACCCAGATGGGTCAGGCCGATATGGGAAACGGAAGAACGCTGACTTCTTTCATGGCCTTTGGAGCGGAACGGTTTCCTGCTGAGAACTACGCGCTGATCCTCTGGGATCATGGCGGCGGCCCGCTGGAAGGCGTATGCTGGGATGAAGTTTTCTCCATGAACCATATGTCTCTGCCGGGGCTTCAGGATGCGATTGCCAGCGCGGGCCTGGGAAAAAAGCTGAGCTGGATCGGCTTCGATGCCTGCCTGATGGGATCCCTGGAAGTGGCCGCGGAGCTTTCGGATCTGGCGGATTACATGATTGCCAGCGAGGAGAAGGAGCCGGCTTCCGGATGGAATTACAGCTTTCTTCAGGGACTCACAGGAGAGGAAGCGGCGGAGGAAATCGGCAGAAAGATTGTGGATGCTTACTTTGAAGGGAATGAAAGCAAGCAGACGAAAACCCTGTCCTGCATCAACCTGAAGGAAGCGGCTGAAGCGGCAAAGGATCTGGGCAGCTACTTTGGGGGGCTGAGCGATGAAATATCGGCGGAGACCTTTGCTCGGTTTTCAGGTGCCCGGAAAGACGCAACGGCCTTTGGCGCAGGGATCAAGGGAGCTGAAGAAGAGGATGATGGGTACGATCTGGTGGACGCCGGAAGCTTAGTTGACTTAATGGATCAGCATCCGGAGAAAAAAGAAAGGGTGAAGGCCAGCCTGGATCAGGCGGTCGTATACAGCCGGTCCAATCTGGAAGGGCCTACAGGACTGACGCTGTACTATCCTTTTGGAAACAAAAAACAGTATCTTTCCGGATGGCGGGACAGCTACAGCCGGATGGATATCATTCCGGGGTATGCCGGGTATATGCAGTCCTTTGGAACGATTCTGACGGGGGAGAAACTGCTGCGGTGGAAAAACCTGTTCACGGAAGCAGCGGGGAAAAACGCGGCCGGAGAGCCAGTGTTCAGTCTCAGACTGACAGAGGAGCAGAGGGAACATTTTTCATCCGCGCAGTTACTGATTCTTCAGGACACATGGCATGGCGGCAGCCTGGGGAATGCGGTGACGGTTGTTTCCGTCTGCCCGGCAGCCCTGGACGAAAACGGAGTAATCACAGGTGCCTATGACGGCAGTATGCTCTACGCGGAAAGTCAGGAGTACGGGCTGATCGGACCGCTGAGCATTTTACCGGCGGACCAGGGACGAACGGAAGCCATTATTACGTCGCATCAGCCCATAGAGGAATACATCAATCAGGAGAACTGGTATGTTTTATACTTCCTGGACCGGTTTGATCCGAACGAACATCCAGAGGTGATCCGAAGAGAGGTTTATGATGAAGCAATACAGCATTTTTCTAATAGACTAGATTTTACAGAAGATTCTTTTCGCGGGATAAGTTTCTATAATCAGAACAGATTATATCCGGAACCGGATGAAGGAACGCTTCCTGATTATTTCTCCTGGACAAGAAATAATACTTTGTCAACCATGCATATACTTCCTCTGCCAGCTCAATGGTCCTTCGTCCGGAAAAAGGAGCAGCTGACCGGGTTTCAGCTGTATGCTCTTTTCCGCATTACGGATGCGCAGCAGAATACGGTCTGTTCAATCCCTGTCGCCGTGGACAATCCCAATCTGAGCGCTTTTACAGCCACCCTTCGCGAAGAAACGAAGCCGGAAGATTTTGACGTAAAGATGGAGGGACAGATCAATCTGGCGCCGCCGCAATCGCTGAAACTGACGCTGGAAGTATATAATAAAGGAATCACAGACATGTCAATTTCCGTGCAGGGGATTCTTTTGAATGAGAGACGAGAAGCTGGTTCCGCTTCAAAGACTGTGACAGCAGAAGCTGGAAAGACAGGACGGATCGAGCTGGAATTAGAACAAGCGGAGCTGGCGGAAATCGATCAGATCCGCAGGATCGACATCTGGATGACGAAAAATGATCCGAACAGAGAAGAGGAGTCCGTGGTCCTTTCCTTTGACGTAGAGGGGGGCGATTTGCAGGAAATGAGCCTGCCTGAATCAATCAGTGAGGAAAAAACATCGGACGAAGTGACAATGAAGATATTGGATATTCAGCCTGATTCATCCTATGGTTTTAACATTACAATATTAATGGAAAATGCCAGTAATCTTTCAATATTACCGGAGTGCATTACTGTGAACGGATTTCAGCTGGAGGACTCATATGATGTGCCGCAGATTGACCCTGGACACAGCCGAGTAATCCAGTTTCACTGGGCGAATGGTATAGTGGCGGACGGCATTAGCTTGAGCATTGCTGGAAAAGAGGAATTTTTTAATTGGAACCGTGTGCTGCGGAATCTTCTGGAACTTCATGAACAGAAGGATGTCCGGGAAATTGGTGTATTCTGGACAAAGCCCGGGCAAGAGGAACAAGGGTTGGTTGTTGCGCTCAAAGAACCATGGCCGATTATCGAACAGGATAATATCGGAGCCTGGTTTGTAGATATTGAAGTACTGGATCCAGAGGAAGCTGGGCAGAAAACAAACCTTCTGCCTATCATAGATAATGATAGATATGCTGTTCATCTCCGAAAGGTTATTATTGGGAAAGAGAGTATTCTGCTTATTCTGGAAGCAACAAATCGAACCGATCGACCGATTCGTCTGCTCGTCGAAGAAATTCAGATGAATGACGGAGAACTACCTCTTAGTTTATTGCTTGGACCAGATTCTTTTGAAACTGTTCTTCCTGAAAGCGTCAAGGTTTTTGGATTGGTGTTAAAAAACTACCAGGAAAGCCTTACCGGAAAGGAACTGAGAGATATTTCATTGATATTTCGCGAAACATATGAAATTGTAGAATCTCCAGCAGTAATTATGTTAAATTCGTCTGCTTCCATGAGCGGGGAAAAATTGATCTGGCTGGATTCAAATCATCTTACGATCAAGGAAGAAACGATGATTCAGCGCGATACTGAACCGTTGGTTTTCGTTGAAAATGAAATCCTTCTGGAAGCTGAAGCCACGAAGTATTGCCATTGGGTTGACCTGCCAGTTTCCGAAGAGAAAATGGGACAGCTGAAAAGTGGAATGGCTTATCTGGTGATGCCTGTCGATGAACAATATCTGGTGCTGCTTTCTGCACAAAGATTGACCTCAAATAAGAAAGGAATCTTAGGAGTCTGGCTTTCCGGACTGATTGCTGCCTATATTGGTCATGACGAGGACATTCTCCCAATGGTTGTTTCACGGGCAGATCAAAAAGGTATTGAAGCTCAAATATCAATAACACTCTCATTCACAAATCGAGATTTTTATAATATTAAAAGAAAAAGTATTAGAAACATTCAATTTGAGGTAAACTATGAAACCCGCAGTGGAAAAATCCTACAAATGGAGACAGAGGATGACTCTTTTATCAGTCAAAAAGAGATTTGGTCTGTCGAATGTTTACAGCTGCCGATTATTGATCCTGGAGAAAAGCAGGACGGAAGACTGCAGGGGTTTGATCAGATGCAATTTGTTACAGGATATAGCTGGTCTGAGATATTGGAAACCAAGCCCATGCAGATTCAGCTTCGGCCGATCCGTGAAGAGGATCAGATTCAGATACTGTTTTCCTTAACAAATAAAGATGGAACCCAATATTGTGTTATCACTCCGTATTCCTGAACGTGATATTCTACCCAGCGAAAAATAGAAAAATGAAAAAACGAATGATCAATCAAATGCAAAGAAGGACGGATGAAGATGAAAACGAAAAGGAACAGATTCGTGATATGTATGCTGGTGTTTGCGGTTCTTCTGGCGATTCCGTTCGGATCCCGGGCTGCCGGGAATGAGCGAAAGCTCACCATTATGGTTTACATGTGTGGCAGCAATCTGGAGAGCGAAGGCGGGGCGGCGACGGCAGATATTAATGAGATGATCGCCGCGACCAAAGACGGCTGCGACGCAACGCTTCTGGTGATGACCGGCGGATCGCTGAGATGGGCGAGCGGAGCGGATCCGAATACCATCCGAATTCTGGAAATCCGTAAGGGCAGGAGCCGGGAACTGACCCAGATGGGTCAGGCCGATATGGGAAACGGAAGAACGCTGACTTCATTCCTGGCCTTTGGAGCGGAACGGTTTCCTGCTGAGAACTACGCGCTGATCCTCTGGGATCATGGCGGCGGCCCGCTGGAAGGCGTATGCTGGGATGAGGTTTTCTCCATGAACCATATGTCTCTGCCGGGGCTTCAGGATGCGATTGCCAGCGCGGGCCTGGGAAAAAAGCTGAGCTGGATCGGCTTCGATGCCTGTCTGATGGGATCCCTGGAAGTGGCCGCGGAGCTTTCGGATCTGGCGGATTACATGATTGCCAGCGAGGAGAAGGAGCCGGCTTCCGGATGGAATTACAGCTTTCTTCAGGGACTCACGGGAGAGGAAGCAGCAGAGAAAATCGGCAGAAAGATCGTGGATGCTTACTTTGAAGGGAATGAAAGCAAGCAGACGAAGACCCTGGCCTGCATCAACCTGAAGGAAGCTGCTGAAGCGGCAGAAGACCTGGGCAGCTACTTCGGAGGGCTGCGCGATGAAATATCGGCGGGGACCTTTGCTCAGTTTTCAGGTGCCCGGAAAGACGCGACCGCCTTTGGCGTTGGAATCAAGGGAGCTGAAGAGGAGGATGACGGGTACGATCTGGTGGACGCCGGGAGCCTGGTCGCCTTAATGGATCAGCATCCGCAGGAAAAAGAAAAGCTGGAGTCCAGCCTGGATCAGGCGGTGGTATACAGCCGTTCCAATCTGGAGGGCTCTACCGGGCTGACGCTGTACTATCCTTTTGGAAACAAAAAACAGTATCTTTCCGGATGGCGGGACAGCTACAGCCGGATGGATATCATTCCGGGGTATGCCGGGTATATGCAGTCCTTTGGAACGATCCTGACGGGGGAGAAACTGCTGCGCTGGAAAAACCTGTTCACGGAATCCGCGGGGAAAAACACGGCCGGAGAGCCTGTGTTCAGTCTCAGACTGACAGAGGAACAGAGGGAACATTTTTCATCCGCGCAGTTACTGATTCTTCAGGACACATGGAACGGCGGCAGCCTGGGGAATGCGGTAACGGTTGTTTCCGTCTGTCCGGCGGTCCTGGATGAAAACGGAGTGGTCACGGGTGCCTATGACGGGAGCATGCTCTACGCGGAGAGCCAGGAGTACGGGCTGATCGGGCCACTGAGCGTTTTGCCGGCGGACCAGGGACGAACGGAAGCCATTTATGCGTCTTATCAGCCCAGGGAGGATTACTCGCTTCAGAAGAATCAGGATGTTCTTTATTTTCTGGACCGGTTTGATCCAAACGAACACCCGGAAGTGATCCGAAGAGAGGTGTTTGATGATGCAACGCAACACTTTTCTGGAAGACTGGATTTTTCAGAGGATTCTTATCGGATGATTCATTTCTGGAATCAGAACAGGGTTTATCCGGAACCTGATGAAGGTGTGCTCCCGGATTATTATTCCTGGACCCGGGATGATGCCTCCATCAGCATGAAGTCTCTCGCGCTGCCGGCTCAATGGTCCTTTGTCCGGAAAAAGGAGCAGCTGACCGGGGTTCAGCTGTATGCTCTTTTCCGCATTACGGATGCACAGCAGAATACGGTCTGTTCGATCCCTGTCGCCGTGGACAATCCCAATCTGAGCGCTTTTACAGCCACCCTTCGCGAAGAAACGAAGCCGGAAGATTTTGATGTTAAAATGGAAGGGCAGATCAATCTGGCGCCGCCGCAGTCGCTGAAGCTGACGCTGGAAATAACAAACAAAGGAACCGCGGACACGTCGTTTGCTGTGAAGAGCATTCTTTTAAATGAGAGCCGGGAAGCCGGTTCCGGATCCGGGACTGTAACGGCAGCAGCGGGGAAAACAGGCCGGATCGAGCTGGAACTGGAAAAACCGGAACTGGCCGAAATCGATCAGATCCGCAGGATCGACATCCGGATGACGAAAAAGGATCCGACCGGCGAAGAGGAGTCCGTGAGTCTTTCCTTTGACATAGAGGGGTGCAGTTTGCGGGAGATGAGCCTGCCCGAATCCATCAGCGAGGAAAAAACATCGGACGGAGTAACGGTGAAGATCCTGGAACTTCAGCCCGATTCATCTTCCGGATTTAATATAACGGTGCTGATGGAAAACGATGGAAAGACTTCGGTATTACCGGAATGCGTCACCGTGAACGGATTTCAGCTGGAGAACGCTCAGGCGCCGCAGATTGAGCCCGGGCACAGCCGCGTATTCCAGGCGCACTGGGAGAACGGGATGGTTCCGGACAATAATGTGCTCTCCGTTCCCGGAATCGATCAGATTTATTACCATATCCGTGTGATGCGAGATCTTCTTGGGCTTCATGACCAGAAGGAGGTTCGGGAAATCGGCGTCTACTGGACAACGGCCGGACAGGAGATACAGGGGCTGACCGCAGCGCTGAAAGAACCGTGGCCGGTTAACGAGCCGGAAAAAATCGGAGCCTGGAATCATCTGATCGAAATCCTGGATCCGGAGGAAGCCGGGCAGAAAACAGAGCTGCTGCCTCTTCTCCGGAATGACAGGTGCGACGTTGACCTGCGGCGGGTCATTATAGGAAAAGAGAGTATTCTGCTGATTCTGGAAGCAAGAAATAAGACCGGCCAGCCGATTCAGCTGCTTGCGGAGGAGCTTCAGGCGAATGACGGCGAAATACCGTTCATCGTCCCTCTGGGAATGCTGCTGGGGGAGACGATTCTTCCGGAGAGCACAAAAGTGTTTGGCCTGGAGCTGAAAAATGACCAGGAAAGCCTTACCGGAAAGGAACTGCGGGAGATCTCGGTGAGCCTGCGTGAACAGGGTGAACTGGCGGCATCTCCGGCCGTGATCCTGCTGAACGTCCCTGCCCTCATGAGCGGAGAGAAACTGATCTGGCTGGATGCGGATCATCTGACAACCCGGGAAGCTACCATGGTTCAGCACGCTCAGGAACCCCTGGTTTTCATTGAGAATGAAATCCTTCTGGAACCAAATGCCGCACAGTATCGCCATTGGATCGATCTGCCGGTTTCCGAAGCGGAAATGGAAGAGCTGAAAAGCGGAACGGCCTATCTGGTGATGCCTGTCGAGGAAAAATATCTGGCGCTGATTTCCGCGCAAAGTCTGGTCCGAAATCAGGAAGGGACGGTCGGCGTCTGGATTCCCGGGCTGGTTGCCGCCTGTGCCGGCCATGACGAGGATATTCTGCCTGTGATTGTCACGCGGGCGGATTCAGACGGCCTGGAGGGGAAAATCGGCACAAGCCTTTATTTTGAAAATGAAGATATCATGAACTACAAGCGCAAGAGAATCGGGGATATCCAATTTGAAGTGAACTATGACCCGCTGAGCGGGAAGATCCTGCAGATGGACGCGGAGGAGGATGCCTTTATCAGCCGGGAGGAGATCGCCACCGTCACCTGTTATCTGTCGGTGATCGATCCGGGAGAAGCGCAGGACGGAAGACTGCCGGGATTCGATCAGATCGAATATGTGACAGACTGGAGCTATGGCTGGTATGAGATGCTGGAAAACAGGCCCATGCAGATTCAGCTGCGGCCGATCCGGGAGGAGGATCAGATCCGGGTGCTGTTTTCCCTGACCCGGAAGGACGGAACAAAATTCTGCGTGATCACCCCGTAATCCGGAAAGGGGCATTTCACCCGGCGAAAAAACGATAAGAATGCAGAAAAAAGTTGAATCGCCTTCTGAATTGGGGTAGAATAAACGCATTCTATGATTGCTAACGGAGGGAAGAAAGCATGTATCCCATCATCCAGAAGCGGGTGCTGAACGAAACTGTGACCCTGATGAAGATTTCCGCGCCGATGGTGGCCCGGAAGGCCAAACCCGGTCAATTCATTATTTTCCGGATTGATGAGGAGGGGGAGCGGGTTCCTCTGACGATCGCCGGGACCGACCCTGAAGAGGGTTCCGTCACGATCATCTTCCAGAAGGTCGGCTATACAACTGAAAAGCTGGACACCCTGGAGGAGGGGGACGCGCTGCTGGACTTTGTCGGACCGCTGGGAGAGCCCAGCCATACCGAGGGGATCCGACGCGCGGCCGTGATCGGTGGCGGACTGGGCGTGGCCATCGCCTATCCTCAGGCGAAGGCGCTGCACGACGCCGGCGCGAAGGTGGATCTGATCGTGGGATTCCGGAATGAGCATCTGATTATTCTGGAGGAGGAACTGCGGGCGGCCTGCACCCATCTGATCATCATGACGGACGACGGGAGCAACGGCCACAAGGGCTTCGTGACCCAGGCGCTGCAGGCGCAGATTGAAGCGGGCCGGGAATACGACGCGGTGATCGCGATCGGGCCTCTGCCCATGATGAAGGCGGTTAGCGAAATGACCCGGCCGCTGGGCATCAAAACCATTGTCAGCATGAATCCGATTATGATCGACGGTACCGGAATGTGCGGCGGATGCCGGCTGACGGTCGGCGGGGAAACCAAGTTTGCCTGCGTGGACGGGCCGGATTTCGACGGCCATCTGGTCGACTTTGACGAAGCGATGGCCCGGGGCCGGATGTTCCGTCCGGAAGAGGCGGAAGCCCGGAAAAAGCATCTGTGCCGTCTGACAGGGGAGGCGAGATAAAGATGGCGAACATGAGCATGACCAAACACCCGATGCCGGAACAGGATCCTCAGGTTCGGGCGGGAAATTTTCAGGAAGTAGCGCTGGGATATACCAAGGAAATCGCCATGGAGGAGGCCGCCCGCTGCCTGCACTGCAAAAACGCGCCCTGTGTTACCGGCTGCCCGGTCAATGTACCGATCCCGGATTTCATTGAAGCGCTGAAAACCGGAGACGCGGAAAAGGCTTACGGAATCATTCGAACCCAGAACGCGCTGCCCGCGATCTGCGGCCGCGTGTGCCCCCAGGAAACCCAGTGCGAAAGCAAATGCGTACGGGGCATCAAGGGGGAGCCGGTGGGAATCGGCCGGCTGGAACGTTTTGCCGCGGATGCGGCCATGGCCTCCGGCAGCGCCGGACAGGCGAAGCCGGCGGATACCGGACGGAAAGCCGCGGTGATCGGCAGCGGTCCCGCGGGGCTGACCTGCGCGGGTGAGCTGGCCAAGGCCGGATGGCAGGTGACCATCTATGAAGCGCTGCATACCGCGGGCGGCGTGCTGGTATACGGCATTCCGGAATTCCGTCTTCCGAAAGCCCTGGTCCGCCGGGAAATCGATACGCTGCGGGATATGGGCGTGGAAATCATCACCAACGCGGTAGCCGGAAAAGCCTTCACCGTGGATGAGCTGCTGGCGGACGGATATGAAGCGGTCTTCATCGGCAGCGGCGCCGGGCTGCCCAATTTCCAGAAGATTCCGGGAGAAAGCCTCTGCGGCGTCTATTCCGCCAATGAGTTCCTGACCCGGCTGAACCTGATGAAAGCGTATACCTTCCCGGAACATGACACGCCGATCAAGATCGGAAGCCGGGTGGCGGTTATCGGCGGCGGAAACGTGGCGATGGACGCGGCCCGATGCGCCAAGCGGCTCGGGGCGGAGGTCAGCATCGTATACCGCCGGAGCGAGGCGGAAATGCCGGCCCGGAAGGAAGAGGTTCATCACGCCCGGGAAGAGGGAATCGAGTTCCGCATGCTGACGGCTCCGACGGCCATTCTGGGAGATGAGAACGGCTTCGTGAAATCCATGAGCTGCATCCGGATGGAGCTCGGAGAGCCGGACGAGCGGGGCAGGAGAAGGCCTGTTCCTGTAGCCGGAAGCGAATATGAGCTGCCGGTGGAGACGGTGATTGTCGCCATCGGAAACAGCCCGAATCCGCTGATCAAGAAGACCACGCCGGATCTGCCCACCGAAAAATGGGGCGGAATCCAGGCGGACGAGAACGGAAGAACCGGGAAAAAGAACGTGTATGCCGGCGGCGACGCCGTGACCGGCGCGGCAACGGTCATTCTGGCCATGGGCGCGGGCAAGAAAGCCGCCGCGGCCATTCTGGCGGATCATCCGTAAAGCCGGAAGTTCATCGGGGGGATAAAATGGCAGCCTTTGGATTTGATGACCGATACGCGATGTTTGACGTTACCCCGGTGACCAATCAGTTTATCGTGGATCTGCTTCCCGGCGCGCGGGGGGACTTTGTCAAGGTATATCTCTACGGACTGATGAAATGCTATCACCCGGAGGGAGAAACGGATCTGGATGAAATGGCCGGGGCGCTGCGGATGCCCCGGGAAGATATTCTGAGCGCCTTCCGCTACTGGGAGCGGCGGAGGGTCGTTCGCCGGATCAGCGACGATCCGCCTACCTGGCGCTTCCTGAGCCCCGTGCAGCAGATGATGGCCGGCGAAGAAAACGATGATGATCCCGAGTTTGAGGCGTTTTCCAACGCGATCTATGAAGCTTTTGACAACGAAAGAAGACTGCACGGCAGCGAGCTGGTGACCTGCTTCGACTGGCATGAGGAGCTGAAGCTTCCGACGGAAGTGATCATCATGCTGCTGAAGCACATGGTTTCCATCCGGGGAAAACAATTCAACTTTAAAGAAGCGGACCGGACGGCCACCCAGATGGCACAGGAAAACGTCCGTACCATGGAGGCCGCGGAGGATTTTCTGGCCCGGGACCGGGAAATGTACGACGGAACCCGCCGGGTGCTGCGGAAGCTCGGAAGGCATTACGCGCCTTCGGAAGCTCAGGTCGCCATGTATTCCAAATGGATCCGAGAATGGCATTTTACGGCGGCGGCTGTGGAGGAAGCGGTGAAGCAGACCGCCGGCGGGGATCCAAGCATGGGATATCTGGACGCCATTCTGGACGGGATCCGGAACCAGTCCGCCGGCGGGCAGACCGTACAGGCGGAGCAGGTGCGGCATTCCGAGGACCGGCGAAAAGGCCTGCGGGAGGTTTTCCGGGCGATGGGCCGGGGATCCGTCAATGAGGGAACGCTGAAGCTGTACGATGAAATGCTGAGCCTGTACGATCAGGAGATTCTGATTCTGGCGGCCCGGGAATGCCGGGGAGCCGGAAGATCTCCGGAGGATCTCCTGGAACTGCTGAAAGCCTGGAAAAAACGGGGACTGAATACCCGGGAGGAGATCCAGCAGCATCTGGACGCCTTCCATCAGCAGACGGCTCTCCAGAAGGAACTGCTGAAGAAATGGGGAGCGGACGGCGCGGAGGAGGCACGGATTCCGAGAGCTTATCTGACCCGCTGGACCGGGGAATGGGGCATGAGCCGGGAGCTGATCCTGAAGGCGGCGGAGTATGCCGCCACCGCCCGGAAACCGGCCGATTATCTGGACCGGCTGCTGAAAAGCTATCAGGAAAAGGGCATCCGGACGCCGGAAGAGGCGGAACGGGACCATGCTGCCGGAGGCGGCCGCCAGGGAAACCCGGCCCGGCAGAATGTATCCGCACAGCAGTACGCGCAGCGGGATTACAGCGGAATGGAAGAAGAGGCAATGGAACGGATGTTCGAGACGGACGGAGGCATGAACGAAGATGCGTGAGGAGATACGGGCGGAGCTGGAGCAGGAATACGCGCAGCGCCGGGCGGAAAACGAGCGCATCGAGGAAAGCCGGAAGCGGGAAATCGCGGAAAAATATCCGGAGATTTACGCCCTGGTCCGGGAACGGGAGCAGCTGGTTTTCGGCACGCTCCGCCAGATTCTGAACCATCAGACCCAGGAGGAAAACCTGCCGGAAAAAATGCGGAGTCTGTCGGAACAAATCCACCGGAAACTGAAAGAAGCAGGCCTGCCTGAAAACTATCTGGAACCGGTTTACCGCTGTCCGCTGTGCCGGGATACCGGATATACGGGGGAACCCGTACGGGAAATGTGCAGCTGCATGAAAGAAGCCCGTCAGCGGAAGATGCAGACGCAGAACGGGCTGGGCGTCAACGACCGGGAAACCTTCGAGCACTTTGATCTTTCTCTTTTTTCCGATCAGCGCGCGCCCGGAGAAAAACGCTCACAGCGGGAACTGATGCAGCGGGCCCGGGAAATCTGCGAAGGATGGGCGGACGCCTGGCCGGAGACCACCCGGGACATGCTGCTGACCGGTCCGTCCGGGCTTGGAAAAACCTTTCTGATGCGTTCCATGACCAGGAGGCTCTGCGAGCGGGGAAAGGACGTGCTGATGGTCAGCGCCTATCAAATGTTCCAGACCGCACGGGCAAGCTACGCGGCCAATCAGAGCGAGCCGGAGGAGCTGATCAGGCCGGCGATTCTGATGATCGATGATCTGGGAAGCGAGCCGCTGATGCAGAATGTGACGGTGGAACAGCTGTTCCTGATCATTAACCGGCGGCAGGAGCTGGGAAGATCCACGGTGATCTCCACCAATCTGTCGACGGAGGAATTCAGAGCCCGTTACACGGAGCGGATCGCTTCCCGAATGATGGATTCCACCCGCAGCCGGATCATTATCCTGAAGGGGAAGGACCTGCGCCAGATGAGGACGAACGCATGAATATTCAGATTTACTACGGAAAGAAGAACTTTGACGTACAGAAAGCGGAACGCTATTTCAAGGAGCGGCGCATTCCCTTTCAGACGATGGATCTGAAGAAGCACCGGCTGGGAGAGCGGGAAATCCGCCTCTTTCTGACGGGAATCGGAACGGAAAATCTGATCGACCGGGAGGATAAGCGGGTGCGGGAACATCCGGCCTGCTATTATGACCGGGCGGAGCTGCTGATTCCCGCCATTCAGGAAGCCCCCTGGCTGATGAAAACGCCGCTGGTGCGGAACGGAAACCAGGTGACGCTGGGATATCAGCCCGATATATGGGAAACCTGGAAATAAACCGGTGCAGAAGTATATGAAAACCCCCGGCAAAACGCCGGGGGATCATTTTTTCGCCGGGGATCAGTCACCGAAGGAGATGCCGATGCGGCGGGCGGTCTGCACCATATGATGATCCACGGGGACGGGCTTGGGAATGCCGGCCACATCCTTCAGCGGATTATGGGAAATCTCGTTGCCTTTCAGGGCGACGGAGACGCCGAAGATGCCGTCCCGGATCAGCTCAGCCGCGTGGACGCCGAACTCGGTGGACAGCACGCGGTCATAAGCGCTGGGGGTACCGCCCCGCTGAATATGCCCCGGAACCACGCTGCGCGCTTCCACGCCGACCTCCTGCTGCAGGCGCTGCGCCACATAAGCACTGGAGGAGAAGTGCTCCGTGGCCCGCTTCAGCTCACGGTCTTTCTTCTTCATGCGGGATTCTTCCTTATCCATGGCGCCCTCGGCGACGGCGATGATCGTGAAGCCCTTGTTGTTTTCCGCCCGGCGCTGAACGACCTCGGCCACTTTCTCGATGCTGTAGGGGATTTCCGGGATCAGAATCACGTCCGCCCCGCCGGCGACGCCGGAATACAGGGTCAGCCAGCCGGCTTTATTGCCCATGATTTCAATGGCCATGACACGGCCGTGGCTGGCGGCGGTGGTATGGATCCGGTCAATGACATCCGTCGCGATATCGTTGGCGGTATGGAAACCGAAGGTAAAGTCCGTCCCGTACAGATCGTTATCGATGGTTTTCGGAAGACCGATGACATTGAGCCCTTCCTCGCTGAGGAGGTTCGCGGTCTTATGGGTGCCGTTGCCGCCCAGGGTGACCAGGCAGTCCAGCTTCAGATCCTTATAGGTCTTTTTCATGGCGGCGACTTTGTCCACATTGTCATCGCCGATTTTCCGCATATCCCGGAAGGGGGTGCGGTTTGTTCCGAGAATGGTGCCGCCCAGCGTCAGAATACCGGAAAACTGGCTGCGGGACATTTCGGAATAATCCCCTTCAATCAGACCGCGGTATCCGTCATGAATTCCGACGATTTCCGCGTCAAACATTTCATAAGCGGCACGGGCCACACCGCGAATGGCGGCGTTCAGGCCGGGGCAGTCTCCTCCGCTGGTTAAAATACCGATTCTTCTTTTCATGGGCAGAACTCCTCTCTCCTGTTTTCGCTTCTGTGTCTCAATTATAACATGAAGACCCGGGAAAAGAAAGGTTCTTTTTCCCGCGATCCGGATTGCGTTATTGCGTTTTCATTCCCCGAATGATATAATTTCCCTGCTTTACGGGGAGGACGAATGCATGAGAAGTATGACAGGATGCGGGACCGGTTCCGTTAAACGGGACGGATGGGAGGTTACCGTTGATCTGAAGACGGTGAACCACCGTTTTCTGGATCTTGCCCTTCGGCTTCCCAGAACGCTCACCTTTCTGGAGCCGGTAATCCGGGAGGGCGTATCCGCCGCGATCCGGCGCGGACATACGGAGGTCTATCTGACGGTGAAGAATACGGCGGAATCCTCCGCCGCCGTCACGACGGACCTGGCGCTGGCCCGGGGATACGCGGAAGCCGCCGCGTCCATCGCGGAGGCGGCCGGCATTCCCAATGATATGACGGTATCCCGGCTTATGGAGATGGAAGGCGTCACCGTGCTGACGGAACGGGAGATGGATCAGGAACTCCTTTCCGCCCTCTGCGCGGAAGCGCTTTCCGCCGCCGCCGCCCAGCTGGTCCGGATGCGGGAAAAGGAAGGGGCCAACCTGCGGGAGGATCTGCGAAGCCATCTGGAGATGATTCGCTGCCTGCGGGCGGAGGTGGCCGAGCGGGCTCCTGGAGTGGTGACGGATTACCGGGACAGGCTTCAGACCAGGCTGCGGGCGCTTTCCGCAGAAGGGGTTGATCCCCAGCGGCTGGCGCAGGAAGTCGCTCTGATGGCGGATCGGTGCGCAATCGACGAAGAGCTGTCCAGGCTGGAAAGCCATCTGGAGCAGATGGAGAGCTACCTGGGAGCGGAAGGCGAGATCGGGAAAAAGATGGATTTTCTGATTCAGGAGATGAACCGGGAGACCAATACCATCGGTTCCAAGGCCTCCGATCTTTTCATTACGCAGCGGGTGGTGTCCATGAAGAGCGAGATCGAGAAGATGCGCGAACAGATTCAGAACGTGGAGTAAAACAATGCGGCTGGTGAATGTTGGATACGGGAACATGGTTTCAATTCCGCGGGTGGTGGCGATCGTTTCGCCGGACGCGGCGCCTATCAAGCGAATGATTCAGGACGCCAGGGACAGCGGACGCGTGATTGACGCCACCTGCGGGCACCGGACCCGGGCGGTTCTGGTGACGGATTCGGATCATATCATCCTGTCCCCGCTGCTGCCGGAAACGGTGACGGCGAGAATAGACGAACGGAAAGAAACGGAGGCTCCGGAAGGATGAAGGAAACCAGAAAGGGCATGCTCCTTGTGATCTCAGGCCCTTCGGGCGCGGGAAAAGGGACGCTGGTCAGCCGGCTGCTGGAGCAGGATCCCAGCTTTTGCTTTTCTGTCAGCGTAACCACGCGGCGGAAACGGGATAACGAGATCGAAGATGTGCATTATCACTTTATTTCCGAGGAAGAATATGATAAACTGCTCGGGGAGGGTGCTTTTATCGAGCATGCCACGGTTCACGGACACCGGTACGGCACCCTGAAGAGCGAGGTCTACGCGCGGATGGCGCAGGGCCAGAACGTTCTGCTGGATATCGATCCCCAGGGAGCCCGGGCCGTGATGGAGAAGGAACCCAGCTGTGTCAGCGTCTTCATTCTGCCTCCCAGCTATCATGAGCTGAAGGTGCGGCTGCACACCCGCAACACGGAAAAGGAAGAGGAGATTTCCCGGCGGCTGCGAAACGCGCGGGGAGAGATCGAACAGATGGGCCGGTACCGCTATCTGGTGGTAAACGACAACCTGGAGCTGGCTTTTGAACAGTTGATGGCCATCGTGCGGGCGGAAAAGCAGAATTCAGTCCGGTATTTCCCGGTGGTTGAAGAATAAGAAAGGGGTACAGAAAAAATGTCAATTGTTGATCCGAGCGTTCTGGAGCTGCTGGAGCATGCTGAAAGCCGTTACACCCTGGTGGTGGAAGCCAGCAAGCGCGGGCGGGAGATTGTCAACGGCGCCATGCCGATGATCGACGCGGAGGGGATGAAGCCCCTGAAGATCGCGGTGGAAGAGATTAACCGCGGGTTCCTGACCTACGATAATCCTCCGGAGGAGGAAGAGGAGTAACCGGCCATGAACCTTGAAGGGAAAAAGATTGTACTGGGCGTTACGGGAGGCATCGCGGCGTATAAAAGCGCGGAGATTGTCTCCCGTTTGCGCCGTTCAGGGGCGGATGTTCATGTCATTATGACCCGGAACGCCACGGAATTTGTCGCGCCGCTCACATTCCAGACCCTGTCAAAGAATCAGGTGGTCAGCGATACGTTTCAAACTCCGGAAAACTGGCAGGTGGAGCATGTCGCGCTGGCTCAGCTGGCGGATCTGTTTCTGGTTGCGCCGGCCACGGCGAATATTCTGGCCAAAATGGCCTGTGGGATCGCGGATGATATGCTGTCCACCACGCTGCTGGCGACCAAGGCGCCGGTCTTTGTGGCTCCGGCCATGAATACCGGCATGTGGACCGCGGAAGCCACACAGGAAAACATGAAACGGCTGATTCAGCGAGGCGTACGGGTGATCGGGCCCGGGACGGGGATGCTGGCCTGCGGGGATACCGGCGCCGGCAGAATGAGCGAACCGGCGGAAATCGTCGCGGCGATCGAGGCCTATTTTACGCAGGGACAGGATTACCGGGGGCTCCGGGTACTGGTGACCGCCGGCGCCACGCGCGAGAGGCTGGATCCCGTGCGTTTTATGACCAATGATTCGAGCGGAAAGATGGGCATCGCCATCGCCAGGGCTGCCAGAGAGCGGGGGGCGGAGGTCACGCTGGTTTACGGCGCCGTGACCCAGCCGCTGCCGGAAGGCGTTACCTGCATTCCGGTGGAATCCGCGATCAATCTGAGAGACGCGATGACGGCGCAGGCTCCGGCTCACGACGTGGTGATACAAACCGCCGCGGTGGCGGATTACCGCTTTCAGAACCGCTTCGATACCAAGATGAAAAAGCAGCGTCAGCGGGAGATTACCCTGGTGCTGGTTGAAAACCCGGACGTGGCGGCGGAGGTCGGCAAACTGAAAAAGCCCGGCCAGATTCTGGTGGGCTTTGCGGCGGAAACCAATCAGCTGGAAGAAAACGCCGAGAAGAAACTGGAGAAAAAGAACCTCGATCTGATTGTGGCCAACGACGTGACCCGGCCGGGAGCCGGCTTTAATACCGACACCAATATTGCCACGCTGATCTGGCGGGGCGGCCGGGAAGAACTGCCGCTGCAGCAGAAAACGGAGATGGCGCAGCGGATTCTGGATCGGGTTCAGATGCTGAGATCCACGAACCCAGCCCCCGAGGACAAAGCGAATGAGGGGGCCGGGGATTAATCCTGCACCGTCTGATCAAACGGCAGATCGATCCGGTTTTCCCCGTCGGTCCACAGCCGTTCCAGATCATAGAAAGCCCGGTCATCCCGGTGGAAAAGGTGGACGATCAGAAAACCGTAATCCAGGACGGCCCAGCGGGCTTCCCGAAGGCCTTCCGACCGGCGGAGGGGTACTCCGTTTTCGTTCATGAATTCATCCACCGCGTCGCACAGGGAGCTGACCTGCGCGGCAGAGCGGCCGGAAGCGATCAGCATTTTTTCGCAGAGGACAGTCAGATGCCCGACGTTCAGGGCGGTGATATCCTCTGCTTTTTTTTCATAGAGCCTGACGGCAAGCTGGCGGATCAGATCAAGATCGTTCATTGGATTGATTCCTTTCTGCATTAAAATTCACTGAGATGGATGATACCGGCGGCGACAGCGCCGGGAGAAACCGGGACTGAAGAAGAATCAGAGATTTTTTAGCCAGGCGATGGTCTGCATGGTCCGGGGGTGCAGGTATTTTCCGCGGGTCTGAACATAATCCGCCGTTCCCTCCAGAGAAAGCAGAAGAGCGCCTTCCAGATCCTTTTCCGCCAGAAGGCGGACCTTTTCCAGCAGCGGAAAGGACTCCCGCAGGGGCTCGATGGAATCCGCCAGGCAGACGCACATCGCAAGCCGGGACATTCCTGGACAGCCGGTATTGTGATAGGAAATCGCGTCCAGCACCTCCGGGTCGGCCATGCCATAGCGGTTCCGCGCCACCCAGGCGCCTACCAGAGAATGGAGGAGGGCTCCGCTTTCCAGAAAAGCGGGATCCCTCGTCAGGGAATGCTCCCGGGCAATCTGCTGCATTTTTTTCAGGGGCAGGCATTTTGCGCAGTCATGCAGAAGCCCGGCTTCCTCCGCCCGGAAAGGAGCAACCCCGTGCACCTGCGCCAGATGCCGGGCTGTCCAGGCAACGGAAAGGGAATGGGCGAAACGATGCGGATTCAGCGCCTCGAAGAGACGGTCCAGCCATTCATCCGCCCGGGCAATGCGTTTTTCCTGATGATACAGGCCTTTGGCGGAGATGAATTCCCGCACGCCGGCATTCAGAAATTCCTCCTCTTCCGGAAGGCAGCCTTCCCGAATCCGGCAGGAGGCGGCGGGAGAAGGATCCATCGGGAGGAAGATCAGGCGTGCGCCGAGGGCTGTCAACGATTCGACCCGGGAGCGCAGAGCGCCGATATCCTCTTTCTCCGGCCGGGGACAGACCAGAAAAGGAAAGGCTTTCAGCAGTTCCTTCGGATGACGCCAATCCGTCAGGCGCATCAGCGCGTCCGAGCCGATGATGCAGTACAGATCCGCCTTGGGATCCTGCTTATGCAAACGGCGCAGCGTTTCCACCGGAAGGGAAGCGTCCGACCGATCGAGCGCGAGACGGCCAACCTCCAGGCGGCTGTCCACGGAACAGGCGGCCACAGCCATCTGCCAGCGATCCTCCGGGGAGGCGACGCAGGGCTGATCCGGGGATCCGCCGGCAGGAAGAACCAGAACATGGTCCACATAGCCGCCGTCCAGCGCAGCCTGTGCCATGCGAAGATGACCCTGATGAAAGGGATCGAAGTACCCTCCCAGAACGCCAACGCGATGCTTTGCCAACAGAATGCTCCTCCTTGTGAATAATCCTATTATAATCGAAAAACCTGAAAGAGAAAAGAGAAAGTTTCACCGCTTTTTTGTGCTGAAAGGCTTGATTTATCCAATTGAACGTGTTAAGATACATAGCGATGGTTTTTTGAGGATCCTAAGGGGAGGTGAACCGAGTTGCCGAACATTCAATCCGCGAAGAAGCGCGTCAAGGTCAGTGAGAAGAAGAATCTCCGCAATCGTATTGTTAAGAGCGGGATGCGCACCACCGTGCGGAAACTGAATACCGTGATAGCTGAAGATCCGCAGAACGCGGGCGCAGCTTTGTCCAAGGCCAGCGCTGTGATTGATAAAGCAGCGGCTAAGGGCGTTATTCACAAGAATGCCGCAAATCGCAAAAAGGCCCGCCTGGCCAAGCAGCTCAACAAAGCAGCCGCCGTGTGAGCATAGAGGCGATAAAAACCCCTTCCGTTGGATAATACGGAGGGGGTTTTGTCATAAAACCGTAAAAATTGAAACCGGAGGGGAAGAAACAGCTCTCCTGATTCGTCTGTATGGATGAACACCCGAAAGGAGGAACACCCAAATGAAGCAAATCTGGAAACGGATTCTTCCGGCAGCGGCGGCCGGCGTACTGCTGATTGCCGTTCTGGCCGCGGCGGAGGAAGCCGCACCGGCGGCGGATTCGGGAGAGGGTTCCGCGGTTCAGCAGGAAGGTTACGCTGAAATCGAATCCCTGCTGGAGAACAGTGAAGTTCCGCAGACTGAGGATATGACGCTGGAAGAGATTACGGACGCGTTCAACAACGGATCCATGAAGGAATTCCTGAATGTGGAGAGCGGATTATCCGTGCAGTATCCGGCCGTGTTTGAATTTCAGGACGACGCGGGCTACCTGGCTGTCGCCGGGGACGGGCAGGCCACCCTGGAAATCACCAGCGTTCAGAACCAGGGAGCAAAGCTTCTGAAAAACATTCTGGAAATCACCGGGGACGGAATGAAGGACGCGAAGACGGAATACAATCCGGACGCGGGAACGCTGCTGCTCAGACGCGTGAATCCGAAAGAGAAAACCGTCTATGCGGATCTGTATCTGGAGACGAAAAGCTGGCTGCATCACGCGGCGCTGGTTTATCCCGAGAGTCAGGAGAATCTGTATGATCCCTATCTCCTGTACATGCTGCATTCAATGACCTCGAATGAATCCGCGCAGGGTTAAGAACCGGAATGGAGAGACGATGAATATGATGAAGAAATGCATCACGGCAATACTGGCTCTGACACTGGTTCTGTCCATGTGGACGCTGGCGGAAGCGGAAGAAAGAACCGGAAGAGTATTCGGCGGATGGCTGATTCTGAGGACTTCTCCTTCCTATACCGGACAAATCCGATCCAGTTATCCGAGCGGGACGGTGGTAACCATTACCGGTCAGAGCGGCGCCTGGTATCAGGTCAAAGCTCCGGACGGACTGACCGGGTATATGCTGGGAAGCTATCTGAAGGTGGACGGAGGGAGCGTTCCTTCCGGCACCAAAGCGTATGTGGTCAGCCAAAACGGAATGAACGTCCGGCTGCGCTCAGGTCCGGGAACAGGATATTCCACGATTGCCAGCTATGCTCCCGGTACCGAGTGCACCATTCTGGATTCCGGCGCCAGTTGGAGCCGGATCCGGATCGGATCCTATACGGGCTATATGATGTCCCGGTACCTGAGCGGACAGATTGTTCCCACACCCGTACCGGATCCCGGAAAGGAAATCAAAGCCTGGGTGATCAGCCGGAACGGCCACGGAGTGAATCTGCGCTCCGGCCCCGGGAAAGGATACGCCAGCATCGGCTTCTACAGCGTGGGAACCCAGGCGGCCATCCTGTCCGCCGGACCGGTCTGGAGTTACATCCGGATCGGAACCCGTCATGGCTATATGATGAGCGAGTTCCTGACGACCGTGGCACCGGTGGTTCCGCCCGTGCCGATTCCGGGGGGCGCCTATGTGGTCAGCGAGAACGGAAAAGGCGTGAATCTGAGAACCGGACCGGGCAAACAGTACGGCGTCATTCGGGTGATTCCCGCCGGTACCCCTGTAACGATCATTACCCGGGGAGTGGAATGGCATTATGTGAAGGCCGGGGATTTCTTCGGCTACATGATGAGTCGGTATATTCATCAGGCGATCGGACCGCAGCCCAGACCGACCGGAAAGCCGACGGCTACTCCGACCGCGACCCCGACGCCCACTCCCGCGCCGACCCCGACGCCCAAACCGACAACCCTGAAGAAGGGATCCAAGGGAGAAGAGGTCAAACAGCTGCAGAAACGGCTGAAGGAGCTGAAATACCTGGATCTGTCCATTCCATCCGACGGCGACTTCGGGGATCTGACAGAGAAGGCGGTGAAAGCCTTCCAGAAGATCAATTCCATTACGCCGGACGGCATTGTCGGAGGAACGACTCACGCCGTGCTGAATTCCGATATGGCCATTCCGAAGCCGGACGGAAAGACACTGGATGAGATTCTGGCCGCGGAAGAAGCCTTCATTAACATTACCCTGAAACCGGGCGATAAGAATGAAGACGTCAAAAAGCTGCAGGACCGGCTGAAGGTTCTGAAATATCTGGGAAGCGATGTAACAAGCGACGGAGACTTTGGCCCGCTGACCGAAAAAGCGGTCAAGGCCTTCCAGAAGATTAATGCCATTACGCCGGACGGCATCGTCGGAGAAACGACCCGCGCCGTACTGAATTCCGATAAGGCTGTACCGAAGCCGGACGGCAAGACGCTGGATCAGATCCTGGCCGCGAAAGAAGCCGTCATTACCATCACCCTGAAAAGGGGAGACAAGAATGAAGACGTCAGGAAAATGCAGATTCGGCTGCAGGAGTTAAAGTATTTTGGCAGCGAAGTGACGATAGACGATGAATTCGGCCAGCTGACCGAAGATGCGGTGAAGGCTTTCCAGTATATCAACAAGATCGAAGCGGACGGAATCGCCGGCCCGATGACCCTTACGAAGATGGCGGGAGATGAGGCTATAGCGAAGCCGGACGGAAAGACGCTGGAAGACATTTTGAATGAGATTGCAGCGTCCACCGGAGGCAAAAAGTCCGCACCCGTTCAGTCAGGCACGAAATCCGGGGAAAGCGATACGGCCAATACGGTTGATGAAAGCATCAAAAAAGCGTTAACCCGGACAGTACAAGCACCGGCGGTGAAAGCGGCAGCGGCGGAAACAGTACCGGAAGCGGAAACGATAACAGCGGCGGAAGCGGTACCGGCAGCGGAAGCAGCAGTGATACCGGAAGCGGCACCGGCAGCGGAAATGAAAGCAGTAACGGAACCGGCGCCGGAAGCCGAAAACGCTGACAGCAATGCCGGCAGCAACGGCAACGCAGCCGGTGGAAATGACAGCAGTAACAGTGCGGGCACCGGAAGCGAAAGCAGCAACGCCGACAGCAATGGCAGCGCCGGAGGGAATGAGACCGGCGGCGGAAGCGAAGGCAGCAATGCCGGAAGCGACAGCAACGGCGGCGGAAGCGAAAGCAGCAATGCCGGAAGCGAAAGCGGCAATGGCAGCGCCGGAGGGAATGGGACCGGCGGCGAAAGCGGCAACAGCGGCAACAGCGGAAGCGAAGGCAGCAATGCCGGAAGCGGCAGCAGCAACGGCGGCGGCAGCGACAGCAGCAACGGAAGCGAAGGCGGCAGCAGCGGAAGCGACAGCAGTAACGGCGGCGCCGGCGGTGGAAACGACAGTCCGAACGGTGAAAGCGGTGGCGGCGCCGAAGGCTGAGGCGCAGAAAACCCGCAAACCGCTCTTCGAAGGCCGCACGATCATGAGAGGAAGTGAGTCCCTTGCTCTTCAGAAAGCGAGCTTCTGTTTCGGCAAAAACCTATGACCCGACGATCCGGAAACCGGTAATCCGATGCAGCATCTGTACCGGAGAACAGGTGGCCGGATTCCGGCGGCTGGATACCGGCGCTTTCGAAGAGATCATGCTGCTGCGAGGCGCGGAGGATCTCCGGCAGTTCCGGGAGATCTACGGCATCACCGAAGAAATCGAAAAAATCTACTGAGCAGAACCTGCTTCAGCCCGGCCCCGGGAAAAACTGTTTTCGGGGGCCCGGGCTGTTATCCTGTTTTGCCAAAAACATGAAACAGACAGAAAAATCATGTTCATTTTTAGGGGACGATCGTGTATAATAATCCGAGACGAGGAGGGATCGGGCCATGGAGAATTTCTGGATTACCCTGCAAAACATGGGGTGGAACCTGACCCATAGGCTCGGTATCATCGATATCATCGATATTTTGCTGGTCGCGTTCATTCTTTATGAACTGCTTCTGCTGACCCGGCATACCAGGGGAAGCGCCCTGCTGAAGGGTCTGTTTGCGCTGGTGATGCTTGCCCTACTCAGCAGCCTGCTGGGATTTGTTAGTCTGAACTGGCTCCTGAATTTTATTCTGCAGAACGGCGCGGTGGTGCTGGTCATTCTGTTCCAGCCGGAGCTTCGAAAAGCACTGGAAAAAATGGGGCGCAGCCGGATTTTCGGAAAAAGCGGAATGAACAGCATCGATGATGAACGGGAACGGATTATTTCAGAGCTGATTCAGACGGCGGTCGATCTGAGCAAGCGCCGGGTAGGGGCGTTGATCGTATTTGAACAGAAAACCGGCCTGCAGGAATATATCGAGACGGGGACGCCGCTCCATGCGGATATCTCCGCGCCGCTGCTGGAGAATATCTTTGAGCCCAATACGCCTCTGCATGACGGGGCGGTTGTGATCCGGGACGACCAGATTATTGCCGGCGCCTGCATTCTGCCGCTGGCGGAAGCCAGCGGCGTAAGCCGGGAGCTCGGAACCAGACACCGCGCGGCTGTCGGTATCAGTGAAAACACGGACGCCGTCGTGATTGTGGTATCCGAGGAAACGGGGATTGTATCCATGGCCAGGGACGGGATGCTCCGCAGACCCCTGACCGTTGACGAGCTGAGAGAGATTCTGAACGATCTGTACACAAAAAAGAAGGGCCGTCTCTCCACACTGATCGGCAGTCTGAAAACAGGAATGGAGGAGGAGAGCGCCCATGAGTGAGAAAAAGCCGAAGAGCCGGTTTCAGCTGCTGCTGGATACTGCATGGCAGGGAATCAAGCATCTGATCATGCACAACGGGCTGGTTAAGCTGCTGGCGGTGGGACTTTCCGTCCTGATCTGGGCAGGCCTGGTTTCGCAGGATGAATCCATCACACGGGATAAAACCTTCAATAATGTCAACGTCAGCATCAGCGGTGCGGATACCGCCAGGCGGAACGGATATATCGTTACCAGCGACCTGAACAGCCTGCTGCAGGATGTATCCTGCGTCGCGGCGGTTCCTCAGACGCAGTATGAGAACGCGGAAGTCAGCACATACAATCTGCGGCTGGATCTGAGCCGGATTAACAACGTCGGGGAACAGGAACTGAAAATTGTCAGCACCTCTTCTTCCACCTTTGGCCGGGTGCTCAGCACTACTCCCGCTTCCGTGACCGTCAATGTGGAGGAGTATATTGTCCGGCAACGGATTCCGGTTTCCCTCACCACGATCGGAGAGGTTCCCACAGGATGGTATATGTCCACGCCGACGGTGGATCCGTCCCTGATATCCGTCAGCGGTCCGCGCTCGCTGGTTCAGACGATTTCCAGAGCCAGAGCGGTTCTGAACCGGGACGAGATCGACTGGGCGGAAGGAACCCTGTTCACCAACGTGGATATTGTACTGTATAACCGTTCGGGAGAACCGGTGGTCAGCAATCTGCTGAACGCGACCACCGAATCCCTGACGATTGACGCGGTTCTTCTGGAAGCGACCATTCTGCCGGCCAAGACCTTCGATGTCAGCGAGCTGATCCAGACGACAGGCAACCCGGCGAGGGGCTATATGGTCAAAGATATTCGCATGAGCCCTGAAAGCGTAACGGTGGCGGCACGGTCCGAGGTGCTGGAGCAGCTGAACGAGCTGAGTCTGGACAGCACGACCGTTAACCTGAAAAACCTGACAGAAACCACCGCGTTCCAGTTCAAGGTTCAGAAGCCCTCCGATGACGCGGTCCTCTCCAATGAAACGGTAACGGTGACCGTGGAGATTGTTCCGATTGATAACGCCCCGTAAAGGAGACGATCATGGGCAGTTTTGCGAACGCTCTTTTCAACGGATTGTTCGGATGGGTTCAGTCCGCTGTCCGATCTCTGTGGAACATTTTTACCGGGGATCCGAAGCATTCTTTTCTGGCCTGGGTCGGAGACCACTGGATCCTGCTGGCGGTCTTGCTCTGCGCGGCCGGCCTGATCTGCGATCTTGGCGTTTATCTGCTGCGCTGGCAGCCTTTCCGGGTCTGGCGCAGTTACTGGGAGCGAAGAAGGGGACGGAAAGAAGAACCGGAGGAAGAAGCGGAAAGACTGACGACGGAACCGGATGCAGAGGCCGGACTTTCCGCAGGAACGTTCCGGAATCAGGCGGAGTATGCCGTTCCTGAGGACAGCCCGTACCGCCGCCCGGCGGAACCGGCGCTGGCGGAGACAACAGAGCCGGAGCTGACGGAAGATTCGCCGGACACATCGGAAATTGAACGGAGAATCATTCGCTCAGGGAGACGCCGGCGGGCGGTTCGGCTGATGAGGGAATTCAATGAGAATACTGCGGGCGATTATCCGGCGGTGGAAGATCTGATTAATTCAGAGGAAGCCTATTTCAGGCCGGTCTATCCTCAGAACTGGCAGAAGCGGGAGAACGAAGAAAATGAATAACTGCTTCGGCAGCAGCCGAATGATCGTGCTGACCGGAAACTACGGCAGCGGAAAAACAGAGATAGCGCTTCATCTGGCGGAGACTTTCGCCGAAAAAGAGAAGACGACCCTGGTGGATCTGGATATCGTGAACCCCTATTTCCGAAGCGGAGAGAAAGCGGAGGAGCTTCGGCAAAAAGGGGTTCGTGTGCTGATGCCGACCTTTGCCATGACGACGGTGGATATTCCGGCACTGCCCGCGGAGATTCAGAGCGTATTTGAATCCGACGCGGACCGGGTCATTTTTGACGTGGGCGGAGACGATACCGGAGCCGCGGCACTGGGCCGGTATTATCCTTCCTTTATGAAAATCCGGGATCAGGTGATCACCGCGCTGGTGGTGAACTGCCTTCGGCCGCTGACGGAAAACAGGGAGGATATCATTGATCTGGCCGAACGGATTCAGGCCAGAGGACGGCTGAAGCTGGATATGATGATCAATAATACCAATCTGGCGGATCAGACAAGCGGGGAAATGCTGGAAGCCGCGGCGGATACGGTTCGGGAAAGCGCGAAAGCCCTGCGGATTCCCCGCCTGATCCATTGCGGGACAGAACAGACTCTGGAGCGGATCACCCTGCCGGAGGAAAAACTGATCATTCGGCGGCGTATGGTTCCGGAATGGATGGTGGACGAATGAATCCTGTTTTCCCGACCGCCTTTCTGGAGAGAATGAAGGAACAGCTTGGGGCAGAATGGCCTCTTTTTGAAGCAGCCTGCGGCGACAGGCCTCAGCGGGGAATCCGCTTTCAGCCGGAGAAAGCACCGGAGCTGGCCGAACGGCTTTCCGCGGGGCTGGATCCGATTCCCTGGGCGGAGCATGCCCGGTATCTGCCGGCGGATTCCGATCTGGGGAAAACAGCTGCCCATGAGGCCGGGCTCTTCTATCTTCAGGAACCCAGCGCCATGATTCCGGCTGCCGTCCTGGACGTAAAACCGGGAGAGACCATACTGGATCTCTGCGCGGCTCCCGGAGGAAAATCAACCCAGATCGGCGCGGCCATGAAGGGGAAAGGGCTGCTGGTCTGCAACGAAATTGTCTCCCAGCGGGCGCAGATTCTGAGCCGGAACGTGGAACGAATGGGAATCACCAACGCCACGGTCACCAATGAATCCCCGGACCGTCTGGCGGCATACTGGCCGGAAGGATTTGACGCGGTGCTGGCCGACGCTCCCTGCTCCGGGGAAGGGATGTTCCGAAGAGATCCGGAAACCGCGGCGGAATGGCTTCCGGAGCGGGCTGCGGGGTGCGCGGAGCGTCAGAAATCGATTCTGCACAGTGCCGCCGCTCTGGTACGGCCGGGAGGCCGGCTGGTGTATTCCACCTGTACCTTTCATCCGGAAGAAAACGAGGGGGTTGTCCGCTGGTTCCTGCATGCTCATCCGGAATTCACGGCAGTTCCCTTCCGGATTGCGGGGCAGACCTGCGCCCTGGGTTGGGAGACCTTTTATCCGCACCGAATCCGCGGAGAGGGACAGTTTGCCGCCTGCTTCCGAAAAGAAGGGGAAGGGGAGGCGCGGATCGGCGCTTTTTCCCGCCCGCTTCAGCCGGACGGGCGTCGAATGCTCCGGCAGATCTTTCCGGAGGAGCTGCCCGATCTGCATCAGATCGGCCGGATGATTATCTCCCAGCCCGTACTGCCGCGAACGGACGGCCTCCGGGTTCTGCGCCAGGGGCTGCGGATCGCCGAAATGCGTGAAAACTATCTCATTCCGGATCACGCCCTGGCCATGAGCGGATGGAAACTGTCCGCGGGAGTCCGGGAGATGGATGAAACGGAAACCGTACGCTATCTCTCCGGGGAAACGATGGAAGGGGCAGGATCCGGCTGGATGCTGGCCCGCTATCGGGGGCTGAACCTGGGCTGGGGAAAGACCAGCCAGGGGGTTTTTAAAAATCACTATCCGAAGGGGCTGCGAAAAACAGTGCTCCGTCCCTGAGACGGCAGGAGGGAACACTGAAAACGCGCCGAATCAGCAGAAAAAGCAGAGAACTGGATGAAAAAAACGATTGACTTTGGCCGAAAACTGACGTAAAATGTTCTTTGGCTTCAATAGCTCCGCTAGCCCCGGTAGCCATTGATCACGTTCCGGACATGCGACCATCATGAACGGACATACTTCAGACATTCAACCCGAGGAGGAAGAACCTTGAAGACATTTATTCCGAAAGAAGCTGACATCGAACGTAAATGGTACGTTGTAGATGCCGAGGGTATGGTGCTGGGCCGGCTGGCCAGCCAGGTGGCGAGCATCCTGCGCGGCAAGAATAAGCCGACGTATACCCCCAATGTGGATACCGGTGACTTTGTGATCATTGTGAACGCGTCCAAGGCGATTCTGACCGGCAAGAAGCTGGATCAGAAGAAGTACTATCATCACAGCGGATATGCCGGCGGACTGAAGGAGACTGCCTACCGCAAGCTGATGGCCGAGAAGCCTGAGTTTGCCGTGAAGAAGGCGGTTGTCGGCATGCTGCCCAAGGGATCCCTGGGCCGCCAGATGGCGAAGAAGCTGAAGGTTTATGCCGGGGCTGAACATGAGCATGCCGCTCAGAAGCCCGAAGTGCTGGATCTGAAGTGAGACGCGGAAAGGAGTAATTCGATATGGCTAAGGTAGAATACAGTGCTGTCGGTCGCCGCAAGAAGGCTGTAGCCCGCGTCCGCCTGGTGGCTGGCGACGGAAAAATCACCGTGAATAAGCGGGATCTGGATCACTATTTCGGTTTGGAAACCCTGAAGATGACCGTGCGTCAGCCGCTGACCCTGACCAACAACAGCGGGTTTGACGTACTGGTGAACGTGAACGGCGGCGGTCTGACCGGTCAGGCCGGCGCGATTCGTCACGGCATCAGCCGTGCCCTGTGCAAGGCTGATCCTGAGCTGCGAGGCACCCTGAAGAAGGCCGGCCTGCTGACCCGTGATCCTCGTATGAAGGAACGGAAGAAGTATGGCCTGAAGGCTGCCCGTCGTGCGCCTCAGTTCAGCAAGCGCTGATTTATCGGATACAAATGGCTTTTCACTGTCTCGTACGGTGAAAGCCTTTTTTTTACTTTTCAGAACGGACAGAACCTGCGGGAGAAAAGAATAACGGACGGGAGGAAACCGGGATGCTGCTGAATGATCAATGGACGATGGTGGACGGGGAAAGGCGATACGACTGCCGGGTACCCTGCTCAGCGCTGGATACGCTGATCCGGGAAGGCGTTCTTCCGGATCCTTATTACCGGGATCAGGAAAGAATCGGTACGGAAGCCTGCGAGCGGGATTATGTGTTCGAGAAAACCTTTACCCCGGGAAGGGAGGAACTGGAATCGGACGAAACGCTGCTGACATTCCGGGGAATTGATACGCTGGGACGGGTAACGCTGAACGGCCGCCTGCTGGGAGAAACGGATAATATGCACCGGGTATGGGAATATTCCGTCAGGGATCTCCTTCGCCCGGGACAGAATATCCTGCGGGTGGAGCTCCGCTCCGCGCTCCGGGAAGCCCGGGAAATGCAGGCCCGGCGGCCTCTGCAGGGCAGCACGGAGACCTTTCCCGGATACCCGCATCTGCGCAAAGCTCACTATATGTTTGGCTGGGACTGGGGCCCGGTTCTTCCCGACGCGGGAATCTGGCGGGATGTCAGCCTGCGGGGATACCGGGGCGGCAGAATTCTGAATCTGAACGTGAGACAGCGGCATGAACAGGGAAAGGTGATCCTGACCTGCCGGATTGAGTCGAAAGATCTCAGGCCCGGGGGGACGCTTCGCTTTACGGTCCTTTCACCGGACGGGGAGTGCCGGACGGTTCCGGCGGAAGAGGGAAAAGCGGTCCTGACGATTGACCATCCCAGACTCTGGTGGGTCCGGGGGCTTGGGGAACAGCCGCTGTATACCTGCCGCGCGGAGCTTTGGGACGGGGACCGGCTGGCGGATGAGAAGGAGATCCGCGTGGGACTTCGGACGCTGACGGTATCCCGGGAAAAGGACGCTCAGGGACGGGAATTCTGTTTCATGTGCAACGGGATCCGGGTTTTTGCCATGGGCGGAAACTATATTCCGGAGGATCAGCTGCTGCCGAAAATCACACCGGAAAGAACCCGGCGCCTGCTGGAAGACTGCAGACGGGCCAACTTTAATTTCATCCGGGTCTGGGGCGGAGGTTTTTATCCGGATGATGATTTCTATGACTGGTGTGACGAGAACGGTCTGATGGTATGGCAGGATTTCATGTTTGCCTGCTCCGCCTATGTTCTGCGGCCGGAATTCGAAAAGACCGTAAAACAGGAAATCCGGGACAACGTGATCCGCATCCGCAATCATCCTTCGCTGGCCCTGTGGTGCGGAAACAATGAAATTGAATCCGCCTGGATGTACTGGAACTGGCCGGAGGATCCGGAGGCGAAACAGGACTACCTGCGGCTGTTTGAGGAAATCATACCGGAACAGCTGCGGGAACTGGATCCGGATACATTCTACTGGCCTTCCTCTCCTTCCACCGGCGGCGGATTCCGGGATCCCTGCGGCAATGAGGGCGGGGATATGCACTATTGGGCGGTATGGCACAATTTCAAGCCCATCGAAGCCTTTCGGGAGACCCTTTACCGGTTCTGCTCGGAATACGGATTCGAAAGCCTGCCGGATATGAAAACCATCCGGTCTTTTGCCGATGAAAGCCTGGGCGATCTGGAACTGTCCGGAACGGTGATGGAAGCGCATCAGAAATGCAACAGGGGAACGGAGAAAATCCGGTACTATCTGGCCCAGATGGTGAATGAACCGGAAAGCTTTCCCCGGCTGGTATACTGCTCTCAGCTGGTGCAGGCGGAATGCATCCGCTCCAATGTGGAGCATATGCGGAGGCACCGGGGAATCTGTATGGGGTCTTCTTACTGGCAGATCAATGATTCCAACCCGGTGATTTCCTGGTCCGGGATCGACTGCTACGGCCGCTGGAAGGCGCTCCATTATGCCGCCCGGCGTTTCTACGCTCCGGTGCTGCTGTCCTGCGACGATACGGATCCCGGGTTCTGCGCGCTGACGGTGACCAATGATACCCGGGAGGTTTTCCGCGGACAGATCGTCTGCCGTCTGCGGGACCGCCATGCGCGGGTGCTGCTGGAAGAACGGGCAGATCTGTCAGCGCCGGCTTTCGGGAGCGTCTGCGGCCTCAGGCTGGATCTGAGAAACGAAACGCGGACACCGGAGAAGCAGAAAAGCCTTTATCTGGAATATGAGCTGCTGGAACAGGGTGTTTCGGTCAGCCGGGGAACCACCCTGTTTGTACGTCCGAAAGATTTTGACTTTCTGCCCGGAGAAGTCAGCGTAAAGGTCCGGAAAGAAGAAAAGCAGTTCCGGCTGACGCTGGTTTCCGATGTGTTTGTAAAAAGCGTATGCCTGAGCCTGCGAAACGGGGACGCGGTATTCTCCGATAACTGGTTTGATCTGCACGGAGCGGAGCCCGTGACCGTTACCCTGCCCCGGGAAGGGGAGCTGACGGATCTGAGCCCGGAGGAGCTGGAAAGACGGCTGCAGATTGAGCACTACGGGCCGTCCGTTCACAGAAGCTGAGCTTCCGGGAGAAGCCCTGCCTGCCGTATGAAAAATGAAATCTGAAACTTCTTTCCTATACGGACCGAAGGGAACGCATGCGGCGGGCGAGCACATCGGGACGGGCGACGGACCATCCAAAGAAGCCCAGAATGTCTCCGAGGGACTGATACAGGCCGTGATTATAGGCAATCAGACCGGCTTTTTCCATCCGCAGGCTGCCTTTTTCATCCAGCAGATCCTTTCGGACGCGAATCGCTTTCACCTCGCCCAGAAACAGGTCGTGGCTTCCCAGCTCCACCATCTGCCGGACGCGGCAGCTGAGGCTTAAAGGCGCTCCGTCCACGGCCGGCGCGATGTCCATTCCTTCGGCGGGACAGTAAGTCAGACCGACGGACGCGGCCTTGTCCAGATCTCTGCCGCTTCGCACGCCGCAGAAATCCACCGCTCTGCACATGGATTCATCCACCAGGTTCACGACATATTCACCGGAATTCAGAATCAGATCGTGAGAATACCGCTCTTTGCGCAGACTGACAGAGACCATCGGGGGTTCGGAATTGACGGTGCCCGCCCAGGCGACGGTGACCAGATTCCGGTTTTCCGGATGGCCTTTTTCCGCGCAGCTGACCAGGACCACCGGTGTCGGATTCAGCAGCGTGGCGGGCGGAAAACTGACATAATCCATGGAGCTTCTCCTTTCCGATTTCAGCGCTTTATACCGGCGAATCGGGCGATCAGGGAAAACAGCAGAAAAGCGAGAATATCCACCGCAACGATTGTGGAGCCCACCGGTGTTTCCGCGACGATGGAGATCAGGATACCGAGCAGGGCGCAGCTGACGGAAAGAATAGCCGAGCAGACTGTTACGGAACGAAAGCTCCGGAACAGGCGCATCGCGGACATGGCCGGGAAAATGATCAGAGCCGAAATCAGCAGGGAACCGACCAGATTCATGGCCAGCACGATGATTACCGCGATAATAACGGCAATCAGCAGATTATAGGCATCCACACGGATGCCTGCCGCCCGTGCAAAGTCCTCATCAAAAGTCACGGCGAAAAGCTTGTGATAGAACAGAATAAAGATGACGACCACCAGGACGGACAAAACGGCGCAGAGCCAGACCTCCGACAGGCTCAGCGTCAGAATGGAAGCGGATCCGAAGAGCGTGGAGCAGACGTCCCCGGATACATTCGCTGAAGAGGAAAAAAGATGCATCAGGAGATAGCCGAGGGCCAGCGCTCCGACAGAGATCATGGCGATGGCGGCATCCCCTTTGATTCGGGTGTGCTGACCGGTTTTCAGCAGCAGGACGGCACAGAGCACGGTGACCGGCATCACAAAAAGCAGATTATCCGTCAGATGCAGGACGCCGGCAATCGCCATGGCGCCAAAGGCGACATGGGAAAGGCCGTCACCGATAAAGGAGAAGCGTTTCAGCACCAGCGTTACTCCAAGCAGGGAGGAACACAGCGCAATCAGCACGCCGACGATCAGCGCGTACTGGACAAAGGGAAGCTGGAGATAGGTCCGGAGCGTTTCGATCAAGCTTGCTCATCCCCTTTCTCCGGCAGGAAACGCCGGGCCAGGGAAGACTGAAGATAGCTTTCCCGGGTGCCGAAAAAGATTTCCGCACCGACGTGCAGAATATGATCAGCCTCCTGAACCGCGGCAGCCAGGTCATGGGAAATCATCATAATCGTTACGCCGTCAACCTGATTCAGGCCGCGGATCAGCGCATACATTTCCGCGGTTACCCGGGGGTCCAGGCCGGAAACCGGTTCATCCAGCACCAGCAGCTTGCGCGTGGCACAGAGCGCGCGGGCCAGCAATACCCGCTGCTGCTGCCCGCCGGACAGATCACGGTAGCAGTTGTTCTGCAGGGAAAGCAGGTTCATCCGCTCCATGTTCTTTCCGGCCAGCGCCTTTTCCTCCCGGCTGTAAAAAGGCCGGCGGCCCATCCGGGCCTGGCATCCGGAGAGAACGATTTCCCGGACAGTCGCCGGAAAATCCCGCTGGACCAGCGTCTGCTGGGGAAGATAGCCGATCTCGTTCTGCTGAAGTCCGTCTCCGAAGACAATCCGGCCGCTCAGCGGCTTCTGCAGGCCGAGGATCGTCTTCATCAGCGTGGTTTTGCCGGAGCCGTTTTCACCGACAACGCAAAGGTAATCTCCGGCCTGAACTTCAAAGGAAAGATCGGAAAGAACCGCACGGCCTTCATAGCCGAGGGTCAGATGCTCACAGGTGAGTAATGCCATGGGTATTCCTCCTCGGATCCGGGAGAGATCTCTGTCCGCACGATGGGGGAAAATTACTGCAGGGCTTCCGTCAGGACGGCCAGGTTCTCTTTCATCAGGGAAAGATAGGTGTCTCCCCGGTCAATATCCTGCCGGGTAACAGACTGCATGGAATTGAGAATCAACAGCTTCTGGTTCTTTTCCGCAGTGGCGCCGATCACCGTTTCCGCGATTTTCGGGCTGGAGCCTTCCAGAATCAAAACGGCGGGGAGGTGGAGCTCATCGATTTTCTGAGCCAGGAACGCAATCGTCCGGAAGCTGGCTTCCGTCTCCGCGGAGCAGCCGGAGAAAGCGGCGTAGCAGGTCAGGTGATAATCATCCGCCAGATAACGGAAGGGAAAACGGTCTCCGAAAAGGAGCGTATGGAAAGAGGCGGACGCTGTCACCGATGAATACTCCTGATCCAGAAGATCCAGCTCAGAGCCATATCGCTCCGCATTGGAACGATAGCGGTCCGCGTTGGCCGGATCCCGGCCGGAAAGGGCTTCGGCGATGGAACGGGTCAGCTTTTTCGCGTTGCGAAGGCTCAGCCAGATGTGTTCGTCATTCTCCGGCTCCGCGGCATCCGGATCATCCTTTTCCGGTTCCATGCCTTCGATCAGTGTTTCTTCCCGCACATCTTCCCCCAGCAGATCCATCAGATTCAGCACCAGCAGATCCGGAGGGGCGAACTGACGGAGCGCGTCTTTCACCCAGTCATCCGATTCGCCGCCGACGAACAGGAATACGTCACAGGAAGTGATGGCCATCAGGTCCGCGGCGGAGGGCTGGAAACTGTGCAGGTCCACGCCGTTATCCAGCAGCAGGGAGAGCTCCACGTTTTCCGCGCCTCCGATTATCTGCCGCGTCCAGTCCCAGACGGGGAAGACCGCGGCGACAATACGCAGCGGCGCCGAATCAGCCGCGGCCGCCGGCAGAAGAGCGGCCGCAAGCATCAGGACCAGCAACAGACATACGAACTTTTTCATCATCAGCAGTCCTCCTCGGAATGAGCGGATTCCCGGCTTCCGGCACAGTCGGCACAGGTTCCGTAAAACACGGTCCGCCCGGTGTTCCAGAGAAACCCGTGATGAGCCTGCAGATGATTCCGGATTTCCTGCAGCTCGCCGCAATCCAGATGGATCAGACGGCCGCAGACCTCACATTTGCAATGAAAATGGGCGGAACAGCTGCCGGCCGCATCCACATAAGCGTAGCAGGCGCACTGCCCGGGACCGAGAACATATTTCTGTACGCGGCCTTCCTCCACAAAGCGGTCGAGCTGACGATAGATGGTCGCCGTACCGACGCGGCCCCCCCGGCGATCAAAATAATCCCGGATGTCCATCGCGGTATAATGCTCACCCGGGGCGGCCTTCAGAAACTCGAGGATTTCCTCCTGCGCGCGGGTATGATACCCTGACTTCTCCATGACGCTTCCTCCATGATCCATGAGAGAAAAAATGAAAACCGTTCTCAATTATATGGATGCGGACAGACAGTGTCAAGCAAAAATGAAAATAATTTTCAATTTCATATTGGCTTTCATGCAGATCATTTCGGAAGGGCGTTGAAATTCGGGTACAAAACCGATATAATAAAGGAACAAAACATATGGAGGACGGCAACATGGTAAAATGGAATAATCTGGATGAACTCAAAAGTTTTCTGCAGCTGCGCAATACGGAGGCGCCCGACCTGACGAAGGCTCTGGCAGGGGAGGAAGGAGCGAAGCGCGTCGCCCGTTATCAGGTGCCCATGGCTGCCGGGCTGAGCTATTATTATGCCGCGAAGCAGGTGAACGAGGAGATTCTGGCCGGGCTGAAGGAACTGGCCGCCGAAGCGGAGCTGGCGGATAAATTCAGGGAGCTGTACGAGGGCGCCGTGATCAACACCGGCGAAAAACGCCGGGTGCTGCATCATCTGACCCGGGGACAGCTGGGGCAGAATGTGGAGGCCGACGGCCGGAACAAGCGGAATTTCTATCTGGAACAGCAGGAGAAAATCAGGGATTTCGCCCATAAGGTTCACGATGGTTCCATCGCCAACGAAAAGGGCGAAAAATTCACCACCGCCGTGCAGATCGGCATCGGCGGAAGCGATCTGGGCCCCAGAGCCATGTATCTGGCCCTGGAAAACTGGGCGAAGCAGAACGGCTGCTTCCGGATGGAAGCCCGCTTTATCAGCAACGTGGATCCGGATGACGCGGCCGGCGTGCTGAACAGCATCGATCCGGCGCACAGTCTGTTCATCCTTGTTTCCAAGTCCGGGACGACGCTGGAAACGCTGACCAATGAATCTTTTGTCCGGGATGCTTTGCGGAAGGCCGGGCTGGACGCTTCCCGCCACATGATCGCGGTTACGAGCGAAACTTCCCCGCTGGCGAGCTCCGCGGATTACCTGGCGGCTTTCTTCATGGACGACTATATCGGCGGCCGCTATTCCTCCACCTCTGCTGTGGGCGGCGCGGTGCTGTCCCTGGCTTTCGGGCCGGAAGTATTCGAGCGCTTCCTGCAGGGCGCGGCGGCGGAAGATCAGCTGAGCGCGCAGGCGGATCCGGAGAAGAATCCGGCGATGATGGACGCGCTGATCGGCGTTTACGAACGGAATATTCTGGGATATCCCGCCACGGCCGTGCTGCCTTATTCCCAGGCGCTGAGCCGCTTCCCGGCGCACCTGCAGCAGCTGGACATGGAATCCAACGGAAAATCCGTTAACCGTTTCGGGGATAAAGTATCCTATCCGACAGGTCCCGTGATCTTCGGGGAACCCGGCACCAACGGACAGCATTCCTTCTATCAGTTGCTGCATCAGGGAACCGACATTATTCCGCTGCAGTTTATCGGGTTCCGCCGGAATCAGGCGGGAATGGATGTGGTGATTCAGGACAGCACCAGCCAGCAGAAGCTGTGCGCCAATGTGGCCGCGCAGATCATCGCGTTTGCCTGCGGCAAGGATGATGAAAACGCCAATAAGCGTTTCGCCGGCAACCGGCCGTCCAGCATTATCATCGGGGATCAGCTGACACCCGAAGCGCTCGGCGCGCTGCTGGCCCATTTTGAAAACAAAGTGATGTTCCAGGGATTCCTGTGGAATCTGAACAGCTTTGATCAGGAGGGCGTACAGCTGGGGAAGGTACTGGCCAAAAAGGTCCTGGCGCATCAGACGGAAGGCGCCCTGAAGGCCCTGAGCGATCTGCTGGGCATCTGATCCTTACGGAAAACCAAAGCCGCGGGAGAGGACAGATCCGCAGCCGCGTACGCTGACGGCGGAAGGCTCCCGACAGGAAGAATACCGGAACAGGAAATCCAAGGAACAAGAAGGAGGAGAAACCATGCTGAAGGATTTTGAACGGAACAAGCCTGAAGACAAGGAAGCTCTGAATGAAGAAATCAAGGCGCTCCGGAATAATCTCTTTCCCCGGCTGCAGGCCATGAGGGAAAAGAAGCTGCCGATGCTGGTTCTGCTGGAGGGCTGGGCGGCCGCCGGAAAAGGCAGCCTGATCAAGGAGCTGATCAGTGAAATCGATCCGCGCTTCTACAATGTGGTGACTCCCGCCCTGATACCGGAAAGCCAGAATCGCTATCCCTTCCTGTTTCCCTATGCCACCGTGATTCCGGAGAACGGAAAAATCATGTTCCTGGATTCCGGCTGGATCGAGAATCTGGTTCGCAAATCACTCCGGCGGGAGATTACGGCGGAGGAGTATCAGGCGCGGATCCGGCAGATCAATGAGTTTGAGCGGCAGCTGCGGGACGGCGGTTATCTGGTGATGAAGCTGTTCCTGCATATCGACCGGGATGAACAGCGGGAACGCCTGGAGGAACTGAGCGAAAAACCGGAAACCGCCTGGCGCGTGACGGAAGACGATCTGTGGCAGCATCGGGAATACAAGCTTTTCCTGAAAGCCTATGATGAGGCGATGGAAAGCACCAATGAAGCGGTGCACTGGCATGTGCTGGACGGGAAAAAGCGGAAAACGGCCATTCGGGACGCGCTGAAGCTTCTCTCCAACCGGATTGATAAGGCGCTGGAAAAAGGCCGGTACTGCGGGGATCCTTTTAAGGAAGAATTTCCGATGCTGAAGATGCCGGCTCTGAACGAGGTGGATCTGAGCCCCTGTATGAGCGATGAAGACTACAAGAGAGAACTGAAAAAGCTGCAGAGCCGTCTGGGCGAACTGCATAATGAGATTTATCAGAAGAAAATCCCCGTTGTGCTCTGTTATGAGGGATGGGATGCCGCCGGAAAGGGCGGAAATATCCGCCGGGTGGCTTATCCGCTGGATCCCCGCGGGTTTGATGTTCATCCGATCGCTTCCCCGGAACCTCATGAGCTGAACCGGCACTATCTTTGGCGGTTCTGGACCCGGCTGCCCCGCAGCGGCCATATCTGTATCTTTGACCGGACCTGGTACGGCCGGGTCATGGTGGAACGCCTGGAAGGTTTCTGCTCTGAAAAGGACTGGCGGCGGGCCTATAATGAAATCAATGAATTTGAACGCCAGCTGACAGAATGGGGCGCGGTGGTGCTGAAGTTCTGGATTCATATTGACTCCGATACCCAGCTGGCACGCTTTACCGACCGGCAGAATACGCCGGAAAAGCAATGGAAGATTACGGACGAGGACTGGCGCAACCGGGAAAAATGGGATCTGTATGAGGAAGCGGTCAACGAAATGCTGCGTAAAACCAGCACGGAGAACGCTCCCTGGTATATCATTGAGTCCAACGACAAAAAATTTGCCAGAATCCGGACGCTCCGGATCATCATCAAGGCGCTGGAAAAAGCCTGCAAAAATCATTTTGAGCGGATTGTTGAATGATCTGAAAGGAAAAGAAAGCCCCCGGCCTGTATGAGACCGGGGGCTTTCTGTCAGTCCGCGCGCAGGGTACGGAAAGCGGCGGCCCGGCCGAGCCGGTTCATGACCGCCAGCCCCATTCCTTCCGGGGGCAGAACTTCGGAATAAACGCTGTCCATGCGTTCCTCATCCAAGGCGCGAAGCACGTCAAAGAGGAGGCGGGCCGTTTCTTCCGGATGAGACAGGGAACCGATATCATGCGGATTGCAATCCCGAAGCGCTTCCATATGCTCCCGGAAACAAAGCACACAGGCGTGCAGCCCGTCCGCGCGGTCTTCCAGGCACCGTTTCCGCATCAGGGGAACGACCTTGCCGGGATCTCCTTCCACAAGCGTCAGCACCGCCCTGGGGGCATAATGCTTATAACGCATGCCGGGAGAAAGCGCGGTTTCATTTTCCCGGAGGGGACGAAGCACACTGCCCGCGACCGCAACCGGCCGCTTCAGAACCTGTTCCAGCATATCCTTTGTGATTCCGCCCGGACGAAGGATGACAGGGTCTCCGTGGGTCAGATCCAGCACGGTGGATTCCAGTCCGACCTCGCAGGGACCTCCGTCCAGAATCAGCGGAATCCGGTCCTGAAGATCCTCCATTACGTGGGCGGCCGCCGTGGGGCTGGGCCGGCCGGAGCGGTTGGCGGACGGAGCCGCCACCGGCACGCCGGAAACCCTCAGCAGCGAGGCCGCGGCCGGATGGGAAGGCATGCGGATGGCCACAGTCGGCAGTCCCGCGGTAACCACATCGGGAACCGTGCTTTTCCGGGGAAAGAGCAGGGTCAGCGGACCGGGCCAGAACGCTTCCATTAAGGGAACCGAGGCCTCCGGTATTTCGCAGAGGGGATCCAGCTGGGAGCGGTCATAAATATGAACGATCAGCGGATTGTCCGCCGGCCGGCCTTTGGCGGCAAAGATCTGCCGGACCGCTTCGGCGTTCAGGGCATCCGCTCCGAGCCCGTAAACGGTCTCCGTGGGAAAAGCAACCAGCTCTCCCTGACGGAGCAGGGCGGAAGCCATCGCGAGGGATTGTTCGCTGACCGGTAAAAGCTGCGTGATCATGATTTATCCTCTGTCCTTCAGACGGCTGGTTTTATCGGCCAGCCGGAGCGCTTCCACAAAAGCGCCGATTTCTCCGTTCATTACAGTGGCGGTACGGTTCACGGTCATTCCGATCCGGTGATCCACCACATAGTCATGATTGAAATAGTAGGTCCGGATGCGTTCGCTCCGGTCTCCCGTGCCGATCTGACTTCGGCGGTTTTCCGCATGCTCCGCCTGCTGCCGGGTTCGCTGCTGATCCAGCAGCCGGGAGCGAAGCACCTTTAATGCTTTGGCCTTGTTTTCCAGCTGGCTTCGTTCATCCTGGCAGGTGACGACCAGGCCGGTGGGCAGATGCGTCATCCGAACCGCGCTGTCGGTGGTGTTAACGCCCTGCCCTCCATGGCCGGAGGCATGATAGACATCAATCTTCAGGTCGGCGGGATCGATTTCCACCTCCACATCTTCCGCTTCCGGAAGCACCGCCACGGTCACGGTGGAAGTATGAATCCGGCCGCCGCTCTCTGTCACCGGAACCCGCTTGACGCAGTGCACACCGCTTTCATATTTCATCCGGGCAAAGGCATCTTCACCGGAGAGCATCAGGAGGGCTTCATTCACGCCGCCCAGATCCGTATCGCTGAGAGAAAGCACAGAGAGGGAAAGACCCGCCTTGTCGGCATATTTCATATACATTCTCAGCAAATCTCCCGCAAACAGGGCAGCTTCCTCTCCTCCGGCGCCGGCCCGGATCTCCATAATCACATTCCGGCTGTCCAGGGGATCCTTCGGGAGCAGCAGGAGACGCAGTTCTTCCGTCAGCTTCTGTTCGGTTTCCCGGAGGCCGGTCAGTTCCCTGCGGGCCTCCTCCGCCAGATCCGGGTCCGACAGCAGGGATTCGGTGTCACGAATCTGCTTTTCGGTTGAGCGGTATTCCCGGTATTTTTCCACCAGGGGCTGCAGAGTGGCCATCTCTTTCAGACACTGCTGATAGCGGGGATAATCCGCGATCACCTCCGGCTGAGCAATGGACTCGGCCAGTTCCTGATAGCGCTCGGTTATTTCAGTGAGTTTCTTATCCATGGGACCTCCTGCCCGGGGCCTGGGCACCGATCATCCGGCTGATCCGCCGGTCATCCTGCCGGACCGCTATCCGGCAAAAGCCCGCTTTTTCCAGCAGATCCCGGACGGCGCCGGCTTCTCCGCAGCCCAGTTCCATCAGGAGCGTTCCGCCGGGCTTCAGCGCATTCAGGGAATCCGGAATGATGCGGCGGTAAAAATCCAGCCCGTCCGCTCCGCCGTCCAGAGCCATCCGCGGTTCATGGCGAACCTCCTCCTGCAGGGCAGGGCAGGTTTCTGAGGGAATATAGGGCGGATTGGAGAGGATCAGATCGAACTGATGACCCGGAACGGCCGCGAACAGATCTCCCTTCGCCAGCGTTACCCGGCATCCCAGCCGGGAGGCATTTTCCGACGCCAGAGCCAGCGCGTCCGGGGAAGCATCCGCCAGCGTGACGGACAGGGAGGGAAACCAGTGCTTCAGGGTCAGCCCGATACATCCTGTTCCGCAGCAAAGATCCAGCAGCGATTTTTTCTCCGGATCCTGAATCAGCTCCCGTGCCCACAGACACAGAAGCTCGGTTTCCGGCCGGGGAATCAGCGCCCGGGAATCCGTGCGGAAGAGCAGACCGCAGAAAACCGTTTCTTTCAGAATATACTGCAGCGGGATCCTGCTCAGCCGAAGCGCCAGCAGCTGTTCGTACTCCGCCGTCAGCGCGGGATCCAGCTCCGTTTCCTGATCCAGCCGAAGCTCCAGGGGAGGACGCCGGCAGAGGGAGGAAAGCAGGAGCGCGGCGTCGTTCACAGGGTCAGGTACGCCCGCCTCCCTGAGCCGGGCAGCGGAGGCGAGCAGCAAAGAACGGGGCGTCATCATGAAGCCTGTTCAGTGAAAACATGACCGGGTTCCGATTCCCGGTAGGAATGGAAAATTCCCCAGCCCTCCGGCGTTTTCGGACAGCCTTCCGGGAAACCGTTCAGGACGACATTCACGGATACAATGGCGCATTCCAGCATGGAAAGATCCGGCTCGCGGGTTGTCAGCCGCTGCATCTGCAGCCCGGGCCAACGGAGAATGCACGCTGTACGGCTTTGGGAATGAGCCAGCCCCATCAGCACCTCATAGCTGACGCCGGCAACGATCGGCAGCATGGCCAGATGGAAAAGCAGGCGCAGGAAGTAATTGCTGATCGGAACCAGCAGGTTCAGCACCAGGAACAGCAGGATGCTGATGGAAAAGACAATCAGCAGGAAAGCGGTGCCGCAGCGGGGATGGAGCCGGGAGAAAGTGGCGGCGTTCTCCGGTGTCAGAGGCTTATCCGACTCCTGACAATGCACGGATTTATGCTCCGCTCCGTGATACTGAAAGGTTCTCCGCACATCCGGCACAAAGCCGACGGCGATCATATATCCTACCAGGATGAGAATCTTGACAAGGCCGCCCAGCAGCGTATAGCCCAGGGCGGACATCCCGGCGTTGCGCAGCAGGGTTTCCACCCCGGCGGGAATCGCGATAAAGAGGCCGACTGACAGCAGCACGGCCAGCACGATAGCCACGGCCATTACAATTTTATCCACGCCCTTGCCCAGCTTTCTGGACAGCCAAAGCTCGAATTTCGTAGGCTCCTCATCCAGAAGCCCCAGCATTTTTGTGGAATCCTCCAGCGTATTCATGCCGTAATACAGCATGGTGCCCATATTGATGACGCCCCGGATAAAGGGCTTGCCCATCCAGGGATGCTTGTCCTTCAGGGGAACGAAAGGCGTCAGTTTGGTTACCATAGTTCCGTCAGGCCTGCGCACCGTTACCGCGGTAGCGGTCGGGGAGCGCATCATGACGCCCTCCATGACGGCCTGACCGCCTACATCAAACTTCTTTTTATTCTCATCCATACGGGAAACCTCCGATCCGTTGATATTACCGACGATAGAAATTCGACAGCGGAAAAGGGATTCCCTTTGCTTCACTAAATTTTCACATGCCGAACAAAAAAGGGATTGCAAATGAATCATAAGTATGGTAAGATAACACCTGCGGTTTAAGCCGCCATTGCATACGCGAAAGAGGTGAAACGGCAATGAAGGAGAACATCCATCCCCAGTACGGTAAGTGCGTAGTTCGCTGCGTGTGCGGTGAAACGTTTGAAACCGGCTCTACCCGCAAGGAAATGAAGGTGGATATCTGCTCCAAGTGTCATCCTTTCTACACCGGTAAACAAAAGTTGGTTGATACCGGCGGACGGGTTGACCGCTTCAAGAAGCGCTTTAACATGGCGTGACGAATTGAGAACGTACTGGTTACGTTCTCGTTCTTTTTTTTGTTTACGCAAAACAAGGCAGGCCCCGTTTTCCCGGAACAGGGGAAACGGAGCCCGCCTTGTTTCATATTTGAAGATTCAGCTGCCGATCCGGTCTTCCGGTCAGATTTCGACGGAAGGATCGGTGGCTTTGTCGAAGAGATCCAGAACGGCTTTGTCCGGCTGGCGATCCAGCAGGGTGACCACAACCGCCGCAAGCAGGCCGACAAGGAAACCGGGGATAATTTCATAAATCCCTAGGCCGATGGCATACAGCCAGATCAGATCGGCGGCGGCCCCGCAGACAATACCGGCGATGGCACCCTTCATGGTGAAGCGGCGCCAGAAAATGCTGAGCAGGATAGCCGGACCAAAGGCGGCGCCGAAGATCCCCCAGGCATTTTCAACCAGCCCCATAATGCTGCCGCTGTTCGGGTTGGCGGCAATGATGACCGCCAGAAGAGCGATAAAGAGTACGACGATGCGGCCGGCCCAGAACATCTCCTGATCCGAGGACTGACCTTTCCGGATAACCGGCTTGTAGAAATCGGAAGCAAAGGCGGAGGAAGCGGACAGAAGCTGGGAATCCGCGGTGGACATGGAAGCGGCCAGAATGGCGGAGAGCAGAATGCCGGAAATGACGGGCGGGAAGATGTTGCGAACCATCTGGATAAAGACCGTGGAGCTGTCGCTCAGTTCGCCCATGAACAGACGGCCGACGCAGCCGGCGGCGACGGAGAACAGGATAATCAGCACATTCCAGGAAATACCGATCCGGGCGCTCTTTCTCAGATCCTTATCGCTGCGGACGGACATGAACCGGATGATGATATGAGGCATGCCGAAGTAGCCAAGCCCCCAGCCGAGACCGGAAATGATGGACTTCCAGTCGGCGAAGAGATTCCAGAAATCAGGCGGAAGCGTATCGCCGGAGGAGACGGCCTTGCCGGCATTGACCAGCGACAGCGCGAAGATCGGAGCGATCAGCAGCGCGCCGAGCATCAGCAGGCCCTGGAAAAAATCTGTCCAGCAGACGGCGTTGAAACCGCCGAGGAAGGTATAGCCGACAATAATGGCGGCCGCCAGGTACATGGCCAGATTGGCGTCAATTCCGATGACGGTATTGAACAGCGTACCGCAGGCCTTGACGCTGGATGCGGCGTAAATCGTATAGGCCAGCAGGAAAATGACCGCACAGATCACCTGCAGCGAACGATGGGAGGATTTGAAACGATTGGTCAGATACTGCGGAATGGTGATGGAGTCATTCGCCACGATGGAAAAGCGCCGAAGGCGGGGCGCTTCGAAGATCCAGCTCAGCGCATAACCGATGGCCAGACCGATGGCGATCCAGGCCTTACCGATGCCCGCCGCGTAGATGGAAGCCGGCAGACCCATCAGCACCCAGGCGCTCATATCGGAAGCACCGGCCGAAAGCGCGGAGACCCAGGGCCCCATCTTCCGGCCGCCCAGGAAATACTCCTTTTCACCGCTCCCGCGCGATTTCAGAAAGAAATACACGCCGATGCCCAGCATGGCGATCAGATAGACAATAAAAATGACAAGTTCCACATTCATATTGTTCACCCCTCTCACTGATTCCGAAACACGAATATTATACTGTCCAACAGAGACCGAAACAAGAAAGCGACGGTATTTTTCATGTTTTGCTTGTGAAATGGATTCAAATGAAGTAGAATAAATACAGATCGATGAGGAGATGACGACCATGAAACGAGCTATCTGTTTTATCCTTTTGCTGTGTCTGTGCGTTTCCGCCCTGATGGGTTCCGCCGCGCTCGCGGCTGAGCGGACAGCGAAGGAGAAGGATTCCAAGTATTATGGCGCCATGCGGGTTGTTCGATGCAAGGAATGGGTTTCCATGCGGACAGGCCCCCGGAAAACCTTTGAACGGATTATGAAAGTACCGCTCGGGGCGATTGTGCAGAACTGCCGGTATGAAAAGAAAGGGTTTGTGAAGTGCGAATACCAGGGGGAAGAAGGGTACATTATGCTGAAGTACCTGGAAGCCGCCCCGGAATATGAACCGGCGGAAACCACCGGGGAATCGCGGCTGATGACCCGGGAGGAGATCCTGAAGGACGCGAAGGAAACGCTGAACTGGAAGGAATTCAACGTTTCCATTCTGGCTTCCCATCAGGTTGTTACGGAAAACAAGCAGATCAAGGAAGTACTGAAGGTCGGCTGCTTTATTGATGACACTCCGACCTGGGGCTACGTTGAAACAGTGGACAGCAGCAAGGATAAAACCAAACTGCGCGCTTTCATGGGCGGCAATATCGATGAGCCGCAGGTTATGATCTATGACTCTGAATACGGCCTGTTTATGATCGATCTGCTGAGCGGGCGGGAAACCTGGATTCTGCCGGTAGCGGTCTGCAATCTCGGAGACGGGGCGGCAACGGCGCTTTCGGAAGACGGAATTCTGTATATCGCCGGATCCGAGGGACCGTCGCCCGTGGCGATATCCGAAGACGGACGGGTGCTGTGGCAGTCCGCTCTGGAGCTGGACGGAATCATCCGATCCATCGAGCTGAAACCGGATGTCATTGAGCTGCATTACGAAACCGGCGACGGACAGAAGAAGACGGCTGTGCTGGAATACTCCGGTGAGCTGATCCGGAAGGAGTAAAACAAAGCGGAAATCAGATGAGTCATACAGAGAATATCAGCCGGCGGGGAATGACCCGGAAAGCCCTGAGCGTTGCCTGGCCGGCCATGATCGAAAACTTTTTTGTGGCCCTGGCGGGAATGATCGATACGATGATGGTTTCCGCCATGGGCAGTTATGCCGTGGCGGCGGTAGGGCTGACCAATCAGCCGAAATTTATCAGCCTTACGCTGTTTTTCGGCATTAATGTGGCCGTTTCAGCCCTGATTGCCCGCCGGAAGGGAGAACAGCGGCAGGAGAACGCCAATGAGATCTGCCTGACCGCACTGATTCTGACGCTGGTGCTCTGCGCGGTGATTACGGTTCTGTTTCTGGCGCTGACGCCGCAGATCATGCAGCTGGCGGGAAGCAATCCGGATACGCACGAGGCGGCTGTGGAATATTTCCGGATCATCATCGGGGGAATGGTTTTCAATGTCATTACCATGGTGATCAATGCCGCCCAGCGCGGAAGCGGAAACACGCGGCTGTCCATGACAACCAATCTGGTCAGCAGCGCGGTCAACATCCTGTTCAATTATCTGCTGATTGAGGGGCATCTGGGCTTTCCGGCCTGGGGGATCCGGGGCGCCGCGGTCGCCACGGTACTGGGAACCGTCGTATCCGCCGGAATGGCCCTGTTTTCGCTGTTTCGCCGTTCAAGCTATGTACGAATTCCGCTGATGCGGGAGCTGAAGCTCCGGATGACCCGGGTCAGCGCCATGAGCATCTGGCGCCTGGCCTATAACACCTCCCTGGAAAATATCGCGATGCGCGTCGGATTCCTGGCTACGGCCGTGGTGGCGGCCCGGCTGGGGACGGATGAATTCGCGGCCCATAATATCGGGATGAATATTCTCGGCCTGGGCTTTTCCTTTGCCGACGGTATGCAGGTGGCGGCAATCGCGCTGGCCGGCGAAGCGCTGGGGGCCGGAGAAAAAGACAAAGCCAGAGAATACGGCCATATCTGCCAGCGAATCGGCTTCACGATCTCTGTTCTGCTTGCCCTGCTGCTTCTGCTGGGAGGGCGATGGTTCTATTCACTGTATTTTCAGGAAGAGCATATCCTGGAGATGGGCGTAATGATCTCCCGCTATACGATGGTCATTGTGCTGCTGCAGATCTCTCAGATCATCTATACCGGATGCCTGCGGGCGGCGGGAGATGTGCGGTATACGCTGAAAGCCGCGCTGATCAGCGTTACGTTTATCCGGACAGCCGTATCCATTCTGCTGGTCAGCGTGTTTCATCTGGGACTGGCGGGCGTCTGGCTGGGCGTTCTGAGCGATCAGGCCTCCCGGTTTATCCTGATGAGCAGACGCTTCCGCCAGGGGAAATGGGTGAACATGCGGATCTGATCAGAAATGCCAAAGATTGATGCTAAGAGCCGGATTCCGTTCTCTGTCCACTTTTCCGTCCATCACCCGGACAAACATTTCGCAGGTGGCTCCGACCTGCAGAGAAAGCGCATGCCCTCCGTGCAGGACGTGGTTCCGGTCGGCCAGCGTGGCATGAAGATGAACATAGGGTTTTCCGTCCATCGCGGTGACGCTGCCGTTCAGAGAGGTTATTTCCATGAAGGTATCCAGCTCCTCCCGGCCGTATTCTTTGCTTTCCAGATCGTATACGCCGAGGACTGCGTGACTGACTGCTCCGATGGCGCTGACTTCGGCAAACTGGATGCCCTCCCGATCGCAGAGCGCCGTCAGTTCCTTCATGATTTCTTCTCCGAGATCGATCCGCACCGCGTAAGTATCTCCGAAACGTTTAGCCTGCATGGATGAATCCTCCTGTAACGCCTTTCGGCCTGTGATATCTTTTATCCCCAGATCTGGGAGAGCGCCGGAACGATCTGCTTCTTGCGTGAAAGCACATGCGGCAGGAAAACGTGGTGATGACGGATCTTGTCAACGCCAAAGGCACTGCGAATGATCTCGGGATCTCCGGCAAAGACCAGCTCTGTCCCTTCCTTCAGGACATTGGTGATCATCAGCATCATAATTTCATAGTGATTTTCGATCCGGCAATATTCCAGCGCGTCGATGAGCTCCTGCAGCCGCTTGAGCAGGGGCGCGGTCTCCACGCAGGTAATCTGGGAAATCGCCAGGGCGTGGTTGCCCAGATGGAATTCCTTCATATCGCCTCGAATCAGCTCGGATGCCGGCTTGTCAAAGGAAACGCCCCTTGTGAAGATGGCCTTCCCCAGCTCTTCCAGATCCACTTCCGCGTGACGGGCCAGCCGCTCGGCAAGAATCCGGTCCTGCTGTGTACAGGTAGGACTCTTAAAGAGAACCGTATCCGAAATAATCGCGGCCGCCATGAGTCCCGCCAGATTGGGAGAGGGAAGCAGGCCGTGTTCCTGATACATGCTGGCAACGATCGAGGTCGTGGAGCCGATGGGCTCGTTCCGGAAAAAGACCGGCTTTCCGGTCTGTACATCCGCCAGCCGGTGGTGGTCGATGATCCCGACGATTTCCGCCTGGTCCAGACCGGAGACGGATTGCCCCAGCTCATTATGATCCACCAGGACGATCTTTTTTCTGCGGGGGTTCAGCAGATGATAGCGTGACAGCGTGCCGACCACTTTTTCTTCTTCATTCAGAACAGGATAGGAGCGGAAACGGCTTTTCAGCACGGTGTCCCGAACGTCGTCCAGATAGTCGCTGAGGTGGAAGTAAACCAGATCGTCCTTGGAAGCGATTCTCCCGACCGGCACCGACTGAAACAGCAGGCGCACCGCCCGATAGGCGTCAAAGGGCGTAACGATCAGGCAGGTGCCGCAGGAAAGATTCCGGTAGTTTTCCGCCGCTTCACTCTGGCAGAAGATGATGCAGGATGCGCCGGCGGCGATCGCCTTTTCAGCGGTCTGGCTGTCATTGCCGCAGAGGACAATATTGTTTTTATGGAAGGATTGACGGGAACCGGAAAGCGCCAGAACGACATCGCCCGTGATCTCATCGAATTCATCCTGAGGAGCGTTCAGAATATGGCCTTCCAGCGCGCCCAGCAGGTTGAAGACCGGCACGGACTGCACGGTGGGATTGCTGAGCGATTCCATGTCCTTCTCCGCGATATTCCCGGTGGTAATGAGACCGGACAAGGTTCCGTCCTCATGGGTGATGGGGAGGGCGGACAGCCTGGTTCCCTGATCCTGCAGCACCTTCCAGGCATGGGAGACGGGTACGCCTTCTCCCAGCGCGGGGGGCGTATCGTAATCAATATCGGAAACCTGGGTGCGAACGGAACGGATATACAGCGGCGGCTTAAACCCGAAGCGGTCCAGCAGGAAAGAGGTTTCGGTGTTCAGATGGCCGATCCGCCCGGCGATATAGTTGTTTTCTCCCAGCGCGTTATTCAGGGCCGCATAAGCCATGGCGGAGACGATGGCATCCGTATCCGGATTTTTATGACCCAAAACGTAGATAGAATCCATAGCTGTTTTCCATTCTCCTGTCAACGATTCATCAAAGCCATCCAGTCCTTGATTTTAATCAGCAGATCGGCGTTGGTTTCCGCTTTGTCCATCATGGAGATCAGCTGCGGAATCGCGACGGCGGAGGTCGCTGTACTCAGCATGGCGCGAACCATGGAGAGCCCTTCCTTCTGGCTTTCACTGAGCAGAATATCCGCGTTCTTGGTAAAGCTGTGCTGCAGATTAATGGCGGGCCTGACCCCGGCACGGGCGACGGCCTGATCCAGCGTCAGCTCCATATTGGCGGTCCCCTTGAACTCTTCCACGACGGAATCATCCACCTTGGAACCCGTCTGGATATCCATGGCCGCGATGACCGTCAGACTGCCGCCTTCCTTGCAGGACCGGGCGGCGCCGAACAGGCGCTTCGCGCGGAAAAGACTGGCCGGATTGACCATGCCGGGCAGGCTGCGCCCCTGCTGGGCCGCGGCGGTGGTATAGATTTTCGCCAGGCGGGTCAGACTGTCCACCAGCAGCACAACGTCTTTTTTCTGCTCGACCAGCCGCATGGCCCGCTCCAGCACGATTTCAGAAAGGCGCAGATGCGCTTCGGGAGCCTGGTCAAAGGTGGAAGAGAGCACCTGGCAGGGAACGGAGTCACGGATCATGGTAGCGTCTTCCGGCGTGACATCGATCAGGAGCATGAGCACCTGGACATCCGGATAGTTCTGACAGATGATCCGGGCGAAACCGCACATGATATCGGTCTTCCCGGTCTCCGGCGGAGCCAGAATCAGCGCCCTCTGGCCGAAGCCAAGAGGAGCGATCAGGTCCACAAGCCGCATATCCACCTGGGAATGACCGTCCGCCGCTTCCAGGGAAATCCGTTTGGTCGGATATACCGGGGTCATTTCGTCGAAAACCGGACGGGTAAAAGCACTTTCCTCCGGCACGCCGTTGACCGTGGTGATATAGAGGAGCGCCGCGTATTTATCGCCTTCCCGCTGCGGACGGATTTTCCCTTCCACCAGGTCGCCGGTTCTCAGACCGAAACGGCGAATCTGAGCCATGGATACGTAGACATCCCTGGAAGAGGGAAGGAAAGAAGCGGCCCGCAGAAAACCGTAGCCGTCCGGATGCAGCTCCAGAACCCCGCTGCCTTCCTCGTATTCACCGGAAGCCAGCAGATCTTCCAGCGAGGGAGCGGTGATACCGGTTTCCTGAGGCTGAATCGGGGAGAAAGGCTCGTAGGATCTGGAGGGGGCAGGCCCCGCGGAATAGGAGGACATCACTACCGGACCGGAAGAACGGGGACCGAAGCCGGAATCCCCGGAACGGGAGAACCGCTTTTCCGGCAGCGGGGAAACCGGACCGTAGGAGGATGCCGGAGAAAAGGAAGGAGCAGCGGGCGCCGCGGGTTCCTCCGCGGCAGGAGCTGGGGAATGAACAGAAGCGGGACCGAAACGCGGAACGGCAGCTCCCGGACGCCGGGGCTGGATATGCTGCTGCTCCGCGGTAAGATGACGCCCGGAAGGAGAGGTCGTCTGCCAGGCAGGGCGCCCGCCGTAGGTGGCAGGCTGGGGATGCGCCGGACGGGCCGCGTGCACCGGGCTGTCGCTGTTATGCCAGGCAGCCTGGAATTTCGGCTCCGCAGGCTGTCCCATGTCGGCGCTGACTTCTTCCGCCAGCCTTTCAGCTTCCGCTTCTTCCGGCGACAGAGAAGCTTCGTGGGCAGCGAGCAGCTTCTTCACGATTCCCGCTTTATCGATTCCAGCACCCAGCGTTACTTTCAGTTCACGGGCAAGCTGCTTTAACTGAACCACTGTCATGGCTTTCAGTTCATTTTCAGTCATAGAGAAGAAACCTCCTTTGATTTCAGGGCAAAGATTACATCACGGACGACCGCCTGTTCCACTTCATGCTCAAGGGAACAGAAGGGAGCGCGGTCTGTTACGGAAAAACCGGATTCACGGAGCGCATCCGCCAGAACGGAACGCTTCAGGGTCAGCGTATTAAAGCTGAGGGCCAGCACACCGCCGGGACGAAGCGCTTCATACCAGGCGGGGAGCGCCCGGGTAATCATTTCACGGAAAGATTCCGGCCGGGAACCGGACTGGGGGGCATGCTGCACGCCGTAGGGAAGATCGCCTGCCAGGAGATCCGCGGCACGGCGGCGGGTCAGGACGGGGAGCAGCGTTGTATCTCCCGCGGCCAGAAGCAGTTTACGGGAAGAAGAGGGATTCTGCCGGCCGCTTGCGGGCGTGAAGACGCATTCCCATACGGGGACGGAGACCTTTCCGAATGTTTCCGAGCGCCGGGCGGCCGTATGTTTCAGCCGATGGAATTCCAGATACTTTTTGAAATACGTCTGCGCTTCGTGAATTGCTTTTCGGTCCGTGTCCAGCCCGAGCGCATGATCTCCGTATTCCAGCGCGCAGTACAGGGTCGTTCCTTTTCCGCAGAGCGGATCCGCCACCAGAAGGGGAAGGCCGCTGTCCGGCGGATGATCCGTCAGCAAAGCCCTGGCCATATTCAGCATCATTTTCGTAAAGGTGACGCCGGTCTTCCCTTTGTACTTCAGTACCTCCGCGAGATCTTCATCCAGCGTGCCGCGGAAAGCCGCCGGAAGCGGACGAAGCAGGGTGCGTTCCGGCCGTTCCGCCAGCAGCGAAAGCGCGCTGTGACCGGAAAGATACCGCAGTTCCGACTCAGTCAGTTCCCTGCATGAAAAGGTCAGGAAAGTGGCATTCCCGAGGGACTCCGTTTCCACCTCACAGAAAACGCCCAGGGCTTCCAGCATACACTGAAGCTCGCAGCAAGCCAGACGGCCAAGCGATTGCCTGTAACGAATATTCGGGTGCCTGATCAGCTCGAATGAAAAAACCATCCCATCCTCTTTTCCTGAGAAAACTGAAATGATTATATCAGATTGATTCTTGTTTTTCAAGGGATCGGGGCGTGAAAAACGAAAAAAGAAAAACCCTTCCTGAAGAGCAGGAAGGGAATTTTCACAATCTTTACCACTTGCGCTTACGGGCGGCCTCAGCCTTCTTTTTGCGCTTCACGCTCGGCTTCTCGTAATGCTCGCGCTTACGAACTTCCTGGAGAACCCCGCTGCGGGCGCACTGCCGCTTAAACCGTTTGAGCGCACTTTCCAGGGACTCATTTTCACGGATACGAACCTCGGACACTGTTATCCCTCCCCTCGCTCATAACACGCTTTCCGGAACCGATTACAGAGAACAGCTCCGAAAAACATGGGTTTATTATACAGGCTAATCCGCCTTCCGTCAAGATGATTCACAAAAATATCACATTCGGCTCATTCCGGCTTATCCCATACGCTCCGCCATCTGAGATCCGCCAAGCAGATGGAAATGCAGATGGGGAACGGACTGGCAGGCATGAGGGCCGCAATTGGAGATCACCCGATAGCCTTCTGTCAGCTTTTCCATCCGGGCAATTTCCCGGATGGCCCGAAGACAGGCGGCCAGCTCCGTGTCCGCCAGCTGATCGGCTTCCGCCAGCGAACTGACATGCTTTTTCGGAATGACCAGAATGTGGGTCGGCATCTGAGGAGCGATATCCCGAAACGCCAGGACTTTCTCGTCCTCGTACACCTTGTCGGAGGGAATTTCCCCCTTCAGAATTTTGCAGAACAGACAGTTTTCCATGTGAAAGACCTCCTTTTGTATTTGGATGGTTTTACACCATTTCATGCGGTGAAACGGGAGACCCGGAAACGGGTTCGCCGAGCATCAGACCGGAGCGGACAGAAACGAGGCGGACCTGAACCGGCCGGCCGCCGGTACAGGATGCGCCGGGACACAGCCGCACGCGGATGTATTCAGGAGTATAGCCTTCCCAGCAGCCATCGATGATTTCCTCCGGAATGATCTGCGCTTCCGATCCGATCCAGGTCTTCAGGTACTTTTCGGCGCAGCGGTTTCCCACACGGATCAGTTTTCGGACCCGCTCATCCTTGATGTTCCGGGGGATCTGGTCCGGCATGGCGGCGGCCGGCGTGTCCGGGCGGGGAGAGTAGGGGAATACATGGATCCTTGCGAATCCGACCTGTTCAATCATTCGGGCGGTTTCCTGAAATTCCTCCTCCGTTTCTCCCGGGAAACCGGTCAGGATATCGGTGGTCAGAGCCGCGCGGGGAAAGGCACTCCGCAGGTTTTCCGCCGCGGCGAGATACTGGGATGTATTGTATTGCCGTTTCATTCGCCTCAGTACACTGTCGCTGCCCGATTGAAGCGCCAGATGGAACTGGGGACAGATTTTATCCATTTCCCGGAGCGTGGCCGCAAAAGCGGGCGTGGCGACCATGGGTTCCAGAGACCCCAGCCGGATCCGGGTGATTCCTTCGGTTCGCTGAACCTGCGCAATCGCTTCCAGCAGGGAGCAGCGGGGGGAAAGATCCCGCCCGTAGGAGGAAAGATGAATTCCGGTGAGGACGATTTCCTGTACCCCGTGGGCGCTCAGGCGGCGGGCCTCCTCTCCGACGGATTCCGGTGTTCTGGAGCGGATGGGTCCCCGGACGGAAGGAATAATGCAATAGGTACAGTGATTATCGCAGCCCTCCTGAATTTTCAGGGAGGCCCGGGTATGCTCCTCCTGATAACTGATCCGGAGGGATTCGAAAGGAACGTCCTGTGCCAGCGGTTCCACCGCGCAGCGGGGTTTGCCGTCGGACAGAACCTGTTCCAGCAGATCTACGACCTCGGCTCTTCGCTGGGTTCCCAGAATCAGATCCGCGCCGGTCCGGGACAGGAGAGAATCCCCGCTTTTCTGAGCCAGACAGCCGCAGAGAATCAGCCGGGATCCGGGATGCAGCCTTTTCAGCCGACGGGCCATCTGAAGGGATTTTTTATCTCCCGTACCGGTCACGGTGCAGGTATTCAGCAGATAGACATCCGCCTCTTCTTCCATGGAGACGGGCGTATAACCCCGCTGCAGAAAAAGCTCCAGCATAGCCTGGGTATCATACTGGTTCACCTTGCATCCCAGCGTATGACAGGCAATGGTTGGCATGCTTATTCCTCCATTTCTCCGTAAAGCGTCATGAAAGCGGAGAGCGCGGCCAGGCCGGCTGTTTCCGTACGCAAAATCCTGCGGCCCAGCGTAATGGGGAGCGCTCCGGACTGACGGAACAGAGCGACCTCTGAGGGTTCGATTCCTCCCTCCGGGCCGATGATGATCCCCAGGGAAGCGGGATCCGGAAAGGCGTTCCGGACGGACAGAGGTCCGCCGGTTTCGGTCTCCTCCCAGGGAACCACCGTCACCGTCATTTCCCGAATTAAAGAGAGCGCTTCCGCCGGGGAAAGGGGCAGCGTGATCTCCGGAATGCGATAGCGGCCTGACTGCTTGCAGGCTTCCCGGGCGATTTTCTGCCAGCGTTCGCGCTTACGCCCGGCGTCTCCGGGATCCAGGCGGACAACGGACCGGGCCATGCGCAGGGGGACAATCCGGCGGACGCCCAGCTCCGAGGCTTTTTGTACGATCCAGTCCATTTTATCCGCTTTGGGAAGCCCCTGAAAAAGGGTGACATTCAGCCGGGGTTCCGGATCCGGGAGCGGCTGCTGTTTTTCGACGCAGACCTGATTGCCGTCCATGCGCCTGATTTCAGCCAGAAAACGGCCGTCAGGAAGCAGCAGTTCCACCGTGTCGCCTTCAGACAGCCGGAGAACGGTCCGGGCATGACGGGCATCTTCCGGGGAAAGAAAGCAGAGGGATCCGGTTTCTTTCTCCGATTCAGCGAAAAAACGATGCATGCCGTTTACCTCCGGTTCAGGAAGGCGACCCATTCTCCCCGATGCTCTTCCTTCAGAACGGTGAAGCCGGCTTCCAGCAGGGCCGCGCGCACCTCCGGTCCCCGATCCCGGACGATCCCGGAACAGATGAAGAGTCCGTTCTCCCGGATATGCTCTCTCAGCGGCCGGGCGAAGGAGATAATGATATCCGAGATAATATTGGCCACGCAGATTTCACAGGTGGCGGAAACCTGGCGGAGCAGATCACCCTGCTGAACCGTGACTGTCTGGTCCACGCCGTTGTGTGCCACATTCTCCCGGGCGACACGGATGGCATCCGGATCAATATCGATAGCCAGAACGCTTCCCGCGCCGAGCAGCGCTGCCCCGATGGCCAGGATTCCGCTGCCGGTGCCGACATCGATCACTGATTCGCCGCCCTGAATGCATTCCTGAAGAAGGGTCAGGCACATTCCCGTCGTTTCATGGGTTCCGCTGCCAAACGCCATTCCCGGATCCAGCTCGATGATCCGGTCGCCTTCCGCGGGCGTGAACTCTTCCCAGGAAGGCTTGATGACCAGATGATCGCAGGCATAGAAAGGCTTATAATACTTTTTCCAGACTTCCTTCCAGCTTTGGTCGTCCACGGACCGGTCCTCCAGGGACAGGGAGCCGTAGTCGTCATGGGCAGTCCGAAGAGCCTCCAGCTCCAGACGGAAACGATCCATCAGGGCGGGCAGACCGGCATCCGGCTGGAACCAGGCGTGCACCTGAACGTCCTCCGGCATCTGATCCAGCAGCTTCGGATCAATGATTTCCCAGATCCCGTGGGGTTTGGAAGGGTCGGGAATATCCGCCCGGTCCTCAATCATTGTGCCCGCAGCGCCGCCGTCCATCAGCAGGGAAGAGACTTCATCGCTGCCGGCTGTGGTGGTATGTACGATCAGTTCGATCCATTCCATGTTATGCCTCCTGTTGACTTATCAATGGCGGACGGATTTCCGCGTTATTCTTTGTAGCTTTCAATTCCGCGCAGCAGTTCGTATTCCCGGACATCCCGGCAGGTGGTGTACATATGGCGGGTGATGACGTTGCCCGTCCGATAGTACAGGCAGATGAAGGGACAGTCCTCATAGAACAGGGCCTGGATTTCCATCAGCTTGGAGCGGTATTCCTCCTGGGTGACTTTCGTGCGGAGCGCTTCAAAGAGTTCATTCATTTTCGCGCTTTTATACCGGCAGTAGTTGCCGGTGTTGCCCCGCATCAGCATGAACCCGGGATCCGGACTGACATCCATGGCAAAGGAAACCAGCGCGAGATTAAAGCGGCCGGAAGAGAGACGCTCCTTCAGATTGGCCATTGTCAGCGGTTCCACCTTGCAGGAGATTCCGACTTCGGCCAGCTGCGACGCGATCTGATTGGCCGCCTCCGTCCGGACATCATTATCCGGTTCCTCATAAACATAAAAGCTGAGGTGCAGATTATGCAGCTTGCCATCGCTGTCGATCCGGTCCAGAATGCCGTTGCTGTCCGAGTCGGCCCAGCCTGCTTCCTCCAGCAGGCGCCGGGCTTCATCCGGATTCCGGGTAAAGGACGAATCCAGATCGCTGTTATACATCCAGGTACCCGGATAGAAGGGGAAATTGGTTGGTTCGGCCAGGCCGGAATAGACGTTTGAGATAATTTTGCTTCGATCCACGACATAGCGGATGGCTTTCCGCACTTCCGGGGTCAGTTCCTCCGAACCGTTGTTCATGTACAGGCATTCCAGCTGATTGGTCCGGTAGGACATGGTTATGGAAGCGGTGCCGGTTTTGTACTGGGCGCCTGCGATGGAACGGGTGAAAATCGTATTCACCCGGGCGTATTCATAGCTTTCAATCACAGAGGGAGCCGTTTCGTGAAACTCGACCATGATCTCCCTTACCGCAGGCTGAGCCTTCCACCAGTTGGTATTGGCCTGCAGCCACAGATAATCCCCCGCGTGAAACTCCTCGATCCGGTAAGGACCGCTGCCCAGCGGCTGATCCGCGTTTACCTGGGAAGCCGGAACCACCGGGAAGGTCATCTGATACAGCAGAGAGAAGCATTTCCGTTTGGCCCGGACGACAACGGTATAATCATCCTTCGCAGAGATGGAGGAAACATAGTAATTCAGGTTGGCATAGAAACCGTGATCGGTCGTGTTTTCATCCGAAGCCCTGGCCAGGATATATTCGGCGGAGGCAACGACGTCGTGCGCCGTCAGCGGCGTTCCGTCGGAAAAGGTGAGATTGGAGCGGATATGAAAGGTCCAGGTTTTTCCGCCGCCAGACTCTTCCCAGCTTTCCGCCAGACAACCCTGGGGCAGATAGTTATCGTCCAGCACGATCATGCTCTCATATACGATGTTATAAACGGACAGCATATCTCTTTCCAGCGGGTCGAAGGGACGGATGTTCAGCGTTTTGGTGCTCTGGATTCCCAGAACAAGCCCGGTCAGCTGAGACGAAGCCAGGCTTCGGTCAGGACACAGCAGGGCTGCCGCCGTCATCAGAACCGTCAGCAGGAGCATACACTTTCTTCTGATAAATGCCATAATCTCTTGTAACCCTTTCCGCATATAATCTGGTGGGACCTTCCGGAAGCAGCTCCAGGGAGAGGTGAACGCCGTCGGGACTGTAGCGGGAATCGGAGAGCCAGGAGGTCACTGTCCCCTGACCGGCGTGATAGGCGCAGGTTACGCAGATCACGTCTCCGCCGAAGAGACGGCTGAGATAATTCAGATACCAGCAGCCGAAGGTGATATTGGACTCCGGATCGAACATTCGTTCAAAGGCGTAGCCTTCGGTCTTCAGCTTTCCGGCGATCCATTCCGCCGTATCCGGCATCAGTTGCATCAGCCCGCGGGCGCCGACGGAGGATTCCGCCTGAGGACGGAAGGAACTTTCGTTCCGGATCAGGGAAGTCACATATGCCGGATTCAGATTATAGACAGCCGCCTGACGTTCGATCAGATCCTGATAGAGGACGGGATAGTTGGCGTCGATATTCTTCTGCTCGGCCTCATGAAGAGCGGCCTGACGGGCCAGGTATCCCCGCATGAGGCACTGAGCGGTAAAAGCGATCAGGAGCGCGAAGGAAAGGACGATCAGGACCGTTCGCAGCCAGACCGGCATCTTCCACGCGGCCTTGCGGCGGGCAGGGCGGCGGGTCATATCCGGTGAACGCTCGATTCCGCTGCCGGGGGGAGGCGGGGAAGGGAGGCGGGAGTGATCCTGCCAGGGTTCCGGCGCCGGATCGGACACGGGAGCGGACACCGGACCCGGCGGCGGACCGGGTACGGGAGCGGGTACAGGATCAGGCGCCGGGGCGGGTTCGGGATCGGAAGCTTCCGTATAACGGTCCATGCGGCGGGCACGCGCCGGCCGGGGACGGACGGCTGCCAGCTCCCGTTCCAGTCCGCGATCCATCTGCGCCAGGGTTTCCTCCACCGTACCGGAATTGTCAATGACAAAATCAGAAAGCTCCGCCTTTTCCTCCGAAGACAGAACGGAACGGATCCGGCTCATGGCCTCTTCCTCTGTACAGCGGTCTCTTTGCATCAGCCGCTCCAGCTGCAGGGAGAGCGGAAGGGTGACACACCAGACGGAATCGCAAAGCTCGTCATATCCCTTTTCAAACAAAAGAGGAAGATCCATAAAACACAGCGCGGCGCCGCGGTCCCGCGCTTCCTGCAGAGCGTTCAGGATGGCATTGCGGAGCAGCGGTGCCATCAGATCATCCAGGGCGGCGCGGGCCCGATCATTCCGGAAAACAAGGGAACCGAGTTTTTTCCGGTCCAGACGGCCGTCCGGAAGAAAGAAGGAAGGTCCGAAAGTCTGCCGGATCGCCGGCAGCGCGGGACCGTTTTCCGCCGTCAGCCGATGGGAAACCGCGTCGCCGTCGATGACCGGGTATCCCCGGAAGATCAATGCCTGACTGACGGTGGATTTTCCGCAGGCGATACTGCCCGTCAATCCGATGACTCTCATCCGCCGGTCTCCTTTCCGATGATTTGAAAGCCGCCCGGCGGAAGATCATTCCTGCCGGGCGGATGAATCCCTTCCCGTAACGGGCGCCGAAACGGATCAGAGGTGGGTGGTCAGCAGCTTTTTCTTAAGCTCGGATTCCATGGAATACAGCTTCTGCTCCGCTTCCAGACGCTTCTGATGTCCTTCAGACTGGATGGTCATCACTTCGTTGATGGTATCGATCAGATCCTGATTGGTCTGCACCAGGGTTTCGATATCGATGATGCCGCGCTCGGCTTCCTTGGCGGTCTGAATGGTGCCGATCTTCAGGGCTTCCGCGTTCTTGCGGAGCAGCTCATTGGTCATATCCGTGACGGCGGTCTGCGCCTTCAGGGCCTGCTGAGAATGGTGGAGACCCAGGGCCAGCACCATCTGGCTCTTCCACAGGGGGAGCGTATTGGCCAGGGTGGACTGAATACGCTCCACCAGAAGGCTGTCGTTATTCTGCAGGAGACGGATCTGAGGAGCCATCTGCAGAGCAACCTGCCGGGTCAGCTTCAGGTCATACAGCTTTTTCTCGAACCGGTCGCACTGAGCGGCAAGATCGTTGGCTTTCTGGGCATCCATGGCGTCTCCGCTGGCAGCCGCTTTATCCTGCAGCTCCTTCAGCTCGGTTTCCCGGACTTCCCGAAGCTTCTTTTCACCGGCGATAATATACAGGGTCAGCTGATGAAAATAATCGTTATTCTGATCATACAGCCGGTCAAACATGGCCACGTCCTTCAGCAGCTGGGCCTGATAGCCTTCCAGCGAACCGGCGATATTGTCCACATTGGCGGAAACCTTGCTGTAGCGGGCCTTCATCCGCTCCACTTTATCCTCCGCCTTGGCGAACAGCCTGGCCAGGCCTTTGGGTTCCTCCGTGTCCTTCTCGAAGCCCTTCAGCTCCGCCACGAGATTCACCAGCATGTTGCCGACTTCCCCGGTATCCTGCGTTTTGACCGCATCCAGCGCGGTCTGGGAGAAATCGGAGATTTTTTTCTGCGCGTCGGCGCCGAAAAGCAGCACATGATCCGGATTGGTCACATCCACCTTCGCAATGAAATCATCAATCGCCTTTTTCTCCGCGTCTGTCAGCTGGCTTTCATCCAGGCCAGGGGCGGGAACCGTTTCTTCCGCGGGCTTTTCCGGCGTCTGCTGGATGCTGGATACCGGTTCCGCCGCGGTTTCCGGTACGGGAGCGGAGGGAGAAAGGGAAAGCTGGGGCATCATGCTGGATTCTGACATGGAAAGCAACCTCCTTTATGGCATCGTATCAGGGAATCCCGGATCGGGAAAGCCCTCAGGAACCGTAATGATTGTACCGCGGAGACGAAGACTGATTCTGCTGCCCGTCTTCATCCGGGAACTGCATGACAGGGGTCGAGGAAGTGCGCCGCTGCGCCTCCGCCGCTGTCCGGGCTGTGGTCAGCCCCTTGTTGCCGGTGATTTCGTTCTCCGTATAGCCGTCTCTCTTGAGCATCTGCTCGAGGACATCGATATCCGTGGAAATATCGAGCATGTTTTCCTTATGCAGGTTATCGATCTGCTTCTGGCAGGCGGTCAGAATCATATTCATCCCGCGGATGGTGGTGTTTCTGGCTTCCTGCATATCCTGCCAGGATACCCCGCGCTCCTGCATGGTCCGGTAATTGGCCAGCATCTTCAGGGTGGTAGGCAGGTAATAATTCATAAACTTACGAACCTGAGGGGCTTTGGCCGGCGTCTCCGAGACCGTCCGGAAAATCTGCTCGCATTTCAGGCACAGGGTATCCATCTGGTCAGACAGCGTCTCATCCGTGATGGCGGCATTGTCCTTCCGGATGGTGGCCAGCATTTCCTGCCCCTTGGTGATGACCGCGTCGGCCGCCGCGTCCCCGGTCAGCGGAATTTTGGAAGCCTGCTCCCGGCGCTTTTTTTCTTCTTCGATCGCGCGGACTTTTGCCAGCCGTTCCTCTTCAGCCTTGCGGGTCGCTTCTTCCTGCCGGCGGCGCTCCTCGTCCCGCTTGTTGTGCGTGGTTGTGTCCAGGCCGCTGCCCATAATGCTGGTGAGCTTGCCGATTCCCAGCCCCACGAAAACACCGGCCAGAATCCCGGTGAAGGAAAAACCGCTCAACGCGGAGAGCAACAGGAGGGTGATGATAAACCCGGCGGAACCGGACTTTTTATTGCTGTTGTTGTTTCTGTTTTTGCTCACGGCCCTCAAACTCCTCGAAAGAAAACAATCGTTGAAACGAATTTCCGGCTTATACGAAACGATAAAGCGCTTCTAACCAAAACAGTATACCACAGGAAGCACGGAATGAAAAGAAAAAAGTTCGTACATTCAGGCCGGACGGCCGTCAGCCGGTTACGGTATACGGCGCATGCAGACCGCCCAGGGACGGGATTTGCGCCGCACGGCCGCTCAGCTTTCATCAGAAGGAAGATCCTTCTGCCAAAGATCATAGGGCTCATGCTGAAGCGCATGCAGAAAACGATCCGGCGCATCCGGAAACCGCTTTTTCAGATCCGAAAGCAGCCGGTGCATATCCTCCCGCCGGGTCTGGTGATCCACGGGGCAGGGAGAGGTTACCACGGGCAGATTCAGGGAGCGCATCATATGGATGACATGTTTTTCCGGCAGATAGACCAGCGGACGGATGACGGTGATTCCGGAACGGCTCATCAGGGTTTTCGGATGGAAGGTATGGAAACGCCCTTCATAGAACAGGCTCAGCAGCAGCGTTTCAATTGCGTCCTCCCGATGGTGGCCGAGGGCGAGCTTGCCGCAGCCGTTCTCCCTGCAGGTATTGGCCAGCACAGCCCGGCGCATTTTCGAGCACAGGGCGCAGGGATTCTTTTCCTTCCGGTAGTCGAAGATGATTTCTCCGATCTGCGTTTCCACCTCAAGATACGGCACCTCCAGCTCCCCGCACAGGGAGCGGATTCCGCTCAGGTCGAAGGGCTCCAGACCCATTTTGACCGTTACGGCCAGCAGGGAAAACTGCTTGTGGGAGAACTGCCGGTAAAGGGAAAGCGCGTGAAGGAGCAGCAGGGAATCCTTGCCGCCGGAGATCCCGACCGCAATCCGGTCTCCCGGTTCAATCAGCCCGAAATCCTGATCCGCTTTGCGCAGGCAGCCTAATGTCTTCTTCATGCGTCCTCCTGAAAGCGGATGCTTTCCTCCTGCGTTTCACAGCACCAGCATTTCGGACAGCGTGAGGCCAGCAGCGCGGCCGCTCTGTTCCGGGCGCCGGTATCGGAAAACACGCCGAAGACAGCGCTGCCGCTGCCGGTCATCTGGGCCAGATCCGCTCCGTTGTCATAAAGAGCCCGGATCAGCGTCCCGATTTCCGGACAGAAGCGCCGGGAGACCGGCTCCAGCATATTGGCAAAGGCGGAGGAACGGCCGGCCACCGAACCGGAAAGAATGGCGGAAAGCGCTGCTTCCGGATCGGCGGAGCGCTCAGCGGGCATGTCGTGCCACGCTCTGAAGATTTCCGCGGTGCTGAGTCCGCCTTCCGGCTGCAGAACGAGAAGAGAATAAGTGCGGCAGGAGGGAATGGATTCCAGCTGCTCCCCGATTCCCCGGGTACGGGCCAGCCCTCCGCGAATCAGAAAGGGGACGTCCGCTCCCAGCCGAACGCCCAATGCTTCAAGCTCTTCTCCGGAAAGACCGGCTGACCAGAGCCGGTTCAGAGCTGTCAGTACGGCGGCGGCATCGGAGCTTCCTCCGCCCATGCCGGCCTGGGAGGGAATATGCTTTTCCAGATGGATAGCGGCGCCCGCGGAAACACCGGTTTCTTTCCGCAGAAGTTTTGCGGCGCGCAGCGCCAGATTCCGGTCGTCGGCCGGAATGTTTCCGCCTCCGGTGACCGTCAGGCTCAGTTCCTCTGCGGGAAGCAGCGTAATCCGGTCCGCCAGGGATACAGGCTGCATCAGCATGTCCAGCAGATGATATCCGTCCGCACGCAGGCCGGTGATATTCAGAGTCCAGTTGATTTTTGCGAATGCTTCCACCAGCATAGGCGCTGCCCTCCCTGTGTCAATCGCGCGGTTCGAAACGGAATCCGTCGAAATCAAACCGGCTACCGGGCAGAAATACAAAGGATACCCGGCAGATTCCGGAAGGAACGTTCATGGCGAAGGATTGTTTTCCTCTTCCTGAGCCCCGGAATTCCGCAAGCTCGGACCGGGTTTCCCCCTGGGCATCCGTCAGACGGACGGAGATGGTGGTCTTTTCCAGGGGGGTCTGCCCGGCAATCGTCAGCAGGCGGTTCTGGCAGGCTCCGAAATCCATATCCCGGAAAACCAGCGTTACGTTGTTTCCGATTCCCGTGACGGAGGAGCCGCTCCGGGTGAACTCATCCCCGTATACCTCGTCCGCTTCTCCGGCCGCGAGCCACTGATCACCGCGCAGCATCCGGACAAAGCGGAAGCCTTTCAGATGAACCTTTTCCTTCATGCGGAAACAGAGGGTATGCAGCCCGCGCAGGATTTCCGGCAAATGATAGGTTTCCTCCTGATAGGTGTTCCAGATGCAGGGTTTCTGATAAATCAGGGTATCGATCAGCCGGCCGCCGCGGCGGGGATCCCCGTCGAACAGCTCGATTTCATAACGGTCTCCGTTCAGCGCAAAAACCGGCAGCACCAGTTCATCCGATCCGGTGGGACCGAAGTCCACCCGGCTGAAGCCCGCCATGCTTACACCGTCCCGGGCAAAGGCGATCCCTTTCTCGTTGCCGGTACCGATTTCACCCTCCTGCAGATCATACAGGCCGGCACTGACCGGTTCATAGGGATCGAGCGCCGGGCTGCCCAGCCCCCGGGCGGTGATTTCGATCTGGCTGATGATTTCCGGATGATCCTCCACGTTTCCGCACAGCGCCCGCAGATAATAATCGCCGTCGCCTTCCGCCCGGACGGTGACAATGCCGTCTTCCGCGGCTGCCGAAGCATAGGGGGAGAGGATGCCCAGTGGAGTGGTTACCTGCCAGGTGATCCGATCCGGGCTGCTGCTGGCCGGCAGGGCTTCATAGCGGATCCGGCAGCTGCGGTGATCCGGTGTCAGCGTCCGGTCTTCCAGCGGAACCAGCAGCAGCTTTCTCAATGCGCGGCCGGTCAGCGGTCTGCTGTCGGAGGGAACCTGATCCCGGCAGGAACAGCCGGGCAGAAGATCCGCGGGCTCGCAGGGGATCGTCAGGGAAGCGCCGGCACAGCTGAGACTTTCCACGCGAAGGACGGTGTCGCATTTCCGGCCGCTGGAGGCAATGACGGCCAGCAGCTTTCCGCCGAAAAGACGGCGCGTGTCCGTCTTGTACGGATCCTGATCGGTTGAATCCCCGTTATCCAGACCGATCAGCCGTCCGCCGCCTTCCACGGTTACCCGAACCTGATCCCGGGCATTGTGTACCGGGCGCCCGGCTTCATCCTCCGCGCTGATCTCCACAAAAGCCAGATCCCACCCGTCGCTTCTCAGGCAGGTGTTTTCAGACCGGAGAACCAGCCGGGAAGCGTTTCCGGGGGTAGCCTGCCGGTCTTCCGCAAGGAGACGGCCCTGCGAATCGTACCCCCGGGCGACCAGTTCGCCGGGTTCGAAGGCGAGCTGCCAGAGGGGGCGGCAATCATCTGTGCTGTCCGGACGCACCGCACGGCGCCCCAGGCTTTTTCCGTTCAGGAAAAGTTCCGCTTCGGCGCAGTTGGTCATCACCGGCACATCGATCCGCTGACCCGGATTCCAATCCCAGGTTACGCCGATATGGATCATGGGATCCCCGGTCCACAGGCTCTGAAACAGATAAAAGCTGTCCTTGGGGAAGCAGGCGGTATCCGCCTGGCCGAAATAGCAGCTTCGGGTATGATAGGGCGTGGGCTCTCCGATATAATCGATGCCGCTCCAGATAAACTGCCCCATGCTGAAGGGCGTCTGCTCGTCCTGAACGATGATTTTCCGCAGGTCGGAGGCCCCCCAGCTGGTATTGCTGTTGCCCAGCGCGCTGCACTGCAGGTCGGCCTCGCTCATGATGGAACAGTGGATGGGGAAGTGATATATCCCCCGGCTGGACAGGACGCTGGCTGTCTCACTGCCGTAGATCACCCAGTCCGGATGAAGGCGGTGATGCTCCTCGTAATATTTTTCGCCGTAGTTGTAGCCCGGGATTTTGACCACATCGGCACAGCGCTGCCCGCCTTCCCAGGGCATATAATTGCACCCGAAAGTCACTTCCGCGTGGCGGACGGGATCCTGGGCCCGAACCTGTTCGGTCAGCATGCGGGTCACTTCCGTGCCGCGCAGATCCGCGTGCATATCATAGATTTCATTTCCGATCGACCACATGATGACGGAAGCATGACAGCGATCCCGGCGCACCCAGGCCGCCACATCCGCCGCTTCGTCCCGGTCAAAAAAACGGGCATAGTCATAAGTGGTTTTGCTCCGTTCCCACATATCCAGGAATTCGTCAATCACCAGGATCCCCATCCGGTCACACAGATCCAGCAGCTTTTCAGCCGGAGGATTGTGGGACGTGCGCAGCGCGTTGACTCCCATCCGCCGCATCAGCTCCAGCTGACGCCGGGCCGCTTTTTCATGAAAGGCGGCGCCCAGGGCGCCCAGGTCATGATGAAGACAGACGCCGTGAAGCTTCAGATGCTTTCCGTTAATGAAAAAACCATGATCCGGATCAAAGCGCAGATCCCGGAACCCCAGCGCCTTTTCGCCCTGATCCTCTCCGTAGCGCCAGCGCAGAGAATACAGGAAAGGATGATCCGGCTCCCATTTCTTCGCGTCCGGAACCGACAGGGTCACGGATACCCGGTGATCCCGGGAGAGAGCGCTTCCGGCGGCCTGCGCGCCGTCCGGAGAGAAGAGAAAAGCTTCCAGCAGGGTCCCGTCCGCTCCGGCGGTTTCCGCCTGCAGGGTGACTTTCCGGACGCCGTCCTGATCCCTGTCTTCCACGATCCAGCTGTCCGGAACGATATGCCGCTCCGGCAGAATCTCCAGATATACGTCCCGATAGATTCCACTGCCGGAATACCACCGGCTGTTCGGACTCTGATGGCGGATATGAACCTGGATCAGGTTATCCCCCGGGTGAAGCAGATCATTCAGCGGCGCACGGAAGGCCGTATAACCGTAGGTATGGGAGACGGCCGGCGCTCCGTTGACGAGCACATCACAATCCATATAGACGCCGTCAAAGGCCAGCTGCCAGCATTCGCCCGGCTTCGGCTCCGCCGGCAGGACGCGACGGTACCATGCATCAGCGGTTTCGTAAAGATCCTGCTGCCAGATCAGCCAGTCATGGGGAAGATCCACCGCACGCCAGCCGGCGCGCGCGGCGTCTTCCGCGGTGCTTCCGGAAGGAAGCTTCACAAATTCCCAACCATCATTCAATAACTGATGCATTGTCTGCCCTTTCTCTTCTTTACTCTTCCTTCAGTTTGCGGTTCATCAGCTCGCGGACGATCTCCGCCGGCTTCGCGCCGTTTTCCACGATTTCATGAACGGATTCAATAATGGGCATCTCCATCCCGAAACGCCGGCACAGATGGATCGCGGCCGGGAGGGCGTTGATGCCTTCCACCACCATGCCGATTTCCCGAACGGCTTCCTCCGCACTCTTGCCCCGGCCGATCAGCATCCCTGCCCGATTATTCCGGGAATGCATGCTGGTGGCCGTAACGATCAGGTCGCCGATGCCTGCCAGCCCGAAAAAGGTTCGCTCCTGACAGCCCATGGCCAGACCCAGCCGGCGGATTTCCTCCATTCCCCGGGTCATCAGCGCGGCGGCGGTGTTATCGCCGTATCCCAGCCCGCGGGCAATCCCGACAGCCAGCGCTTCCACATTTTTCAGCGCGCCGCAGATTTCCACCCCCCGCAGATCCCCGTTGGTATACGGGCGGATACAGGTTCCGTTAAACAGAACCTGAACTTCCGCGGCAATCTCTTCCTGCCCGCTTGCGGATACAATCAGGGTGGGTAGATCCCGGGCGACTTCCTCCGCGTGGGTCGGACCGCTGAGGGCGGCAATCCCGCGGACAGAAGCTCCCTTTCTGCGAAGCTCATCCTCCATGACCTCTGTGAGAAGCAGATCCGTGGAAGCTTCCAGCCCCTTGGAAGCGCAGGCCAGAATCATCTCCCGGGTCAGAAACGGGGCGGCCGCAGCGGTGGCGGAACGCACAAAGGGGGAGGGAACGACCATCAGGACCACCTTTGCTCCGGCCAGCGCCGCCTGCAGACTGTCCGTAAAGAGAATATCCTCCGGAAGGATCATATCCGGCAGATGCGGATTCCGGCGGGTCTGCTGAAGATCCCGGATTTCCTGCCGCAAAGCGCTCCAGATCCGGATTTCGTGTCCGGCTCCGCCCAGACAATGGGCCAGAGCGGTGCCCCAGGTGCCTGCCCCGAGAATTGTGACAACGCTCATTCCGGATTCTCTCCTTTTTCCGCCAGGTATTCCAGATGAAGCTCATTGGTGGAGGTATAGCTGCCCTGGACATCCAGCTGGTATTTTAAATGAACGGCTCCTTTGTCCTTTCCGATCCGGCAGTCCACGCTGCGGGCGGACACGGCCATTCCCATTTCGCCGAAAGGCGTCCGGTACACGCCTTCATAGCGATGGCCGGGGATAAAGACCATGGTATTACTGTAATCCCCCCTGCGCTCCATGGTGACCCGATGGCTTTCCATGTTCAGCACGATATCCGACTCAATCATTCCGCCGCTGCCATCATCCGGCTGCGTTTCGGTGTAGGTCAGAACCGCCGTTTCCGGATTCCGGTAATGCAGCATTCCTTTTGTCATGAACTGAATCGGATAATCCGGCATCTGATCGTATCGGGCGATGGCCATGAGGTTGATCAGGACCGGCTTTTTGTTCTCTTCGGACATATCAGTGTTCTCCTTACCCGGAAGATCGCAGCAAATGGTCTGCAGACAGTAGTTTACATCTGTTTTCAGCTTCTGACAAGAGCGGGAAAAGAGCCTGTTGACAAGAGGGAAATAAGACGTTATAATACAACTGCTGACGACCTCAGCAGCTTCGGATAACAACAGTTTATACAGGAGGATATGCCATGGGTAAATACTTTGGTACGGACGGATTTCGCGGCAAAGCCGGGGTGGATCTGACCGCAGAACATGCCTTCAAGACCGGCCGGTATCTGGGATGGTATTACAGCAGGCTCCATCCGACGGATAAGGCGAAGATCGTGATCGGGAAGGATACCCGCCGGTCTTCTTATATGTATGAATCCGCCCTGGCCGCCGGAATCACTTCTTCCGGCGCGGACGCCTATCTGCTCCATGTGACGACGACGCCCTGCGTCAGCTACATTACCCGGACGGAAGGGTTCGACTGCGGCGTCATGATCAGCGCCAGCCATAACCCTTTCGGCGACAACGGAATCAAGCTGCTGAACGGCAAGGGCGAAAAAATGGAGGATGAAATCCAGAACGATATCGAGAAGTATATCGACGGAGAGATCGCGGAGCTGCCGTATGCCAGCGGCGACGGGATCGGCTGTACGGTGGACTTCTATACGGGCCGGAACCGCTATATCGGTTATCTGACCAATCTGGCGACCAAGCCTTTTGACGATCACCGGGTTGCGCTGGACTGCTCAAACGGGTCCAGCTGGATGATCGGTCCCGCGGTATTCAACGCCCTTGGAGCCAAAACCTACGTCATCAACAACCAGCCTGACGGCGTGAACATCAATCTGAACTGCGGCAGCACTCATATTCAGGGGCTGTGCGATTATGTTCGGGAAAACAAGCTGGATGTGGGATTCGCTTTCGACGGAGACGCGGACCGCTGCCTGGCGGTGGATGAAAAAGGGCAGGAAGTCAACGGCGACAAGATCATGTACATCTGTGCCAAGTATCTGAAGAGCAAGGGACAGCTGCCCAGCAATACGGTTGTTACCACGATCATGAGCAATTTCGGCCTGTACAAAGCGCTGGACGCGGCGGGAATCAATTATGAAAAAACCGCCGTGGGAGACCGGTATGTATATGAGAACATGAAAGCCTACTCTCATCTGATCGGCGGAGAGCAGAGCGGTCATATCATTTTCCGGAAGCATGCCCGGACCGGAGACGGCCTGATTACCGCGATCATGCTGATGGGCGTGATGATTGATACCCAGCTGCCCCTGAGCGTGCTGGCGGAGGGCTGCAAAATGTATCCTCAGGTTCTGAAAAACGTTGTGGTGGACGATAAGGATGCCACCCTGGCGGAACAGGCCGTGATGGATACGGTCAGCGCCTGCACGGACGCGCTGGGAGACAGCGGACGGGTGCTGCTCCGCAAGAGCGGTACGGAACCGGTGCTGCGGGTCATGGCGGAAGCCGGATCCAGAGAAGAATGCGAGAAGAATGTGGATGCGATTATCGAGTCCATGCAAAAGAGCGGACATCTGATCGAGGTGAAGAAATAATGCTGAAAACGAAGGATCTGTATGACCTGACGCATACAAAGGCGGCGGAACTGCTGGAAGGCTGCGAGTATCCCTGGCAGGCGCTGGCGAAGATCAAGGACCTGATCCTTGAGATCGGCAGGGAACTTCCGGAAGATGAATACGATCAGGTCAGCGAAAACGTATGGATCGCGAAAGACGCGAAAATCTATCCCAATAATTACATCGGCGCGCCCTGCATTATCGGGCACGGGACGGAGGTCCGCCCCGGCGCCTTTATCCGCGGCAGCGCCCTGGTAGGGGATCACTGCGTGGTCGGGAACAGCACGGAACTGAAAAATGTGATTCTCTTTGACAATGTGCAGGTTCCCCACTATAACTACGTGGGAGACAGCATCCTGGGCTATAAGAGCCACATGGGTGCCGGCAGTATTACCTCCAACGTGAAAAGCGACAAACAGCTGGTGGTCGTTAAATGCGGTGAGGAGAAAATGGAAACCGGGCTCAAGAAAATCGGCGCCATGCTGGGAGACCGGGTTGAGGTAGGCTGCAACAGCGTACTGAACCCCGGCACCGTGATCGGACGGGATTCCAACGTTTATCCGACATCCTGCGTCCGGGGAACCATTCCGGCCAACAGCATCTGGAAGAATAACGGAACCATCGTACCCAAGGAGTAAACCGAAAGACTCCACTAAACAAAAGAGAGAGGGAAAAGGAAAATGAAGGTAATCGTGGCGGAAAACTATGAAGACGGCGCCAAAAAGGCGGCTGACATTATCGAGAAAATCGTCCGGGAAAAGCCGGACTGCACCCTGGGACTGGCCACAGGCTCCAGTCCGGTGGGGATGTACCGGGAGCTGGCCCGCCGCTGCAGGGAGGAAGGGCTGGACTTCAGCCGGGTTCACAGCGTGAACCTGGATGAATATGTCGGTCTGGAAGGCACGCACGACCAGAGCTACCGCTATTTCATGAACGACAATCTGTTCAATCATATCAATATCGACAAGGCCAATACCTACGTGGCAAAAGGCACGGGCGATGTAAAGGCGAACCTGAAGGAATTCAATGAGGTTCTGGACAGGACGGAGATCGAGATTCAGGTTCTGGGCGTTGGCCCGGACGGACATCTGGGATTCAATGAGCCCGGGGATACCCTCTATGACGGAGCCCATGAGGAAACGCTGGACGATTCCACCATCGAAGCCAATAAACGCTTCTTCGCTTCCAAAGAGGATGTGCCCACCCACGCGGTGACCATGGGAATGGGCAATATCATGCGGGCAAAACGCCTGCTGATGATCATCAGCGGGAACAAGCAGGAAGCCGCGACCAAACTGCTGATGGAAGACAGGATCGATCCCCACTGCCCCTGCACTTTCATGCGGATGCACCGCGATGCCTGGGTGGTGATCGAAAAGAAACTGGCGGATGAAATCGGATACAAAGGATAATCCGTTTCTTCGCGGGAAACGCCTCCGGCCTGAGCCGGAGGCATTTTTTACAGGGAGATTCAGAGAAGGAAAAAGCACACAAAGGCAGAATATATTGAACCAGGAGAATTCCAGAGAATGGAGATTTCCGCAACGGAGATCTGCCGGGAGGAGAACGGAGAAATGGATCCCTTCAACAAGTTTCTTCAGGATAACCCCGAAGTGGATAAGGTGCTTCGGCTGCTGTTCACCATTATTGTGGTGTCCATCATTGTATTCATTATTTTCCGCGTGCATCGGCGGCTGATCAATAAGGTGCATAAGCTGCGGAAAGGGAAAGAGAATCTGAATACCCGGATGATCGAAAACATATTTCGATTCATTGTCATCTTTGTCGCGGTACAGTTCGTTATGATGAGCTCCGATCTGACGAGAAACTTCGGCCAGACGCTGTTTCAGGGAACCGCCGTCCTGGCCGCGATTGCCGGTTTCGCCGCTCAGAATACGCTCTCCGATATTCTCTGCGGTTTTATGATCAGCACAACCAAGCCCTTTGAAATCGGGGACCGGATTGAGCTGGTAGATAACGGGGTTTCCGGCATTGTGAAGGATCTGACCCTTCGGCATGTGGTGCTGCAGAGCATAGATACCCAGATGTATGTTATTCCGAACAGCAAGATGAACAGCCAGCAGATCAAAAACCTCAGCTGGCATACGGACAAGCGTTCGGTCGATTTTAAATTTCAGGTTTCCTATGACGCGGATACGGACCAGGCCAGGGCGGTGATCCGGCAGGCGGTGATGGACAGTCCGATTTCCGTTCCCGGAAAAACCGGACAGGATGGAAACGGGGAATACGCGGATGTCTATTTTCTCTCCTTTGAGGAATACAGTCTGGTCATGGGTACGACCGCCTATTATCTGCCCGGGACCCCTACGGAAGTTTTCAAGACAGACATTAACACCCGGGTGAAGAAAGCGCTCGAAGCCAACGGAATCGAGATTCCGTACAAGTATATCAATGTCCAGATGAAAACGGCGGCAAAGGGATAAGCCGCTTGTGAAATCAATGAAAATCATGTACAATACGTCTGATACGATCCTTACGGATCAGTTAAACTGAAGGAGGCCTTTCCATGAAAATGTCACGTGTGATTTCGCTTGTTCTGTCTCTGTGCCTGCTGGCGGCGGCCGTACCGGCGCTGGCGGACGAGGTTCCGCAGCCGGAGGGCGGTAAAAAGTTTGAAACCAACTGGGCGGCGGATGCCTGCCTGGTGGAGATCGACTATGAAGAAGAGGGGTACCGCGTCAGCGTTACCCAGGAAAATATGACGGATCCGATGAATCTGACCGGAGACATCTGGCAGTATAACTGCCATTATGATGAGAGCAAGGATGCGCTGGTATCCATGGATTCGGAAAGAACGCCCTTCACGGTCAGCGAATCCGCCGAAAAAAAACTGGGCGAGTCCAAATACAGCGAACTGGATCCTGAAGGCATGAACGCGGTTTTCACGATCGGCGCCGACGGGAAACTGGAATGGAATGATCCGCGGGATCATGCCGGCGACGGCCTGCAGTTTTCCAATATCGGAAACTTCAAAGGGAACTGGAAGAGCGATGCCGGCGAAGCGGAGACCGTGAGCGTAAAGATCCTGTGGAACGGCACCTCCCGGGAGGAAGACTGGTTCTATACGGTCTGGGTCACCCGCGGAGCGACGGACGCAGAGACGTACACCGTTACCCTGGCGAACTGCGATTATGACGCGGCCACCGGCAAGCTGTCCGGAATCGGCGCCATGACCGTTTTCACAAAGAACGCTCAGGGCGAATATGACAGCAAGGATTCCGAAGAGAATGCCGAAGTGATCTTCTCCAAAACGGAGGACGGAAAGCTGCTGTACGAGGCGGCTAACGGCATCGTGCTGGTTGCTGACCTTCTGGCGGACTGATCACTCTGCTTTTTCCGGCAAATGACAAGGGCCCGGTCTCCTTTCGGAGACCGGGCCCTTTCTGCGGGGATATGTCCGGCGGGATTATCCTTCAATCAGAATGGTCTTCTTCTCTTCCACCTTTTTCTGATCCTTCTTCGGAACGGTCAGATGAAGCACCCCATCCTCAAAGCGGGCTTTGACATCCTCTTCGGTGATGTAGTCGCCCACGTAGAAGCTGCGGCTCATGCTGCCTGAATAACGCTCCTGACGAAGGACCTTGCCGTTCTTGTCCTCATCCTTCTTTTCCAGGGATTTCCGGGTGGATACGGTCAGGGTGCCATTGCTCAGTTCCAGATCGATCTCATCCTTTTTGAATCCGGGCAGATCCATATCGATTTCATAGCCGCCTTCCGTCTCACGGACATCGGTTTTCATGATATGCGGCGTGTTCTTGCCGTAGAGCATATGCTCAGGAGCCCGGAAACCGCGGAAGAAATCCCGGTCAAAGTCATTGAACATATCCATCAGATTCTCGCCAAACAGGGTAGGAAGATAATTACTCATATTCACAACCTCCGTTTCATTGATTCAATCTTTCAGGGAAGGCTTCAGGCCTTCTCCGGTCCCTCTCGGAACAATTGTTATTATATTCAAACATCAAAGAAAGTCAAACAGCACAAAGGTCAAAATAGGTCAAACGATACCGGATTCAGGATAAATCTTGTAAAAAACTCACAAAAACTCTTTTTTTTTCTCTTTTTCAATGCATATATTCATCCTGACCATCCGGTTTCCCGGAGGGGGTCGAAGCGGGAGAGCAGGGATCCGGAGAACTTCCAAATCAGGATTGAAGCCAGGGATACTTTGCGGTAGAATGAGATGAATTCTGAGGCAGGCGGGCGAATAAGATGGCGGAGATCAGCTGGGAGCTTTTCGAAAAACAGGTGGAGGCCTGCCGGTTATGCGGCTTGTGCGGGAATATCCGGCATAAGGTTCCGGGTCAGGGAGACCGCAAAGCCCCCCTGATGCTGATCGGAGAAGGCCCCGGACAAGTGGAAGACGAACAGGGGCTGGCGTTTGTCGGCCCCGCGGGACAGCTGCTGACCCGGATGCTGGAAGCGATTCAGCTGCCGCGCGAGAGAGTCTATATCTGCAATATCGTGAAGTGCCGGCCTCCGAACAACCGCGTTCCGACGCCGGAGGAGGCGGACGCCTGCAAAATCCATCTTCGGATGCAGACCTGGCTGATCCGGCCGAAGGTGATCGTCCTTCTGGGAAGCACCGCGGCCAAAGCGGTGCTGGATCCCGAAATCCGGATTACCCGGGAACGGGGAAGATGGCAGGAGCGGAAAGGGATCTGGATCATGCCTACCTATCATCCGTCGGCGCTGCTTCGGGACCCGGCGAAAAAGGTTCAGGCCTGGGAAGATATGAAAAGCCTGCGCGGCAAGCTGAAAGAACTGGGGCTGTATCCGGATCTTTACGACCCGGCGGGGGAGAAGGCTTTGGAATAATCAAAAACAAAGTTCATCCCTTCTCCGTCCGGCGAGGCCTGACGGGTATCGACGGACGGATCCAGTGATACGGGAACAGCCTGCAGCAGGCGGGCTTCCGTCAGGCTGGCGATAAAGCGGCGGGGGATCCCGGCGTTCCAGAGCCCGTCCTGATGAGAACACAGAACATGCTGAACCGGAAGCGCATCCAGCACACGGAGCATGTTTTCCCGCCAGACCGGAGCCGGAACGGCGCTGGGAAACCAGAGCCAGGTGCAGGGGTTCCAGTTGTCCGCGGTCAGGAGCAGCTTGCTTTGCATCACATAGACCATCAGACTTCCGGGGGTATGACCGGGAACCTGAATCACCTGCAGATTCAGACCGCCCAGATCCAGCTGACAGGAGGGAAACCCGGCGGTTCGATCCGGCAGAAGAAAAGCCTCCGGCTCCGGACAGGGAGCCGTCAGAAAATCCGCGGGCAGAGGGATCCCTTTGGCGGCGGCCTGAGCCGCCACTTTCTCCCGCTGCGGCAGTCCGGTTCGAAGACGGTATTCCGGGAAATCCTCCCGGCTGAGAAAAACCCGGCTGAACCAGCGGGCTCCCAGAATATGGTCGTGGTGCCCGTGGCTCAGCAGCACGGTGAGCTCCCGATCCCGGAGCAGCGGAGCGACAGCCTTCCGGACATCCTCTGTCCCGTATCCTGTGTCAAACAGGAGCGCCCGCTTTGTTCCCCGGATCAAAGTCATACAGACGCCCATCCCGTCCGTCAGATGATCGATTCCGGGAAAAACGGAGTGAACGCGGATCATAGGACTGCCACCTGCTCTTTCATCAAATCATTTCGCAGATTATTATAAGCCGGATCAAAGGAAAAAGACAACTCTTTGCCGGATCATTCCGAAACGTCTGAAAAGCGGAATCCGATCCGGAGACAAGGACGGGAAATCAGCCGGTTCTTCCGGAAGTACGGAAAAAACCGGAGCGGACAGGGAATGGAGAAAAGAATCATGAATGAAGCGGGAATCAGAGGCAGGGGATACAGCGCGTTTTTTCTCAGCGGAATCTGCGCCATTGCCAGCGGCGTGGTGGTCAGTCTGCTGCAGGAAAAATTCGGACTGACCTACGCGGAGACGGGCGGACTGCTCTCCCTGATGAGCGTCGGCAACATGCTGGCGGCATTCCTGGCCGGATATCTGCCCCGAAAGATCGGCGCCCGGGCCGCCGTGCTGACCCTGACCCTGGGCTATTTGCTGGGATACGGGACGATTGCCGCCACACAGGCGGTTGCGGTACTGATGGCGGCGTATTTTGCGATCGGACTGGCGAAGGGAACCGCGCTGAACCGCTGCACGGTGATGGCGGGGATGCATGCCCGGGACAGGGGAAAATCTCTGCAGATTCTGCATTCCTGTTATGCCTGCGGCGCGCTTCTGTGCCCCTTCGTTGTGTCCGGCCTGAGCGGCGTGAGCAGCCGGGCTCCGATGATCGGGCTGGCGGGCTGCGGCCTGGCGATGTGGCTGGTTTTTGCCAGCGCCCGTTTTCCGAGAAAACAGCCCGGGACTGCTGAAAAAAACCCGAAACAGCCTGCCGACCGTTCCTTTCTGCGATCCGGAAACTTCTGGCTGCTGACGGCGATGGTGTTCTGTCAGAACGCGGCCGAAACCAGCGTCACCGGCTGGATGGTTACCTATTACAGAAATCAGGAGATTCTCAGCGGAATTTTCAGCGCCTATACCATGACCGTGATGTGGAGCGCCACCCTGATCGCCCGGATGCTGCTGGCGTTTGTGATTCCGGTAAAAAACAAGGCCCGCGCCCTGTGCCTGATGGGACTGGCCTGCACGGCCCTGTACGGGCTGATGATTCCGCAGCGGGAGGCGGTTCCGGCGGTTGCGGTGCTCTTTCTGTTTTCAGCGGCGATCGCGGGAGTCAACCCCATGTCCACCGCCATGACCGGAGCGGTCATGAGCCCTGAGAGTATGGGGATTCTGCTGCCGGTGGCGGCGACGGGAGGCATTGTGATGCCGGCCGTGATCGGCTTTGTGGCCGGCTCGGTCAGCCTGCAGGCCGGAATGCTGGTGAATCTGATTCCCTGCGCCGGGATCGCCATCCTTGGCTGGATCATGTGGAAAAAGAAGCGTTCCTGAAGAACAGATACCCGATCCGGCAGAAGCCGCCAGCCGCTCCCGGGTGTTCATGAGATAGTCCGCGATCCGGACGGCGGATTCGCCGACGCATTCCCAGGATTCCTTCCGGACGGCTTCCCGGCTTTCCCGCAGCGCGTCGGAGTGAAGACTTTCCTCAATCATGGCGGGAAGCTGATTCACTTTCTCCGGGATCAGCCGGGTGCCGATACGGTCCAGAACCGTGAAAAGCCAGAAGGGATCGTCCTTCAGCCAGACGGCATCATACGGCGTCGGGTCAAAGGAGGTATCCGCGTATATCACCGGTTTGCCGAATACAAAGCTGAAATCGATCATGACCCCGGAATAATCCGAGATCAGCAGATCCGCCTCCTTCAGCACTCCGAAGTTATCGTTGCTGCGGTCCCAGCGCAGCCGGCCGCTTTCCGGGTAGCGTTTCATAAAGTGGTCCATCAGCTCCTTTTCGGACTCAAAGGACTGCGGATGGGGGCGAATGATGATCCGGTAATCCGTTTGCAGAAGAACATCAAAGATGCTTTCCCCGTACCGATGAAAAATGGAGCTTTTCCCCCAGGACGGAGCTACCAGCACAACGGGCGGATGATTCCGCGCGGCCGTTTCCGTCTGTACCCGGGCCAGCATGGTATCCAGATATGGAAGGCCTGTTACCGGCAGCTCTTTTTCCGGCAAATGACGGAGCGCCTCCAGCATACGGATCCGGCGGCGCTGGAAGGCCCCGGTCAGCAGGATCGCGTCATAATAGTCAATCCCAAACATCCGGTAGGAGGTCAGATCCGAAATCTGATGAGGGATATGCACGTACCATTTCACATCCCGGGAGCGCTTCCACTGGTATACATCGAGGCCGGGCGTGCTGGAAAGCACAAGATCCGCCCGAAGCATGTTCATGCGGGCGTATGCCCGGTTGCCCTTTCCGGCAAATTCCACTTTGACATGCTGATAGGGTTTCGCGAAAGCCGGATCATCTTCGGAGGCCGTCAGATACAGCAGCCGCTGACGGCGCTTTTCCATCTCGTCGCAAATGGGTTCAAACACGTTCCAGTACCGCTTGCTGTCCGTGAAGATGACATACGGCCAGGAATCCTTCTCCGATTTTCTCCTTTTTCCCCCGCTGACCCAAAAGCGGGTCTTCACCGCAGCGTTCCGCAGCGCGTAGACCAGCGCCCCGATTACCCCGATCAGTACGGTGAACAGCATACTTCCCGTACCGGGGTCAATATACAGTTTCATTCTGTTTCATCCCTGTCAAACGTTCAATTCATCCGGATGCGGCGATCGTTTCCGCGCCGTCTGGTAAGATAACACAACCCGGATCCATTCTCAATAGGATGTGTTCATTTTCATCGTATACATTCCGCCGTGAACATGTTATGATCTTGGAGAACCCGTATCACAGACGGCGGTTTGCGGACCGGAACCGCCCGGCTGAATCTGCTGTCCTGCCGGAGGAATGAAGAGAATGCAAAAAATGCTGATTATGGATGACGGTATCCCGCTGAGCGCCATACTGGAGCGCCCGGCGAGCAGCCGCTGCCCGCTGGTGATCGTGCTGCATGGCTTCGGCAGCGCGAAGGACAGACCGCATACGCTGGCAGCCTGCGAGGCGATGCGGGAGGCGGGATGCGCTACGCTTCGTTTTGATCTTTACGGTCATGGGGAAAGCGGGGGGGAATTCAGAAACCACACGCTGTACAAGTGGATTTCCAATACTCTGGCGGTGCTGGATTATGCGCGGACGCTGGATTTTGTGACAGGCATTTATCTTTCCGGACATTCCCAGGGAGGGCTGGCGGCGGCGCTGGCGGGCGGCATGGCTCCGGACCGGATCCGCGGCCTGATCCTGCGCGCCCCGGCCTTTTTGATTCCGCGCGGAGCCAGGGAAGGCATCCTTCTGGGCCGCAGCTTTGATCCGGCACAGATCGGGGACGAGATACAGATGCACGACGGCCTGACGCTGTCCGGTAACTATATCCGGGTTGCCCAGACGCTTCACGCGGAGGACGCGATCGACCGCTTTACCGGTCCGGTTCTTCTGCTCCAGGGAGATCAGGACGATCTGGTGCCGCCGGAGGATTCGCAAAAAGCCGCCGCGCGATACCGGCAATGTACCCTTCGGATGATTTCCGGAGAGACCCATCACTTCAACTGTTTTCCGGAACAGATGAAGGCGGCGATCCGGGACTGGCTGCTGGCCCGGGAATCATGAACTGAAGGAAGCTGTCAGAAAGTTTTCAGGGGAGGGAAGAGAAGTGAAACGGCTGGGATGTCTGCTGCTGGTTCTGATCCTTATGCTGCCGGGAGCGGCCGCTCTGGCGGTTCCGGAAACATGGGAAACCATGAGCGACGGAGCCTATTCCGTCCGGTATCCGGATACCATGAGAAGCTTCAGCGCGCTGAAGGAAGAATACGGCTGGGATATCGATGTTGCCCTGGATGTGGAACAGGAGAACGCAACCGTCGCGCTTCTCGTGATCTACGCAGCACCGAAAGACTGGCAGCGATGGCTGGTAAACGGAGACTATCCGGATGACAGGGGCGAACGGGAGACGATGAAGCGTCTGCCCGTTGATGAACCGCCGGCGGAGCTGAAGGTGGACGCCGAGGTGCATTACGCGCTCTACCGCTCCGGTGACGGGGAGCGGATGAAAGAGGCGTTCATCGTAGATCCGGAAGGGAGCGAACTGGATTTTGTGCTGGTCTGCCTGTATCCGGCGAACGATGAGGGCGGATTCAGGGATACGCTTCACCGGATGGTCGAAACCTTTTCCTTCACGTCCGCGCCGGGAGGCTCCACCAGGCCGACCGCTGAAGGCGGCTCTTTCCATGTGGTCAGCTCCTATGAATACGACGGTCAGCATCAGGTCGTCAAGGATCTGGTTGTAAACAGAAAATCAACGAATATTTACTGGATCTTCGCGGATTTGCCGGTGACCCGGTTCCGGGTGGAAAAGCTGACATGGAATGAAAAAACCTTCCGGGTGAGGAAGGCGAAGCAGCTGTATTCCAGAAAAAAACTGGATCCATCCGAAGTCATCGCGGTGTTTGACTGGCTGCCGGAGGTTTTCCCCACCATCCGGTTTCGCGCCGTGAACGTGGATGGCATTGAGGAAATCTGGTATGTTTCCACCGATGAGGAAAACGGAAAAATCGTCCTGCTCAGCGAGCAGCAGATGGCGGATTTCGGCCGGTAGACTTTTTCGGGCGGAGCAGAGTCAGGTTTCAAATCCTTTATTCAAGACTGCTTAACAGTTCAATCAACGCGGTCCAGTCCGTGATAACCGGAACGTCCGTTTCGAAGCCTTCCGGCACGGGCTTTCTCGGCATACCGCCGTCAGCCCGGCCCTGATAGAAGAAGGCTTTGAGGCCCGCACCCCGGGCCCCTTTCACATCCGTATCGTATGTGTCTCCGAAAAACCAGACTTCTTCCGGCTTTAAAGCGGCTTTTTCCAGCGCCACCTGAAAAAGGCGGGAATCCGGTTTCCTCAGGCCGTAATCGCTGGAAGCGAGAATAAACTCAAAGGGATGATTCGGAAGCAGCGCGCCGATCCTTCTCCGCAGGGCGGCTCCGGTCCACCCGATATTGCTGATCACGCCCATACGGATGCCCCGGACGTTCAGCCAGTCCAGCATCTCCCGGACATGGGGATACAGGCATTTTTCCGACAACGGGGCGGTATGATCCCAGAAGACAGATTCGGCCTCTTCATAGGAGATGCTCAGTGTGATCCCGTGAAGTTCGTATTTGAGACGCAGCATCTGGATTTCCGTCAGTTCCGCTCCCGCATCCCGAACTGGCTGAAGCGATCGGAAATAGGCCTGTTCCCAGGCGCAAAGTTCCTCCGGCGTATAGTGATGAGGATTTGCCTCGATGTGTTCAAACAGCGCTTTTTCGCCCCTCAGCATATCCCAGCCGGGTTCGCAGAGCAAAGTTCCGCCGTAATCAAAAAGGATCATTTTCGGTCTGCGTACTGTCATGATCGGCCTCCGGCTTTATACTCAGCGGTTGATCAGGCTGTTCTGATCGATCGTCAGCGGAATGTCCGGGTACACCCATTGAAGCGTACGCCGGTTGATCAGCCCGAAGCGCTCGCCCTCGCCGGAAAAGATGCCGTTGTCCCACCAGCAGCAGGTGATGCCGCGGATGCTGGCGCAGGCTACATACCAGGCGGTGAAATTTACCCGGTCCTGCAGATTGCCGTTCCGCTCCACCGCGCCGAACTCATCCATGACGACGGGAATTCCCTTTGCCACGAAACGGCGGTACAGTTCGTTCAGAAAGACGGCGATCTCGGATTTTTTGGCGGTGTCGTCCATGGAGAAAACAGAATCCCCCTTGCCCGGCTCGAGGGCAAAGGGATAGGGCGTATAGGCATGGGCGGAAACGATCAGGCGGTTTTCCGCGGGATCCTCCGGCAGGCGGAAGAGGGTATTGACGGCGTTCCAGGGAGCGGCACAGTAGGCCGGAACCATCAGATAGCGGGTAGCGTTCCGTCCGCCGGAAGCGCGTACCGTATCCACAAACAGCTGATTCAGCCGGTTGATGCAGTCCGCGGATTCCTTGCATTCCTTGCTGGCCGCGTTCCAGCTCCACTCATAGGAAGAGCCGACGAGACGGGGCTCGTTCATGGATTCCAGAATCAGATGCTCGTCCCGATCCGCAAAGGCGGCGGCCAGCTGGGTCCAGATGGCCTGAAGATAAGCGGCGGACTGCTCAAAATGCGCTTCGTCCGGATAAAAGAACGCGGAAGGATTTTCATGATTGTCATGATGGATGTTGACGATGACATACATATCCAGCGAGAGGGCGTAATCCGCCACCTCGATCACGCGGTTCAGCCAGTCCGGATTAATCACGTAGTGCTCGTCCACATGATTATGCCAGCTGACGGGAAGCCGCAGGGTATTGAAGCCGGCTTCCCGGAGAGAAGCCATCAGTTCCGGCGTGGTCCGGGGATTATTCCAGTAGGTTTCCATTCCGTCTCCGGCGCTGCGCCCGTCTCCGTAATCGGCGAAAGAATCAAAAGTATTCCCCAGATTCCAGCCGGCTTTCATGCTGCGCACAGTCGCCATGGCTTCGTTCTCGGGAAGATCAAACGATTTCAGTTCATTCATCACCGGAATCACGATCCCTTCTGTCGGTATTGGAGGTTCCGCCTGGGCGCAGGGGGCCAGGAACAGGATCAGGGACAGGAAAAGTGTTCCCCATTTTCTCATGGCTGACAACTTCCTTTCAGCACTCACGCCGGCGGACGGGAGTTCGTCCCTCCGGCTGCAGATTTCGGAAATTACAATCATAATCAATTATATAGAATGCGGGAAAATAATCAAGATCCAAAGAAAAAATGGAAATAAATGGATTGTTCAGTTCCTGTTCAGAAAAGCAAATTCCGTTGACAACCGATCGGGCATTTGAGTATAATTGCATTGTCTGATTTCCCGCTGTCGGCGGGAAGAGGAGAATTGCATGATAGGCCGGTTTTGTGTGTTTGCTGAATCAAACTGGAGGGCGCTGCTGCATTTTCAGGGCCGGCAGGTTTGCATTTGAGGAGATGAACTCATGTCAAGAAGAGCGCGGAACATTCTCATCGGGGTGCTTGTGGTCGCTATTCTGGCGGCTCTTGTTTTTTGGCTGAGCCGGGACCGGGGGGACTTCAGGGCCAAATATGAGGGGGCCGACCTGAGCACGGACGTGAGCGGGATTGGGCGGGCCAATACCTATGAAGCTTATGTGAACGCTCATGCCGCGGAGCCGGAAGTCACCCGGGAGGTGCCGGTGGCTCTGCAGGCCTTTGAAGGGGATGGAGAGCTTCGCCCGGATGGACTGTACACCTCTGACAGCGCGGAGGTGACCTGGACGGTCAACGTGCCCCAGGGCGGACTGTATAATATCCGGCTGGATTATCTGACGACGGAAAGCCGCGGCGTGGATATCGAGCGGCAGATTCTGATCAACGGGGAGCTTCCGTTCTCAGGCGCCGGTACGCTGTGCTTCAGCCGCCTGTGGACAGACAAGGAACCGGTGCGCAAGGACAATCAGGGGAATGATATCCGCCCCAGCCAGATTGAGGTTTTCGAAACCCAGACGGCCTACTGTCAGGACGATATGGGATACCAGACCGAACCCTATGCTTTTTATTTCCGGGAGGGAGAGAATACCCTGACGCTGAAAAGCGTAAATGAACCCATGATTCTGACCGGCCTGACACTGACGCCGATCGTACGGTATCCTTCCTACAGGGAATACCTGGCGGAGCAGCCGGAAGTGGCCATGAGCGCGGAAGCGCAGGCATACAGCCAGACGATCCAGGGAGAAAGCGCCGGGCTGCGGTCTTCTCCCAGCCTGTATGCCCGGTATGACCGGAGTTCACCCCAGACGGTACCCTATTCCGTTTCCAATACGGTGCTGAATTATATCGGCGGAGATCCCTGGACGCACGCGGGTGAATGGATTCAGTGGGATTTTGAGGTGCCGGAGGACGGGTATTATCATATTTCCATTAAAGGAAGACAGATGTATCAGCGGGGAGCGCTGAGCGCCCGAACCGTTTTCATCGACGGGAAAGTGCCTTTCGAAGACCTGGAAGCGGTCACTTTCGGATACAATACCGGATGGGAAATGCGTACGCTGGCGGATGGGGAAGGCAATCCCTTCCGCTTCTATCTGACCAAAGGAACCCATACGATCCGGATGGAAGTAACACTCGGGCAGATGGGGCCTGTCCTGAAACGGGTGGAGGACAGTATTTTCCGCCTGAATCAGGTTTACCGGAAGCTGCTGGTGCTGACGGGCGCCAATCCGGACCGGTTCCGGGATTACAATCTGGCGAAAATCTATCCGGAAGCGATTCAGGCCATGGATCTGGAGAGCAAACGCCTGTACAAGATTGTGGACGACGTGGTGGCGACTACCGGCGAAAAGAGCGACCGGGTCGCGGCGGCCCAGGCGCTGGCGAACCAGCTGGAACAGTTCGTGGCGAACAACGACCGGATTACCGAGTCCTTTGTCAATTTCAAGGATAATATCACCTCCCTGGGAACGGCAATGCAGAATATGTCCGAAAGCAAGCTGGACGTCGATCTGATCATGATCACCGGGGAAAAGGCGCCGATTCCGAAGGTCGGAGGAAGCTTTTTTGCGGGCCTGATTCATGAAATCCGCAGCTGCGCCAGCTCGTTCTTCGTGGATTACAACACGCTGGGCGACAAATACGATGATACGGACGATGTGCTGGAACTGTGGATTACCACCGGACGGGACCAGAGCACGGTTCTGAAGACCATGGTGGACGACAGTTTTACCACCGCGACCGGAATCAAGGTGAACGTCAAACTGGTTCAGGCGGACGCGATTCTGACGGCCGTGGTGGCCGGAAACGGACCGGATGTGGTACTGAGCGTCAGCGGCTGGTTCGCGGTCAACTACGCCATGCGGAACGCGGTGGAGGATCTGAGCCGTTTCCCCGATTTCGAGGAAGTCATTCAGCCCTTTACCGACAGCATTCTGGAGCCTCTGACCTATAATAACGGAATCCGGAAAGGGGTTTACGGCCTCCCGGAGACGCAGAACTTCCCGCTGCTTTTCTATCGCACCGATGTCATGGAGGAGCTGGGGCTTCCGATTCCGCAGACCTGGGATGAGCTGATTGCCGAACTGCCGACCATCCAGGGGAACAGCCTGACGGTGGCCGTCAACTTCCCGGATATCGCGGTCGCGGATATTTCCGTACTGGACTCCATGATTTTCCAGAACGGCGGATCGATCTACGACGCTGACGGAAAGAAGACGCTGATCGACAGCGAGGCAGGGGTCGCGGCGTTCAAGCGCTACACCAGCCTGTACAATGACTACGGTCTGCCGACGGTGTTCGATTTTGTCAGCCGGTTCCGTTCCGGCGAAATGCCGCTCGGCGTGGCTTCCTACGCAACCTATAACACGCTGATGGTTTCCGCACCGGAAATCCGGGGCCTGTGGGACTTCACGATGTTCCCGGGAACGATCCGGGAGGACGGCACGCTGGACCGGACGGTGCAGACCGACGGCCTGTGCTGTATGATGGTGGCAACGAAAAACGAAAAGACCCGGCAGAATGCCTGGGAATTCATGAAGTGGTGGGTCGGCAAAGACGCTCAGACACGCTTCGGCCGGGAAATGGAGAGTATCCTCGGTTCCTCCGCGCGCTATCAGACGGCCAACCGGGACGCGCTGAAGCAGCTGGCCTGGTCCGGCAGTCAGCTGGCTGTACTGGAAGAACAGATGGCGCATACGCGGGGCTTCCCGGAGATTGCCGGCGGGTATTCCACAACCCGGCATATCACCAACGCCATCCGCCGGGTGATCAATACCAAGGAGGATCCCCGGGAGACACTGCTGAACTACGCCAGAACCATCAATGAGGAAATCCGGATCAAACGGCAGGAATTCAACCTGCCGCTGGACTGAAAAAACGGGGAAAGGGGGATCAAAGACCATGCAGCAGACGCAATCCTTCGCTTCCAGATGGGCGACCATGAGACGGGAAAAAATGAAACACGGTCTGGCACAGGCTAAAAGGAACAAAGTATGCTACCTGTTTCTGGCGCCTTATGCCATCCTGTTTTTCACTTTCTTTATCCTGCCCATTGCCACCTCCATCATTTACAGCTTCACCTACTACAACATTCTGGAGCCTCCGCGGTTTATCGGACTGCAGAACTACATCAACCTGATTCTGCAGGATGAGGTTTTTCTGACAGCCATCAAGAACACCTTCGTGATCGCGGTGATTACGGGACCGGTCGGATACATCCTCTCCTTCCTGTTCGCCTGGTTTATCAATGAACTGCCCAAATGGCTGCGGGCGGTGGCGGTGGTCATCTTTTACGCGCCCTCCATCGCCGGCGCGGCCTTCACCGTCTTCTCCATTATTTTCCGGGGAGACGCTTACGGATGGTTTAACTCCATCCTGATGGAATTCGGCATCATTGAAGCCCCCCGTCTGTGGCTGACGGATCCGAATTATATGATGACCATCCTGATCATTGTGATCCTGTGGATGAGCATGGGCACGGGCTTCCTGAGCTTTGTGGCCGGCTTCCAGGGAATCGACCGGAGCATGTACGAGGCGGGCTATGTGGACGGCGTCCGGAACCGCTGGCAGGAGCTGTACCATATCACCATGCCCAGCATGAAGCCCATGCTGCTGTTCGGCGCGGTGATGTCCATTACCTCAGCCTTTAACGTGTGCGATGTTCCCCGGGCGCTGTGCGGTTATCCCAGCACGGATTACGCGGCCCGGACGGTCGTAACCCATCTGTTCGACTACGGCTTCAGCCGGTTTGAGATGGGTTATGCCAGCGCCATCGCCACCCTGCTTTTCCTGGTCATGATTCTGTGCAAGAAAGCAATCAGCGCGCTGCTGGGAAGGGTAGGGACCTGAGATGAGCGAAAACAGTAACAGGATCCGATCAACCGGTACGCTGCAGACGATTGACGGAAAGAAATACAGGGGTTACCTGGAAGCGGACGAGGAAGGCGCAACCTTCTATGCCCGGAAAACCGGCCAGCCGCTGGTCGACTGGCGCTATATTCGGATGCACCGGGTGGACAACATCCGCCGGGGCGGCACCAGCACGCAGCTGACCGTGATTCTGAAGGATGATAACCGGTATATTTTCGAGCTGGATCACGGCCTCAAGCTCCATACCTATATCATGGATCATTGGGCAGACAAGCCGGTGATTCCCCGAACCCGGGGAGAGGAGCTGCACCGGCTGGCGGAGCTGCGGGGAGAAAAGATCCAGACACCGAAGAAGCATCTGATCACGCGGCGTCATCCCAACCGCTCTATTGCAGGCGATATCGGCATTTATCTGCTGCTGGCGCTGGTGGGCGTGATGATGGTTTTCCCGCTGGTTTTCCTGGTGGGATCCAGCCTGAAGCCGCTGGACGAACTGTTCCGGTTTCCGCCGCCCGTCTGGCCGCAGCATCCCACGATGGATAACTTTTCCGATCTGTTCGTAACCATGGGTCAGAGCTGGGTACCCTTCAGCCGGTATCTGGTCAACACCGTGCTGATTACGGCTGTAGGCACCTTCGGACATCTGGTGATCGCCAGCATGGCTGCGTTCGTACTGGCCAAGTACGATTTTCCGGGCGGAAAAGCCTTCTTTGCCGTGGTTACCACCTGCCTGATGTTCTCCGGCTATGTGACGGGCATTCCAAACTACCTGATCATGAGCAATCTGGGAATGATCGATACCTACTGGGCGCTGATTCTGCCGGCATTTGCGGCTCCGATCGGGCTTTTCCTGATGAAACAGTTTATGGAAGGGCTGCCCACCGCGCTGATTGAAGCCGCCACGATCGACGGCGCCGGGATGTTCCGCATCTTCTGGAGCATCGTGATGCCCAACGTCAAGCCGGCCTGGCTGACCATGATCATTTTCAGCGTACAGAGCCTGTGGAATACCAGTGCCGCAACGGTCATCTATTCGGAGGCGAAAAAGACGCTGGTCTACGCCCTGCAGCAGATTCAGGCCGGCGGTATTGCCCGTACAGGCCAGGTTGCCGCGGCCAATGTGATTATCGTGGCGGTCCCCATTCTGATCTTCGTCTTCAGCCAGAGCCGGATTCTGGAAACCATGGCTTCCTCCGGTATCAAGGACTGACGGATGATCAGGCGAAAGAGGACGATGGACAAGAGATGGGAATCATCCGACGGGAGGAGGAACAGCGGGTGAAAACGGAAACCCGGGCAACGAACAGAAAGACCCGCGCGGGAAGGCGGTCAGGCGGCGCGGGATCTTTCCGCCGCGCTTTGGCGGTCCTGTGCGTGATGGCAATCGCTTTGACGCTGGGACAGGCTGCGCTGGCGGACGATGGATTCAGAACCAGCTATACCTACACCTATGATTACTGGGAGGAACCGCAGTCCAGCCCCGACGCTTACCGGGTGGCTGCGGTCGTGGACAGCATGACGCTGGGGCTGGACAATCTGGAAGGCGTCCGTATCAACAAGCCCCAGGCTCTTTATGCCCGGGGAAACCTGCTCTATGTCTGCGACACGAGCAATAACCGGATTCTGGAGCTGGAACGAAAGGACAACACCTTTACCGTCAGACGGATTATCCGGGAGATGACGGGCGGCCCGGTCAATACCTTCAGCCAGCCCTACGACGTCTTCGCGGACGGGGAAGGGAATCTTTATGTGGCGGATTACGGTAACCAGCGGGTTGCCAAGATGGACAAAAACCTGAACTGGATTCAGGATTTCACCAAACCTTCCGACGCCACCTTTGATCAGAGCCTGAACTTTCTGCCCCGGAAAATCGTAGTGGATGTAGCCGGCCGGGTGTATGCGCTGTGCCAGAACGTAAACAAGGGACTGGCCAAATACGAAGCGGACGGAACCTTTTCCGGGTTCATCGGAGCCAATTCGGTATCCGTATCCATGGCGGAATATATCTGGAAACGGTATTTCCAGACGAAGGAACAGCGGGCGCAGACGGAAAGCTTCGTTCCGACGGAGTATGAGAACATCTATATCGATTCGGAAGGCTTTATCTACGCGACCAACATCGTTTTCAGTGAATACGATCTGAAAAGCGACAGCGCCAAGCCGATCCGGCGTCTGAACAGCCTGGGCAATGATATTCTGATCAAAAACGACCGCTTTCCGCCCATCGGGGATCTGTGGTGGGTGGAGCAGGGAAGCGAGGGCAGCGGCCCCAGCAAGTTTGTGGATATCACCGTGATGAACAATGATATTTATGTAGCGCTGGACCGGACCCGGGGCCGCCTGTTCGGATATGACAGCCAGGGCGTACTCCTGTGGGCATTCGGCACCAAAGGCAATGTGGAGGGAGCCTTTACCGGCGCCATCAGCATTGAGCATATGGGATATGATCTCCTGGTCATGGATCAGCTGGAAAACAGCATTACCCTGTTCCAGACAACCGAATACGGACAGACCATATATGATGCCAGCGAAGCATATCTGCGCGGCGAGTACGACGAAAGCGCAGAGCTGTGGCGGAACGTCCTGAAGATGAACGCCAACTATCCGCTGGCATTCCGGGGAATCGGGCGGGCCATTCTCCGGCAGAATCAGTACGAGCAGGCCATGGATTACTTCAAACTGGCTCATGACCGGCAGAACTACGGAAGAGCCTTCAAGCTGTACCGGAAGGAATGGGTGGAGGCCAATATCGGATGGATTCTGCTGATCGTCGGCGCGGCGCTGCTGATTCCGCTGGGAATCGGAAGAGTCGGACGGATGAAACGGGAGGTGATCATGCATGAGCACAGCAAGGTTCGCAAATAAAACCGGCAAAAGCATTCTTTCCTCCCGCGCGTCCGGAGGGAAGACATCGTGGGCGCGGTACGCCGATTCGCTCCGGTACGCGCTGCATGTGATCACGCATCCTTTTGACGGATTCTGGGATCTGGTCCATGAGAAGCGGGGAACCCTGGCGGCGGCGCACACCTTTCTGATTCTGTTCCTGCTGACACGGGTGCTGAAACTGATGCTGACCAGCTTTCAGTTTATCTCGGCTCCGGTTCAGTATATCAATGTTTTTGAGGAAATGGCCTCCCTGGCGCTGCCGTTTATTATCCTCTGCCTGGCCAACTGGGCGATGACGACCCTGTTCGACGGAAAAGGGCGCTTCCGGGATATTTACATGGCTATGTGCTACGCGCTGGTGCCCTATATCCTGATTCAGCTTCCGATGATTCTGGTCAGCAATATGCTGACCTTCGAGGAAGCCAGCCTGTACAGCGTCATGCTGAGTATCAGCGTGATCTGGTGTGTTTTCCTGGTGTTTGTCGGCCTGATGGAGGTGCACGATTACGGTCCCGGGAAGACTTTCATCTTCCTGATTGTGACGGTGGTGGGCGCCTGCGTGATCATCTTCCTTCTGCTGGTGTTCTTCAGCCTCCTGAGCGATGCGCTGAGCTATTTCATCAGCATGTACCGGGAAATTGTCTTCCGGCTGAATTAAGGAGGGTAGAGAGAGCATGAGAAGGAAATCCCTGATCCGGCGGCTGATTCCCTGGATCATTACGGCGGGGCTGCTGGCGGCTCTGGTGATCTTTGTGGGAATTCCGCTGTACGGACAACAGGAAACCGAAGAGAACGATCCGCCGGTGATCGGCTATTATGAGGGCGACGGGGCGGAGCTGACGATGGAGAATGACAGCCTGCTGTTCAGCCTGGATCCGAAAACCACACAGTTCACCGTAACAGAGAAGAAAAGCGGAACGGTTTGGCGCTCCAATCCGGAAGACGCGGCGAGCGATCCCATCGCGCTGAGCCTGAACAAGGATACGCTGTCCTCCACCCTGATTGTGACCTACACCACCTCCGGCGGAGAAGTGGGCATGAACAATTATACCTACTCGGTTCAGAACGGAAGCTATTCGGTTCAGAAACAGGAGGACAATTCCATCCGGGTGGACTATGCCGTGGGTCAGATTGAACGGGTCTATCTGATTCCTTCCGCCATTACAAAGGAACGGTATACGCAGTTCACGGATAAAATGAGCAAAGCCACCAAGAAAAAACTGTCCTCCAACTACACCCTGGTGGAACCGGAAAAGCTGGATAAAAAGGACAATAAGGAGGAGCTCATCGCTTCCTATCCCTCCATTACGGAGCAGGCCCTGTATATCCTGAAGGCGGAAACCAGCACCTCCAACAAGGAAAAAATCGAGGGATATTTCGCGGAGGCCGGCTATACGCAGGAAGATTATGAGACGGATATGCAGCTGGTAGCCGGCGGCGGCGGCCAGAACGGTCCCGTGTTCAACGTCAGCATGATCTACCGGCTGGACGGGAAGGATCTGGTGGTGGAGATTCCGTACAGCGAGATCCGTTACCGGACGGAATACCCCATCACCTATGTCAGCCCGCTGCCCATGTTCGGGGCGGGCGGCACAGCGGACGACGGCTATCTGCTGCTGCCTGAAGGCGGCGGAGCCCTCATTCACTACAATAACGGAAAGCTGAGCCAGAGCACGTACTACGCGAACCTGTACGGCTGGGATTACGGCGTACAGCGAAAGGAAGCCGTCAGCGAGACGGAGAACGCTTTCCCGGTGTTCGGCGCGGTGAAGGATCAGGCGGGCTTCATCTGCATCATGGAGGGGGCCAGCTCCTACGCGGGCGTCAACGCGGATATCTCCGGCCGGTACAACAGCTACAATACGGTATATGCGCGCTATAACGTGCTGCACGCGGAGCAGTATAACGTATCCAACAAGACGGCTCAGCTGGTATATGTGTATGAAAAGAAAATCCCGGAGGATACCATACGCCAGCGCTACCGCTTCGTCGACAGCGGGGATTATGCCATGCTGGCCGCCGCATACGGCGATTATCTCCGGGAAACCAGCCCGGAGATGAAGGATGCCAGGGCTTCGGAAGACGTGCCGGTGAACGTGGAGCTGATCGGCGCCATCAATAAAAAAGTAGTCAAGTTCGGCATTCCTGTCGACAGCGTGGTGGCTACCACCACCTTCGGGCAAGCCAGACAGATTCTGGACGAGCTGTCAGAGCGGGAGATCGGAAACCTGAACATCCGTATGACGGGTTGGATGAACGGAGGCGTCCGTCAGAAGGTGCTGACAGGCGTGCATACGCTGGGCGAGCTGGGCGGAGACAGCGGACTGAACCAGCTTGTGGCGGAAGCGGCCGGCAGGGGAGTGACGCTCTATCTGGACGGCATTACCTGCTTCGCCTATCACAGCGGCCTCTTTGACGGGTTCCTGTCCTTCCGGGACGCGGCGCGGTATGCCACCCGGGAGCAGGTTCATCTGTATCCCTACGATATCGTCACCTACGGAATCGCCGACTGGCTGGACGATTACTACCTGGTGCGGCCGGGTTACGCCCGGAAGAATGCTTCGACGCTGATTGCCGGCCTGAAGAACCGGAACGTGGCGGGAATTGCCTTCCGGGATATCGGAAACCTGCTGAGCGCGGACTATTATCCCCGGGATCTGATTACCCGGGAACAGGTCAAGGCGATGAACATCGAGGTCATGCGCGAGGCCGCGGAGGCGGGACAGAAGATTTCGATCAAGGAAGGCAATGATTATGCGGTGCCCTACGCCGATCTGATCACCGATATGAATCTGACGGGGCAGGCCTACGCGATCATCGATGAGCGGATTCCCTTCTACCAGATCGCGCTGCACGGCATGAAGGATTATACCGGAGAAGCCATCAATCTGTCCGGCGATTATCAGACCATGCTGCTGGAATGCGCCGAATACGGCGCCGGGCTGAACTTCACCTTCATGGCGGAGGATACCCGGGTGCTGAAGGATTCCGATTACAGCTGCTATACCTCCTCCGGCTATCGCTACTGGAAGGACCAGGTGATCGGCATGATCCTGCGATACCAGCGGGAAATGAAGGGACTGAACAGCCAGAAAATCACAGCGCATGAGAAGCTGACGGAGGAAGTATACCGAACCACCTATGCGGACGGAACCCGGGTGTATGTAAACTACGGAAATACGGATTACCGGATCGGAAACGCGGTTGCGCCGGCCCGGGACTATTGGGTGGAAAGGGGGAGCGGAACATGAGCCGCGGACGAAAGCCGGTTACGATGCAGCAGCGGCGGGCAAGAACCGGATACCTGTTTATTCTTCCCTTTATCATCGGTTTTATCCTGTTCATGGCCAGACCGATGATCCAGTCCCTGATCATGTCCCTGAGCGATGTCAAAATCGTACCGGGACAGGGATACCAGATGACCTGGATCGGCCTGGACAACTATCATACCGCGATGGCGGTGGATCCTTATTTCAATCAGTATATCACGGACGAAATCGGCAGGATGGTGATTAATACCATCGCGACCCTGGTGCTGAGCTTTGTGATTGCCGTCATTCTGAACCAGGACTTCAAGGGCCGGACGCTGGCACGGGCGATCTTCTTTCTGCCGGTGATTCTGTCTTCCGGCGTCCTGCCGGGGATTGAAAGCCAGAATGAATTCTACGACATGATGGCGGGGGTCGCGGAATCCGTGGAGGGCGCCGCGGGGGTCAATATCTCCGCTTCCCTGCAAAATCTGCTTTCCGTATCGGGAGTGGGCAGCGGCGTATTTGACGTAGTGTTCCAGATGATCGACGCCATCTATGACATTGTCATGGCCAGCGGCATTCAGATCATTATCTTCCTGACGGGCCTTCAGGCCATCTCCCCCTCGCTTTATGAGGCTGCGGACGTGGAAGGCTGTACGGCCTGGGAGTCCTTCTGGAAGATTACCTTCCCCATGGTCAGTCCGCTGCTGCTGGTAAACTGCATCTATACCATCGTGGACTTCTTCATGAAGAACGACAACCGGGTGATGGAACGGATCACGGAAGTGATGTACAAGGACTTCAAGTTCGGGGTTTCTTCAGCCATGAGCTGGATTTACTTCGCCGTGGCCCTTGTGTTTATCCTGCTCAGCTCCTTCATCATCACAAAGGCGGTGAAATCAGCACAATGAGCAAGAACAATACGGTTTTCGTCGGCAAGAACAAGGATTTCTGGGAGCGGAACAGGCGCAGCGGGGGATATCTGCTGAAAAAGCGCCTCGGACAGATTGCCATCTCCGTGATCCGGGGCCTGCTGCTGTTCGGCCTGTGCTTCATGATTATCCAGCCGCTGCTGACCCGCTTTTCCATGAGCCTGATGCAGGAAAAGGATCTGTACGATTCCACCATCATCCTGCTGCCCCGGAACGTGACGCTGGACAATTACCGCATCGTGGCGGAGCTGACCGACCTGAAGGCCATCGGCGGAAACTGGCACTTTAACGCCCTGCTGAACACCCTGTGGGTTTCCGCCCTGATCTCCGCACTGACCATCATCTCCACAACGCTGGTGGCCTATGGCTTTGCCCGGTACAATTTCCGGGGAAAGAAATTCTGGTTCGCCTGCGTGATTGCGGTGATCATCATTCCGCCGCAGACCATTCAGTCCGCACTGTATATGAACTTTGCCAATTTCGATATCCTGAAAATCTTTACGCTGTTCGGCGTCAACGCGGAGGGGCTGAACTTCGGCCAGCGGGTGCTCAGCGTTGTGGACGGAACCGGCGTCGGACTGATCCAGCTGCTGACCGGCTCCGCCCTGAACCTGCGGGCCAACGTTTCCGCCTACGCGATCATGGCGCTGACCTGTATGGGACTGAAAAACGGGCTGTATATCTATATTATGCGCCAGTATTTCCAGGGCATTCCCACCAGCCTGGAGGAGGCGGCCTATGTGGACGGCTGCGGCACGCTGCATACCTTTATCAAAATCATGCTGCCGGACGCGCTGCCCACGATTGCCAGCTGCTTCCTGTTCAGCTTTGTGTGGCAGTGGACGGATATCTTCTATACCCGCCTGTTCCTGCCCATCACCTCGATTTCGACTTACTCCAATCAGATGGCTTCCATGGTAACGAAAATGTCCCGGTATTTCTCAGCGGACAGCAGCGTGGCCGTGGTGGTTCCCAACGGCCGCCAGCAGCAGCTGATTTCCATCGCCGTGCTGATCTGCGCCATTCCGCTGGTGATTCTGTACCTGTTTACCCAGCGGACCTTCGTGGAAAGCCTGGCAATGTCCGGCTCAAAGGAATAACAGATGATTGCCAACAGGCCTGAAATGTGCTATGATAAGCACAGCTGATTCCAGAGTGCATTTACAGAATGAGGTGTTCATTCTGTAGGCAATATATCATTTAAGGAGGGTATTCCATCATGAAGAAGGTTCTTGCACTGGTTATGGCCGCGATGATGCTGCTCGCATGCTGCAGCGCGCTGGCTGAGGCTCCCGAAGGCTATCCGGCCGTCGTCGAAGGCATCGACTTTGGCGGCGCGGACGTCACCATTTACGACTACTGGTCCGGTGAAGGCGCCCGGAAGACCGATCCCACTGAAGAAGAGCAGCTTCAGTACGACTACCGTGACTGGATTAACAAGACCTACAACGTCAATCTGAGCCAGAAGCAGGACGGCGACTGGGGCAGCAACGCGACCCAGATGACCAACTTCACCACCAGCCCCGACGGCAGCCTGCGGCTGTACATCATCGAGCCCGGCAGCGTGGCCTCTCTGGTATCCGGCGGCGTCGTCGCCCCCGTGAGCGACAAGTATGTGGATCTGCAGAGCGACAAGTGGAATGCCGCTGAGCGGGATTTCATGACCATCGGCGGAAAGATCTACGGCCTGTACGCCGGCAACTCCGAGCCCCGCGGCTGCCTGTACTTCAACAAGCGGGTTCTGCAGGAAGCGGGTATCGACTGGAACACCATTTATGATCTCCAGAAGGAAGGAAAGTGGACCTGGGCCGCTTTCGAAGACATGCTGAAGACCATCACCCGCGATACGGACAACGACGGCGTGAATGATATCTACGGCATTCTGGGCTCCGGCGACGATATGTACGTCTGCGCGGTGTTCTCCAACGGCGGCAGCTTCTTCGATTTCGATGAGAACGGCAAACTGCAGCCCACCATGAACAGCGACGCCACCATCAGCGCGCTGACCTGGGGCAAGGATCTGCAGGCCAAGTACTGGGCGCCCACTCCCGAAGGCGCCAACTGGGACTGGTACAAGGATGCCTGGAAGCAGGGCTACTGCGGATTCTATATGTATCAGACCTACGGCGGATTCAACGACAACTCCGAAATGGCTGACATGAAGGATGAGTGGGGCTGCGTGGCCTTCCCCGTGCCGAACGAAGGCGGTACCTATATCACCGTCGTCAGCGACAACATCACCCTGATCCCCGCCTGCTACGACGAGGAGACCGTCGCGAAGCTGACCTTCCTGTATGACCTGTGGACCAATGACACCCCCGGTGTGGAGACGGAAGGCAACTGGATCGGCAACAAGTACAACTACACCGACGAGCGCGCTGTGGATGAAACCTACGCCATGCTGCGTGAGCCGGAGCATGCCCGCGTAAACAAGACCCTGTATCTGGGTACGCAGAACGACGTGCTGGGCAACAGCCTGCTGTGGGCCCTGGGCGGATCCACCCCCGCGGAGCTGATCGAAGCCGGCATGCCCGCCTGGCAGGCTCTGTGCGATACCTTCAACAATAAGTAAGACTGATTTCGACCCCCTTTCAGAGGGCCGGGAAGCGATCGGATCGGATCCGGGCTTCCCGGTCCTTTTTTTTCACGGAACGCATATTCCATACCGCTTCCCGGGAATACCGCGCCGCTGAGGCGGGCGTTCTTGCCAAAGGCGCCACGATCCGATACAATAGACAGGCATCCGGAAAAGGACGGAAATGAGCCGCGCCGGTGAAGCGCACAGAAGAAAACAGAGGTAGAACAATGATTCGGAATATTGTGTTTGATATGGGGCAGGTGCTGATCCGGTTCGATCCGGACCACTTTATGGACCGGGAAGGGGTAACGGATCCCGGTGAGCGGCAGCTGCTGATGCGGGAGCTGTTTGTTTCCGCTGAATGGGCGATGATGGATCTGGGAATCATGACGGAGGAAACGGCGGAAGCCTCGATCCTGCCCCGGATCTCAGGTGCGCTGCGGGAAAAGATGAAGCGCCTTCTGTGGCACTGGGCGGATGAGCGGGAGATGATCCCCGGAATGGAGGGACTGGCCCGGGAGCTGAAGCGCTCCGGATACCGGCTGTATCTTCTGTCCAACGCCAGCACGGCACAGCACCGCTACTGGCCCCGTTTTCCCGTCAGTGAGCTGTTCGACGGCACGCTGATCTCCTGCGATGTGCATGTGGTGAAGCCGAACCCGGAAATCTACCGGCTGTTTACGGAACGCTTTTCCCTGAAACCGGAGGAATGCCTTTTTATCGACGATGCCCCGCCCAACGTGGCGGCGGCCATCGGCTGCGGATGGCAGGGAATCGTGTTTCACGGAGACCGGGAGGAGCTGGAGCAGAAGATGCTCCGGAAGGGTGTGCTGCTTCGGAAGGCTCCCGGAGAGACGGAAAAAGGGACAGAACCCAACACTGAAAGGGACAATAATAAAGGTTGACAGCAACGGGACACAATTCTATAATGAATTGATCGAAAAACCCCTATATTTTGTGGATCAAAGGAGAATTTCATCATGAAATACGTATTGGGCATTGATCTGGGAACCTCCGGTACCAAGACGGTTTTGTTTGATCAGGACGGGAAGGGGATTGCCTCCGCCACCGTGGAATATCCGATGTCTCAGCCGCAGAACGGCTGGGCCGAGCAGGATCCTGCGGACTGGTACAACGCTGCGGTCAGCACGATCCGCACCGTCCTCGAGAAAAGCGGCATTTCCGCCGAAGACGTTGTGTCCATGGGAATCAGCGGGCAGATGCACGGCCTGGTGATGCTGGACGAGCGGAACGAGGTCATTCGCCCTTCCATCATCTGGTGTGATCAGAGAACCGCCAAAGAATGCGAGGAAATCACGGAGAAGGTCGGTTACGACAATCTGATCCGGATTACGGCGAACCCAGCGCTGACCGGCTTTACCCTGAGCAAACTGATCTGGGTGCGGAATCATGAACCGGAGAATTACGCCCGCTGCAGGCATATCCTGCTGCCCAAGGATTACGTGCGTTTCATGCTGACAGGAGACTACGCCACCGAGGTATCGGACGCCAGCGGCATGCAGATGCTGGATGTGCCGAACCGCTGCTGGAGCAGGGAACTGCTGGAGATTCTGGATATCGATCCCGCCCTGCTGCCGAAGGTTTATGAAAGCTGCGAGGTAACCGGCCATATTTCCGCGTCCGCAGCCAGGCTGACGGGACTGAGCGAGAAGACTCTGGTCGTGGGCGGAGCGGGGGACAACGCGGCCGCCGCGGTGGGAACCGGTGTTGTGGAAGACGGAAAAGCTTTCACCACCATCGGGACCAGCGGCGTGGTTTTTGCCCATACGGACAAGCTGGCCATCGATCCGAAGGGCCGGGTGCATACCTTCTGCTGCGCGGTACCCGGAGCCTGGCATGTGATGGGCGTGACCCAGGCCGCCGGCCTGAGCCTGAAATGGTTCCGCGACCAGTTCTGCGGGGCTGAAAGCATTACGGCGGCCGCCATGGGTGTGGATGTCTATGAGCTGACGAATCAGGAGGCGGCCAGGAGCCCCATCGGCGCCAACAAGCTGCTTTACGCCCCTTATCTGATGGGCGAGCGGACGCCCCATCTGGACAGTGACTGCCGCGGCATGTTTATCGGCCTGAGCGCCATGCATCAGCGGCGGGATCTGCTGCGGGCTGTCATGGAAGGCGTAACCTACAGCCTGAAGGACTGCCTGAGCGTGCTCGCGGAGATGGGCGTGGCTCCGGAGACCATGCTCGCCTGCGGCGGCGGCGGAAAGAGCCCCCTTTGGCGGCAGATGCTGGCGGACGTCATGCAGTGCCCGGTCGCGACGACAGTGAACACCGAAGGCCCCGCGCTGGGCGTCGCCATTCTGGCCAGCGTAGGCGCCGGCCTGTACGGCAGCGTGCGGGAAGCCTGCCACAAAATGATCAAGGTGAACACACCTCAGAATCCGATTCAGGAAAACGTTCCGAAGTACGCGGCAGTGTATCAGATTTACCGGAAGCTGTATCAGGCCAACCGGGAGCTGTTCAAAGAACTGGGCGCGCTGTGAGGAGGAGAACCTGAATGAAATGCCAGTTTTGCAGCTGCGTAGACAGCAAGGTGATCGATTCGCGTCCCACGGATGACGGAAACAGTATTCGCAGACGGCGGGAATGCATCAACTGCGGCAGACGGTTTACGACCTATGAAAAGGTGGAGCTGAGCCCGCTCTTCGTCGTGAAGCGGGACGGACGCCGGGAGGCCTTTGACAGTCAGAAAATCAAGGCCGGAATCCTGCATGCCTGCGACAAACTGCCGGTCAGCATGCAGCAGATTGACGAAATCGTGGCCCGGGTTGAGCAGCGGGCTTACGCGTCCATGGACGGGGAGATTCCTTCCGAGAAACTGGGCGACATGGTGATGGCGGAACTGAAAAAACTGAACGATGTGGCTTATGTGCGTTTTGCCGCGGTTTACCGGAAGTTTACCGATGTGGCGACCTTCATGGAAGAACTGCAGAAAATCGTGAATGAAAAGATGTAACGGAGATCAAAGGAGGCTGTGGGTATGCTCTGGACCTGGCTTGTTCGGATTGCACTGTGGACGCTGGCCGGATATCTTGCCAGCCGGATCATGAAGGACAGAACGCCGAACGGTTGGCTCGTTAACGTGATTGTCGGCTGGATCGGAGGCGTGATCGGATCCTTTGCGTTCCGGCTGATCGGCCTGGGGCCCAGCGGAACGATCGGGGAAATCATCGTATCCGTGCTCGGGGCCTGCCTGGTGATCTGGCTGGTCCGGAAATTCAACCTGGGCCGCTGGTTTGACAAATAAACCCGCGGAGACAGAACTTTCGACTGACAGGGGGCAAACGACCGGTGTTTTCCGGCTGTTGCCCCCCCCTTTTTGTTTGCGCGGTTTTTGGGAGACGGAAAAGGGAAGGGAACGGGAAGCGGCCGTCCGGCGGGAAATTTCCGGATCACACGGAACAGGAAAAAACGGTAACGTTTTCGGATTTTCTTGACAGAGACGGGCGGGCATGTTATCATACATACAGCTGAAACGGATATAAATAAGGGACCGGGGTTCCGGGTGTTCCGCTGTACTTTCCGCCGCGTGGAACGCGGCGAGAGGAAATATAAAGGAGGTTTGCATTCATGAAGAAACTGTTTGCTGTGCTGCTGGCTCTGTCCATGCTGCTGTCCTGCGCCGCCGCGCTGGCGGAGGTTCCCGCCTGAACCTGGAAGCTCCCAAGACCTGGGACGACCTGCTGAAGGAAGAATACAAGGGCCTGATCTGGCTGTCCAACTACAATACCGCCGGCACCGCGAAGCTGGTTGTGAACACCCTGCTTCAGATGAAGGGCCATGACGAAGGAATCAAGTATCTGGTCAATCTGGACAAGAACATCCAGGTCTACACCAAGTCCGGCTCCGGCCCCTCCAAGAATGTCGGTACCGGCGAGTGCGTCATCGGCATCGGCTTCCTGCATGACGGCATCACCCAGATCGTGGATAACGGCTATGATAATATTCAGCTGATCATCCCCGAAGACGGCACCTCCTGCGAAATCGGACCGGTGGCTATCTTCAAGGGAGCGAAGCATCCCAACGCTGCCAAACTGTTCGTGGAATACGCGCTGTCTCCTGAGTGCGTGCAGCTGGCCGCGACCCACGGTTCCTATCAGTTCCTGGTGATCGACAACGCCGAGCAGCCCAAGGAGGCCGCTCAGTTCGGTCTGGATCCCAGCCTGGTATGGGATAAGTACGATTTCGCCGACGCGGCGGCCAATACGGCGACCTACGTCCAGGAAGTGATGGAAGCCCTGGGCTCCGCTGCGGACGACCGGTTCAAGACCGAATAATCCGGAAAGGCTCAGTCTGATCCTTTTTCCCCGCCCCCACCGGGGCGGGGATTTTTGCGGAAACCGCCCATTGAAGGCACAGAAAGAGAGGAGGGGAGCCTATGGCTCAACGGCAAAGCGCCGCGCTGGACCGGAAAAAGCTGATGGCGGATCCGATCATGATGACCACCATCGTCCTGCTGATCGCTTTTCTGACCCTGTTTATCCTGTATCCGCTGGCAATTTTGCTGGTAGACAGTCTGTATGGTTCCAAAGGATTCTCCCTGGATACCTTTAGCCGGATTTTTCAGCTGAGAAATTTCCGGACAGCGATCACCAACACCCTGAAAGTCGGATTTGTGGTGGGGATCCTTTCCACCCTGATCGGCCTCCTGTTCGCCTATGTGGAAGTATACGTCAGGATGCGGAAGGTTGTAGGCGGTTTGTTCAAGGTGGTATCGATGCTGCCGGTGGTTTCTCCGCCTTTTGTTCTTTCCCTGTCCATGATCATGCTGTTCGGCCGGACCGGACTGATTACCCGGTTTGCGCTGGGCATATATGACAATAATATCTACGGCTACTGGGGAATTGTCATCGTGCAGACGCTGACTTTCTTCCCCGTATGCTATATGATGATGAAAGGGCTGCTGAAAAACATTGATCCCTCCATGGAGGAAGCCTCCCGGGATATGGGCGCTTCCCGCTGGAAGGTGTTCACGACGGTGACGCTGCCCCTGCTGCTGCCCGGTCTCGGAAACGCTTTTCTGGTGACATTTATTGAGTCCATCGCGGACTTTGCCAATCCGATGATCATCGGGGGAAGCTATGATACACTGGCTACCACAATCTATCTGCAGATCACCGGCGCCATGGACAAGGAAGGCGCGGCGGCGATGGCTGTGGTGCTTCTGTGTATTACGCTGATCATGTTTGCCGTACAGAAATATTATCTGGAACGGAAAACGGCCGCGACGCTGTCCGGCAAAGCGAGCCGGGCAAGGATGCTGATCGAGGACAAGTCCGTCACGATTCCGCTGACGATTCTCTGCTCTCTGGCTGCAATCTTTGTCATTATGATGTATCTGTGCGTGCCGATCGGGGCGCTGTTCCCCACCTGGGGTTACAAGTTCACGCCGCTGACGTTCAAATGGTTTGAACAGGTCTTTACCCGTTACCGCGGCCTGCGGGCGTTCACCGATTCCTTTGTGCTGTCCATCATCGCGGCTCCGATTACCGCGCTGCTCAGCATGATTATCTCCTACCTGGTGGTCAAACGGAAATTCCGGGGAAAGGGATTCATCGAAGCCGTGTCCATCCTGGCGATGGCCGTGCCCGGCACGGTGCTGGGCGTCGGATATATCCGGGGGTTTGCCAACGGCCTCTTCCACACCGGCCTGCTCAGCGGCCTCTATGGCACAGGGGCGATCCTGGTGATCGTATTCATTGTGCGTTCGCTGCCTACCGGAACCCGATCCGGAATCTCCGCTCTGCGGCAGATCGATAAATCCATCGAGGAAAGCGCTTACGATATGGGGGCGAACAGCCTGAAGGTATTCACATCGGTTACCCTGCCGCTGATCAAGGATTCCTTCCTTTCCGGCCTGGTGACTGCCTTTGTCCGGTCGATTACGGCAATTTCCGCCATTATTCTGCTGGTCACCCCAAGCTATCTGCTGATTACGGTGCAGATCAACGAATTCGCCGAAAAGGGCGCATTCAGCATCGCCTGCGCATTTGCTACGATCCTGATTATTATTACCTACGGATCGGTTCTGCTGATGAACTTTATTATCAAACACTTCGGCACCAGCCGGAAGGTTAAGGAGGGTGAATGACCATGAGCGCAACAGGGAAGAAAGAGCCGAAGGGCGTCCGGCTGGAGCATATCAGCAAGATCTACCAGAACCCCAAAACCGGGAAGGATTTCTACGCGGTTCACGATGTCAGTCTGAATATAGAACCCGGCAGCTTTGTGACGCTGCTGGGGCCTTCCGGGTGCGGCAAGACCACCACCCTGCGGATGATCGCCGGGTTTGAATCGCCGGACGAAGGGGAGATTTATCTGGGCGGGGAACCGATCAACCGGCTGACCCCCAACAAGCGGGATACGGCCATGGTGTTCCAGAGCTATGCATTGTTTCCCCATTACAATGTGTTCGATAATGTAGCCTACGGGCTGAAGCTGCGGAAGATGCCACGGGATGTCATCCGGGAAAAGGTGACGAACATCCTGAAACTGGTGGAGCTTTCCGATATGGAACAGCGGATGACCAATCAGCTGTCCGGCGGTCAGCAGCAGCGGGTGGCGCTGGCGCGGGCCCTGGTGGTGGAACCGGGCGTGCTGCTTTTTGACGAACCGCTGAGCAATCTGGACGCGAAGCTGCGGGTTCAGATGCGGACGGAAATCCGCCGCATCCAGCAGACGCTCGGGATCACCGCGATCTATGTAACACATGATCAGAGCGAGGCCATGGCCATTTCGGACAATATCATCCTGATGAAGGACGGGGTGATCGCTCAGATGGGCTCTCCGACGGAGATTTATTATCATCCCAACAGCGAATTTGTGGCGGACTTCATCGGCGAGTGCAACTTCCTGCCCTGCAGGGTAACGGGCCGGGAAGGAGAAAACGCGGTCGCGGAAGTCTATGGATATCCGGTGCGGGTGAGGTCCGACGAGAATCATCCCGGGGAGGGCGCGGAGATTGTTCTCCGGCCGGAAGCCATCGAGATTGCGGATCAGGGACAGCTTCCCTGTACGGTGGAGCTGAGCTGCTTTATGGGCTCCTATCAGAACTACCATGTCCGGGTAGGCGACACCCTGGTCAAGATTGCCGATAACTGCCCCATCGGGAAGAAAACCTTCCGGGTCGGGGACCAGGCGGCGATCTCTTTCCGGAGCGAGTGTGCGCATCTGCTGAAGGTGTAATCCTCCGGATTCTTTCCTGAAATCAGAACAGGGCGAACGCGTACAGCACCGGGATTTATCCGGGACTGTGCGCGTTCTTCTTTTGTTCCCGGCCTGCCGGAGCGGCAAAAGAGCGGGAGAACCGCCTGACAGACTTGCCGCGGAATTGACGGAGCGTCTTCTTTGATGTTACAATCCCTGAGAAATCAAAGGAAACGAGGATGGGGCGGCATGACTGAATTCAGATTCCGGACCGGGGCGAGGATCCGCCTGCTGGCCGGGCTGACCGCGCTGATGATGACGGCCGGCGCGGCGGCTGCGGAAACGGAAACCCGGACTGCGGTGCAGGGAGAGAACACGGTTTCACCGGAAACCGAAACCCGGGTTACGGTGCAAGAAGAAAAGGCAGTTCCGGCGGAAACGCAGACCGCGGCGCAGGGAGAGGGTACGGTTTCGGCGGAAACGACCGCTCCGGAAAACGCGGAAGGGGGAACGCTGCCGGAGGAAACGGAGGCACCGCTGCCAACCTTCGGAAGACTGACGGTTTCACCGGATACCCGGGTGCTCGAGATGGGGAAGGTGACCTTTGAGAAAGCCGGATTCGACGCTTTCTGTGATTTCCTTTCACTGCTGCCGGAGCTGGAACATGTGGAGATGTTTGCCAGCCCTGTGAACGCGGAACAGATTGCGGAACTGGAAAGAAGATTCCCCGGCGTGACCTTCGACTGGACGATCCAGCTGGCCAATCACCAGGTTCGCACGGACGCGGAAGTTTTTTCCACCCTGCATTATGACCATGAAAAACGGCATACGGAGGAAGATTTTGCCCTGCTGCGCTACTGCCCGAATCTGCTGGCGCTGGATATCGGCCATAACGAAATCGGGGATCTGTCCTTTCTGTATCATCTGCCGAAGCTGAGGGTGCTGATCCTGTCGGACGACCGGATTTCCTGCGATATTACTCCGATCGGGTCTCTGACGGATCTTCTGTATCTGGAAATGTACAAGAACAAAATCACGGATATCACGCCGCTGACTTCGCTGAAGCGGCTTCGGCATCTGAATCTGGATTTCAATCTGATTCAGGATCTGCTGCCGCTGAAGGCGCTGACCAGCCTGGAGCATCTGTGGATCGGATATGCCAACAGTTCCAAACTGGCTGATCCCGTGGACAGGGAGGTTGCCCGGGAGCTGCAGGAGGCGCTGCCGAATACGAGAGTGAACGCGACGGTGAAGACCAACGACGGCGGAGGCTGGCTGGATTTCCGGGATCACAAACGGGTAAAGGCCATGTTCCGGATGAAGGAATACATGCCGCTGGTATGCGAGATGGAGGCGGAGGAAGCCTCAAAACAGCTATCGGACAAACGGGACAATACGGAATCCGTGAACTGAAATCATCCGGGGGACCACCGAAAGGAGGAGAGCGGCATGGCCGGAAGGCTGGCGGTTGGGCTCGCAGCTCATGTGGATGCGGGGAAGACGACGCTGTCGGAATCCATGCTGTTTCTCAGCGGAATTCTGCGGCGGCAGGGCCGGGTGGATCATGGGGATACCTTTCTTGATACGGAGCGGATGGAAAAAGAACGGGGAATCACCATCTTTTCCAAGGAGGCGAGGCTGGACTGGAAAGGAACCCGGCTGACGCTGGTGGATACTCCCGGGCATACCGACTTTGTGGGAGAAACGGAGCGTTCGATCAGCGTACTGGACGCGGCTGTTCTGGTGGTCAGCGGGCCGGACGGCCTGCAGGCGCATACCCGCACCCTGTGGAGAATGATGGAAAAAGCCGGTGTTCCGGTGATTCTGTTTGTGAACAAGACAGACCGCATGGAGGGGGACCGGGAAGAAGTGATCCGCTCCCTGTCCGTTCTGTCCGACCGGATTGTTTCTTTTGCGGACGATCCATCGGAAAAAATAGCGCTGTGCGATGAAACCTGTCTGGATATCTATCTGCGGGAGGGAACCATCTCTCCGAAACGGATCCGTACCATGGTCCGGGCGCGGGCCTTGTTTCCCTGCTTCTTCGGCTCCGCACTGCACAATGAGGGTGTGGAAGCGCTGATGGATTTTCTGGCGGATTTCCCGGAAGAAAGAGAATGGCCGAAGGCCTTCGGAGCCAAAGTATACAAGATTGCCCGGGATCCCCAGGGCAACCGGCTCACCTTTCTGAAAATCACCGGAGGGGAACTGAAGGCCCGGGATCCGCTGACCGGAGGAGAAGGGGAGAACGCCTGGACAGAGAAAGCGGCGGAAATCCGCCTGTATTCCGGCGCCCGGTATACGGCGGCGCCGAGAGCCGGAGCCGGGGAACTGTGCTGCGTAACAGGCCTGACCCGGGCGATGCCGGGAGACGGACTGGGATTCGAAAAAAAAGGCGGCGGGCAGACCCAGCGCCCCTGCTATGCATGCCGGGTGGTTCCGGGACCGGGGGCGGATCTTCACCGGACACTGGACTGCCTCCGGATGCTGGAGGAAGAGGAACCACTGCTTCAGGTGGAGTTTATCGAAGCCCGCCGGGAGATCCGGGTACACTCCATGGGAGAGGTTTATCTGGAGGTCCTGCGGGACCGGATGCGGGAGCGGTTCGGCCTGGCCGTATCCTTTGCCGATTCCGGAGTGCTTTACCGGGAGACGATCGCGGAGCCGGTTGAGGGTGTGGGACATTACGAACCGCTGCGCCATTACGCGGAGGTTCATCTGCTGCTGGAGCCGCTGCCGCCGGGAAGCGGGCTCGTATTCGGAACCGATGTCTCCACGGATGATCTGGCGCTGAACTGGCAGCGGCTGATCCTGACCCATCTGCAGGAGAAGACACACCGGGGCGTTCTGACCGGATCGCCCATTACCGATATGCGAATCACCCTGGTCAACGGCCGGGCGCATCTGAAGCACACGGAAGGCGGCGATTTCCGCCAGGCGACCTACCGGGCGCTGCGGCAGGGACTGATGAAAGCCCGCAGCGTGCTGCTGGAACCCTGGCTGTCCCTGGAAATCACCGTCCCCGAGGAGAATCTGGGCCGGGTGATGAATGATCTGACGCTGATGGGAGCAAAGCAGGATCCGCCGGAGGACGCGGAAGAGGGATTCCGTAGAATCCGGGCGGCCGCTCCGGCCTCCGCCTGTCAGCATTACGGAAGAGAACTCAGCTCTCTGACGAAGGGACTGGGACGGATGAGCTCCTCCTTCCAGGCCTGCCTTCCATGCGTCAACGCGGAGGAAGTGATCGCGGCGCGGGGCTATGATCCGCTGGCGGATCTGATGAACACCCCGGATTCCGTTTTCTGTTCACACGGGGCCGGCGTCACCGTATCCTGGAAGCAGGTGGAACAGTGGATGCATCTGCCCCTGAGAGAAAACGGAATGAGAACCTCCCGGCCGGAGACAGAGGAGAACGCCGCGGGTAAACCGCCCGCCTCCGCGGCCGGGTACCGGGGAACAGCGGAAGAGGACGAAGCGCTGCGGGTGATTTTTGAGCGGACCTACGGTCCGGTCCGGTCCCGGCAGCTGCTGGCGCCCGTTCCGAGGGAACAGCCCACCGCACAGCCCGCGGAACAGCGGCGGGAACTGTGGCCGGAGGGAGAGATTCTTCTGGTGGACGGCTATAATGTCCTCTTCGCCTGGGAAGAATGGAAGGAGCTGCTTCCGGATCATTTTGACGCCGCCCGGGGACAGCTGGCCGATCTGCTCTGCGATTATGCCGGAATGACCGGAAAAGAAATTATTCTGATTTTCGACGCCTATAAGGTAAAGGGAAATCCGGGATCCGCCGAACGTTACCGGAATATCTTCCTGGTTTATACCCGGGAAGCGCAGACGGCGGATGCCTTTATTGAGAAAACCACCCTGCTGGCGCGGAAAAAAGCCCGGGTCCGGGTCATTACCTCCGACCGCCCGGAACAGCTAATCGCGCTGGGAAACGAGGCGATGCGCACTTCGGCCCGTGAGTTCCGGCGGGAGGTCACGCAGGTTCAGGGAAGCATCGCGGAATTTCTTCAAAAAAACAACCGTCCCGGAAGCGAACGCGCCCTGGAACGGCTGTATAAGGAAGCCTGGAAAAAACAGCGGGAAAAAGAACCGGAATAATCAGACGGCGCTCAGGGCCTGATCCAGATCCGTAATCAGATCCTCCAGGCTTTCCAGCCCGACGCTCAGACGCACCAGATCCGGAGAAACGCCGGCGGCGGCCAGCTCCTCGTCGTTCATCTGACGGTGGGTGGCGCTGGCGGGATGCAGACAGCAGGTGCGGGCGTCGGCGACATGCGTTTCAATGGCGGCGATCTTCAGATGCTTCATGAAGGTTTCCGCCGCTTTTCTTCCGCCCCGGACCCCAAAGGAAACCACTCCGCAGGAGCCCTTCGGAAGATACTTCCGGGCGCGCTCATAATAAGGGTCGCCCTTCAGACCGCAGTAGCGGACCCAGGTAATCTTCTCATGCCCGGACAGAAACTCCGCCACGGCCTGCGCATTGGCGCAGTGACGCTCCATCCGGACGTGCAGGCTTTCCAGTCCCAGGCCCAGCAGAAACGCGCTCTGCGGGCTCTGAACCGAACCCAGATCCCGCATCAGCTGGCTGGTGGCCTTGGTGATGAAGGCCTTTTCCCTGCCGAACTGACGGGTATAAATGATGCCGTGATAGCTTTCATCCGGGGTCGTCAGCCCCGGATACTTCTCCGCGTACGCGTCCCAGTCAAAACGGCCGCTGTCCACAATACAGCCGCCTACGGCGCTGCCGTGGCCGTCCATATACTTGGTGGTGGAATGGGTGACGATGTCGGCTCCCCATTCGAAAGGCCTGCAGTTGACCGGAGTCGCGAAAGTATTGTCCACGATCAGCGGCACCCCGTGCCGGTGAGCCGCTTTCGCGAACATCTCGATATCCAGCACGCAGAGCGCGGGATTGGCGATGGTTTCACCGAAGAGAGCCTTCGTGTTCGGACGGAAAGCGGCGTCCAGCTCCTCCTCTGTGCAGTCCGGACTGACAAAGGTGAAATCGATCCCCATCTTCTTCATGGTGACCGCAAAGAGATTAAAGGTTCCGCCGTAGATCGCGGAACTGGCTACGACGTGATCCCCCGCGCCGGCAATATTGAAAACCGCAAAGAAGTTGGCGGCCTGCCCGGAACCGGTCAGCATCGCGGCGGATCCGCCTTCCAGGGAACAGATCCGCGCAGCCACGGTGTCACAGGTGGGATTCTGCAGGCGGGAATAGAAATAGCCTTCCGCCTGCAGGTCAAACAGCTTTCCCATATCTTCGCTGGTGTCATATTTGAATGTTGTGGACTGAATAATCGGAATCTGGCGCGGTTCACCGTTTCCGGGCGTATAACCGCCCTGAACGCATCGGGTTTCTATACCGGACATAAAGCATCCTCCTCTGGCCTTTGATCTGGTGAGCTGCCGGACACAGGGGGAACGGCAGGTATCCATATCATACCATGTTTTCCGGCTTCGGACTGCCTTTTTTTTGTGCTTGCATTGTATCCTGCCATAGGAATATAATATTTGGATAGAGGCAAGGAGGCGAAGGATATGGCTGATGTGATGAAACAGATAAAAAAGATCTGGATCAAGGGAATGGAGACGGTAGGAAATACGGCTTCCAGTATTGCCAATAACACCAGATTCAAAGTGGACGAGATGAACCTTCAGAATCAGCGAAGGGAGATCGTGGCCAATATCGGTTCCGTGGCTTATGTCCTCTGGCAGAAGGGGGAACGGTTTCCGGAGGAAATCGCAAAGCAGCTGCAGGAGGTTCAGCGGATCGATGAAATGCTGAACGATATGCGGGCGGAGCGCTATGCCGGAAAAAGCGCTGTGACGGAAGACACCGGCGAAGCCGCTCCGGCGAAGACGCCGGTTCCGGGAACTCTGCCGGAAGCAGCGAAAGAGCCGTGTCCGGTCATCAAGGAAGCGGCCGGAAAGACGGAAGGGGAGGAGGATCTCCCGCCTGTACGGCCGTCCGCAGAAAAGCCGGCAGTCAGCTCGATTGAGGCGCTGTTTTCGCCCGACAGGGATGTGCATCAGCTGGCGGACAAGGTGCGGGATTCTCTGGAACGTATGGACAGCCTGAAGGATTCCACCGCGGGAAAAGAGAATGAGGCCGCTGCGGAGAAGAAAACGGAATCGGGGGACACTCTATGAAAAAAAGACTGTTTTACCTGCTGATGACGGCAGCCCTGATGATCGCCTGTCTGAGCCCCGGGATGACGGCCGGGGCGGAACAAGCAGCGGAAACCCGGATTACCCCGCTGGAATGGAGCTGGACGCCTGGGAACGCGGCTACCTTCGAGGGAACCGCCGTGCTTCCGGCCAACGCGCCGGAAACGGTGACGCTGAAGCTGGCTGTCGCGCCTCAGCCCGCCGAGAAGGAGATCGGGGAGATTGTTTTCACTTATATTAACGACCGACGGCTGACAGTAAGAAAACAGGCGGCGGAATATACCCTGAACACAGCCGAGCAGTCCGGAGCCGTATCCTTTCGGGGGAGCTGGCTTCTGCCGGAGGATCAGTATTTTTCTTCGGCGGAGCTGACGCTGAGCGTCGCGGCAGAGGACGGAACCATTCTTTCCTCACGGACTTTTGCGTTCAGCGAGGACGATGAGGCGACGCAAAACGGCGGACGCAGCATGATCCGGCTGCCTTTTAATCTCAACCGGGTGATTCTGTATCTGACGATTGCCGCCGGGGTGCTCTGGTGTGCAGCCATTCTGCGCATGATTCTGGGACGCAGAAACAAACCGATGAAAAAAGGAGCCTGACGATATGCAGATTTACAACAGTCTGACCCGTAAAAAGGAAACCTTCCGGCCTATTCATGAAGGCAAGGTGGGCATCTATGCCTGCGGACCGACGGTATATAACTATTTCCATATCGGAAACGCGCGGCCGTTCATCACCTTTGACGTGCTGCGGCGCCAGCTGGAGCGGGAAGGATACGAAGTCACCTTTGTTCAGAATTTCACCGATATCGACGATAAGATGATCCGCCGGGCGAACGAGGAGGGAATCACCGTCCGGGAACTGGCAGACCGGTTTATCGCGGAATACTATACGGATGCGAAAGCGCTGGGAATCCGTCCGGCGACCGTGCATCCGAAAGCGACGGAGCATATCCCGGAAATAATCAGCCTGATTCAGCGGCTGATCGATAACGGACACGCCTATGCCGCGCCGTCCGGGGACGTTTATTACCGGGTCAGCGCTTTCCCCGGATACGGAAAACTGTCCGGGCAGCGGATGGAGGACCGTGAAAGCGGCGCCAGTGAGCGGCTGGATGTGGAAACGGAGAAGGAAGCACCCGAGGATTTCACGCTGTGGAAGGCGCAGAAACCCGGAGAACCGGCCTGGGACAGTCCCTGGGGCAAGGGACGGCCGGGATGGCACATAGAGTGCTCCGCCATGAGTATGAAATATCTGGGGGAAACCTTTGATATTCACTGCGGCGGAAAGGATCTGCTGTTTCCGCATCACGAGAATGAAATCGCGCAAAGCGAAGGCGCCACAGGACATCCCTATGTTCATTACTGGATGCACAACGGCTTTATCAACGTGGACAACCAGAAGATGAGCAAGAGCCTGAACAATTTCTTCACGGTGCGGGATATTTCCAAATCCTTCGACCTGGAAGCGGTTCGGATGTTTATGCTGAGCGCTCATTACCGCAGCCCCATCAACTTCAGCCGGGAACAGATTGAAGCGGCCAGTACCAGCCTGAACCGTCTTTATACCGCCCGGGATCAGCTGCGGTTCCTGCAGGAACATTGCGAAGAGAAACCGCTCACTCCGGAGGAGGAAGCCTTCCTGGAGCGGGTCAAAGGATATGAGAACCGGTTCGATCAGGCGATGGATGACGACCTGAATACGGCGGACGCGCTGGGCGCGGTCTTTGAACTGGTAAAGGATGCCAACGTCACCCTGACGGAACAGTCCGCCCGGGAAGCGGTGACGCGGACGCTGGAGAGCCTGAAGGCGATCTGCGGCGTGCTGGGGATTCTGACGCGGGAAGAGGAAGCGATTCCGGCGGAGATTCAGCAGATGATCGACGAACGCGCGGAAGCCCGGAAAAATAAAAACTGGGCCAGAAGCGATGAACTGAGAAACGCGATTCAGGCAGCGGGATACATTCTGGAGGATACAAAGCAGGGGCAGAAGGTACGCAGGGATGTCTGAACGCCTGCGGATGATTCTCGGAACAGTTCTCATGGCGGGGGCGCTGATCCTTTCCGTTCTGGCAGCCGCTTCGCAGCCCCGGAATTCCGCTGAGTTTTATCCTGCACGGGAGTATACGGAGCGGAAAGCGCCGGAGACGGCGGAAATCCGGATCCCGGATACCGGCGGGATCGATGTGAACACAGCGGATGAAGAAGAGCTGACGAATCTGTACGGGATCGGGCTGACTCTGGCGGAGGCGATCGTTGCGGAACGGGAGGACAACGGGCCCTTCTTTTATCCGGAGGATCTGATAAACGTCAGCGGAATCGGATTGCAGAAACTGAAAGGCTTCAGGGAACTGATCCGGACGGAAGCGATGGAAGGGCAGTGAACAAAGGTGGCATATCAGGCATTATACCGTCAGTGGCGGCCGAAAACCTTTTCTCAGATGGTTGGCCAAAGCGCTGTGCTGGGTTCGCTGCGCAATCAGGTTGCTACCGGACGGGTAGCTCATGCCTATCTGTTCTGCGGCTCCAGAGGAACGGGAAAAACCTCCACCGCCAAGATTCTGGCGAAGGCGATCAACTGCGAGCATCCGGAGAACGGCGATCCCTGCGGCGTCTGCGATAACTGCAGGCGGATGGAACTGGATGAGAGCCTGGATGTGATCGAGATCGACGCGGCCAGCAATAACGGCGTGGATGAAATCCGGGATCTGCGGGACACGGTGAAATATCCTCCTCAGTACGGAAAATACAAGGTTTATATCATTGACGAAGTACATATGCTGTCCACTTCCGCCTTTAACGCACTGCTGAAGACGCTGGAGGAGCCGCCGGCCTATATTGTGTTTATACTTGCGACGACGGAGCCTCAGAAACTGCCGGAAACGATTCTGAGCCGCTGCCAGCGCTTCGATTTCGGCAGGCTTTCGGTCAGCGATATCCAGGGGCGCCTGGCGGAGGCTGTGGCCGGTACCGGCGCCGAAGCCACTCCCGGCGCTTTGATGCGCATCGCGCGGGCCGCGGAGGGCGGCATGCGCGACGCCTTCAGCATGCTGGATATGTGTCTCGGTTACGGAAGAAAAGTGGATGAAGAGCTGGTGCGTGAAATTCTCGGCACCAGCGACCGTTCTTTCCTGTTCCGCTTCGCGGAAGCGATCGGAAGCGAGAATATCAGCGGCGCACTGGGGATGATCTCCGAGCTGATCCGGACCGGCAGAGATCCGGCGGTATTCGCGAAGGAAATGTCCGCTCATTTCCGGGCGCTGCTGATTGCAAAAACCTGCGGAGAACAGCAGGAAGGTTTTCAGGAAGATATCACGGAGGAGGATTACAGCGATTATCTGCGCCAGAGCGGGCAGTTCACGGTGACCCGGCTGATGCGGATCATGGAGCTGTTTATGAGCCTGGAGACAGAGATGCGCTATGCTTCTTCTCCTCGCCTGGCGCTGGAGAACGCCGTGCTGAAGTGTATTGTCCGGACGCAGGAAACCGACGCGCAGAGCCTGATGGACCGGATTGAGGAGCTGGAGAAAAAGCTGGCGGATCTGGCTGAAAACGGGATTGAACGAGCCGGCGGAAAAGGCGGCAAAAAGAAAGTTTCCCCGGAAGGAGAGACTTCCGGAAGCGTTTCACCGACGCCGGCTGCCCGCGCGCCGGTCGATCCGGGCAGACTGCCGGACCTGGAACGGGAACTGACCGCAGAACTCCGGAAGCGGGCGCCGGCTCTTCCGGGCATCCTGCGCTTCGGCACGCTGCAGAATGTGACGGACGGAACGCTGATCTGGCGTCCGAAGGAAAGCCCCGCAGCCTCCGCGTATATCAATTCATTGAATCTGGCAAAGAACAAACAGACGATCGAGGGCATTCTGAAGGAACTGACCGGAGAAGCCATTTCCTTCCGGGCGGAAGTTTCCGGAAAAGCGGATAAGGCGGATTCCGGCGCGGCCGGGCAGGAAGAAGCCCATATCCGCGCGCTGATCAACACCTTTGGAGAACAGCCGGTTGACGTGGTGGAATAAACCGTACTCCGGAATCATTTTTATTCAAACTGAGCGGCATAGAGCTGATAATAGAACCCCCGCTGCGCCATCAGGCTGCGATGGGTTCCCTGTTCCATGACATCCCCGTTCCGGAGAACCAGAATCTGATCCGCGTTTTCAATCGTGGATAAGCGGTGAGCGATCACAAAACAGGTCTTATCCTTCATCAGCTCCCGCATGGCTTTCTGGATCTCCCGCTCGGTCGCCGTGTCCACGTTGGAGGTCGCTTCATCCAGAATCAGCATGGGAGCGTCATACAGCATAGCCCGGGCAATGGTCAGAAGCTGCTTCTGGCCTTTTGATATATTGCCGCCGTCCTCGCTGATCATCGTATCATAGCCTTTGGGCAGACGCATGATGAAGGGGTGAATCCGCGCCGCCTTCGCGGCAGCCACAACCTCTTCAATCGTTGCGTTTTCCTTTCCGTAGGCAATGTTTTCAAAGATGGTTCCATGAAAGACCCAGGTGTCCTGCAGCACCATCGCATACGCGCCCCGGACGGTGCGCCGGACCGCGGTCCGAATCTCCTGCCCGTCAATACGGATCACGCCCGTGTCCGGGTCGTAAAAACGCATCAGCAGATTGATAATGGTTGTTTTGCCCGCACCGGTCGGACCGACGATCGCGATCAGCTTTCCGGCGGGCGCTTCCAGATTCAGATCGTGCAGCACGGAGTTTTTCGCGTCATAGCCGAAGGAAACATGCTCCAGGGAAACATCGCCGCGGACCTGGGTCAGAAGCCGCGCGTCCGGCAGATCCGCGGCCTCTTCGGTCTCGTCCAGCAGGCTGAATACTCTTTCCGCGGCGGCCAGAGCGGAAAACAGTTCGTTAAAAACTTCGGCGATAGCGTTGATGGGGCCGGCAAATTTTCGGCTGTAAAGCACAAAGGAGGAGATCCGGCCCAGATCAATGATGCCGTTCAGATAGAGAATACCGCCCAGCAGACCGATCAGGCTCAGGCAGAGATTGTTGATCGCCGTCATGGTCGGACCGAGGGTGACTCCGTAATGTTCCGCGTCGGAAAAGGCATCGGCCGCCTCCCGGTTGATATCCCCGAATCGCTGATCCACCCGGTTTTCATAGGCATATGCCAGAATGGTCTTCTGACCGGAGAGCATTTCTTCCACAAAGCCGTTCATCACCCCGTAGGATCTGGAGCGCCGGGCGTAACGGGGCTGTGTTTTTTTGCGCATGTGAACGGTATAGATGACCGCGACGGGGACGGTGACCAGGGTGACCATGGAAAGAGGCAGGGAAATGGATACCATCATGACCAGGGAACCGACCACCGTGATCAGACTCGACAGAACCTGAACGATATCGGTGGCCATACAGGTGGAAATCACGTCGATATCATAGCTGACGCGGCTGATGATATCTCCGGCCTGATGCCGGTCGAAATAGCCGACGGGCAGCCTCATCAGCTTATGAAAGACATCCTGCCGCATTCCCCGCGCCACCCGCTTGCTGACCACGGTCATGATGATGCTGATGACAAATCCCAGCAGGGCGGAACCCAGATAGCACAGAAGCATCCGGCGGGCATAATACAGAACCGAATCAAAATTGACCTTTCCCGGACCGGCAGCGGCTTCCCGGATGGCTGAACCGGCCAGACTGGGCCCCCATAGATTGAGCAGGTTGCTACAAAGGCTCAAAACCGCGACGCCGAGGATGACGTACTTCCACGGACCGAGGTAGGACAGCATTCTGCGAAGCGCGCCGCGGGTATCCCGGGGCTTTTTCATTACCGTATCCCTGGCAGCCATCAGTCCACCTCCTCGCTCATCTGCGTCCTGTAAATATCCTGATAAACCGGACAGGAAGCCAGCAGTTCTTCATGCGTTCCCTTTCCGATCATTTCTCCCTCGTGGAGAACCAGAATTTCATCCAGGGAAAGAATCGAGGAAATCCGCTGCGCGATGACAACGGTGGTGGCCTGGCCGTGATGCTTCCGGATTGCCCGGCGAAGTTCCGCATCCGTCCGATAGTCCAGCGCAGAGGAAGCGTCATCCAGAATCAGGATTTCCGGATCGGCGGCCAGCGCCCGGGCAATAAGCAGGCGCTGTTTCTGTCCGCCGGAAAAGTTTGCGCCATGGATGGCGGCTCTATGATCATAGGCATCCTCATAGCCTTCGATAAAGCCCTGAGCCATGGCGTCCCCGGCGGCCCGGCGCATCATCGGATCCGTCACTTCCCGGCCAAAGGTTACGTTCTCCCGGATCGTATCGGCAAAAATCACATCATTCTGGAAAACGACGCCGAATTTCCGGTGCAGGGTATCCCGGTCGTAGGTCCGGACATCTCTGCCGTCCACATAGACATGCCCTTTTCCGGGATCATAGAACCGCATGAGCAGATTGACAATGCTGGTTTTCCCGCTGCCGGTGGCGCCGATAATCCCCAGACTTCCTCCCCGCCGGACGCAGAAGGAGATATCCTTCAGACACTGCTGCCTTTCTTCTCCCAGGAACTGGCCATGGGCTTCCCCCGGATCGTCCGCGTCATAATTGAAGGTGACGTGATCAAAGACCAGACAGCCCTCCTCCGGAGGCGCTTCCGTTTCCGATTCCGGCAGGGGAAGCAGATCCTCCGGCATAACGACCACCTCCGCGATCCGGTTGGCGGACGCGTTGGCTTTGGACATCATCATAAAAATCCGGTTCAGACCCATGACGCCCATGAGAATCATATTAAAATAGGTCAGAAACGCCAGGATCACCCCGGGAGCCGTACGGCCGTCGTTGACCTGCCGGGCACCGATCAGAACCACCAGGGTCAGACCAATATTCAGAAACAGGGTAGCGATCGGGCCGGGAAGACTCATGATCACGCTGGCCCGGATTTCCTGGCGGGCCATGCGGGTATTGGCTTCTCCGTAGCGCTTTTCCTCATAGGGTTCCTTGCTGAGCGCCTTGACCACCCGGATCCCCGTGATGTTTTCCCGCATGATGCGCACCAGCGTATCCATCCGTTTCTGTACCTCGTTATACAGCGGGATCCCTTTCCAGGAAACGAAGGAAACCAGACAGATCAGCACAGGAGCCATGATGCAGAGAATCAGCGCCAGCCCCGTGTCCATCGTCAGCGTAATGGCGATTCCGCCCAGGAGCAGAATGGGAGCACGGATGCCCATGGTCTGGATCATGCGGACAAATCCCTGCACATTATAGGTATCGCTGGTCATCCGGGAGATCAGAGAGGGAAGCCCCACCTGATCCATCTGGCGGCCGGAGAGATTCAGAGCCGTATGAAACAGATCCCGTCGGATGGCAAAGGTACTGTCCCGGGCGACCCGGACGCTCATGCGGTTGGCCCGGACGTTCAGCATCCGGGTGATCCAGGTCAGCGCCAGCATCACGCCGCCCCAGGCGGCTACGGGCCAGGCGTTGTCCGACGCGGGAATGACATGATCCAGCAGATGCTCCAGAACATAGGGAATCAGAAGTTCCGTTCCCGTGCCGATCAGCTTGATCAGCATCACCGCCAGGATAAACCAGCGGCGGGGACGTACATATTTCCAGATAAAGCTCATTGAAAACCTCTTGTTCCTGAAATTGAATTCCGCTGCTGCGCTATTTTTTTATACGCCTGTTTTCCGGAAAACGCAAGGAATAAAAAACACGGCCGCTTCATCCCGCTTCGGTGAAACAGCCATGTTCTTGTTCTGTACTCTTTATTTCCGGACCGGAATCCGGCCGTCAGTTCAGCTCCTGGGCATCATTCTCGATCGTTACTTCCTCAACGCTGCGAATTCCCCAGCGCGCAATCACCATGGACAGATTGTCCCGCCCGACGGACAGGGTCACCGTATCATCCTTGATTCCGGTAATGGTGCCGTAAATCCCGCCGATGGTGCAGACTCTGTCGCCGGCCTTCAGATTGTTCAGCATTTCCTTGACCTGCTTGTCCTTCTTCCGCTGCGGCCGGATGAGCACGAACCAGAAGACGACAAAGAGCAGCACCAGGGGAGCAAACTGCACCAGCATCACCAGAGCGCCGGGAGTGGAGGCGGCACCTTCCGCGGCGGCCGCGGCATCCGCGGTGCCGGCAGCAGCCGGCGCAGCCGGAGCGGCGCCTTCCGCCATCGCATAACCAATACCCAGAATTTTTTCAATCATCGGTTTCAGTCTCCTTTCGACTTGTACGCGAGCCATTATACCAAATATAGGATTGTTTCACAAGGGAAAAATACGGAAAAACAATCAGGGCAGATTCCGGGTGGCAATGATATCCACTCCGGTTCCCAGCACGTCGGGGCAGATCACGTCCCCGATCGCGGCCGGAGCGGAGACCTCGGTTTCCCGGAGCTTTTCCATGATGGGAAAAATCAGGGCTTTCGGCACCGGAGTCCGGGTTTTGACGGACAGGGGCGTATCGGACCCTTTGGCGGGGATCACGGCCGTAATCATCCGTTCCGGCGCGGTGCATTCCTGTTTCGCGTAGCGGGCTCCCCGGGGGCAGGTATTGCCGGTCACGGAGAGAAATTCTCCCGATTCAGACAGGGTTACGGTCATCCGGCAGCCTACCGGACAGCTGATGCAGGTAATCATCTGTTCCATTATGCATTCCTCTCAATCGAAAGCGTCAGGGTATCGCCTTTCAGAGCGGCGATCTGATCTCCGGTCAGGGGGATCGAGACCATTTCCCCGGGGGTATAGATCATGGCCTTTTTCCGCAGGACGGTTTCCCCGCCGCAGGACAGAACCACCGTGCTGTTCCGGAATACCTCCGAGGGCCGGAACATCAGATGCACCTCCCGGCCGCAGGACCGGTGAATTACCTGGGGAACGGTTCCGCGGACTCCCGGCCCGTCGGCAACCTGAATCAGGCTGTCCGCCACGTCCGTCGGGGCGGGGGAAGCCTGCAGATAAGCCGCGGCGGCCTGACCGGCGGTAAAGCTTTCCTCGGAAACATAATCCACCAGATCATGGACATGCAGGACGTTGCCGCAGGCAAATATGCCGGGCACGGAGGTTTCGAGGGATTCGCTGACCATGGCGCCGGAGGTGACCGGGGAGAGCACGACGCCGGCGCCGGTGCTCAGCTCATTCTCGGGAATCAGACCGCAGGAAAGGAGAAGCGTATCGCAGTCAAAACGGATCTCCGTCCCTGGAACCGGCCGGCGGGAGGCGTCCACCTTCGAAACGGTCACGCCCTCCAGCCGGTCCCGGCCGTGGATATCGGTGACCGTATGCTCCAGATAAAGGGGAATGTCATAATCATTGAGGCACTGAACGATATTCCGGTTCAGGCCGGAGGAGTAGGGCATAATTTCCACACAGGCCAGCACTTCCGCGCCCTGAAGCTTCATTCTGCGGGCCATGATGAGGCCGATATCCCCGGAACCCAGGATGACCACCCGCTTTCCGGGCATCCAGCCTTCCAGATTCACAAAACGCTGAGCGGTTCCCGCGGAATAGATGCCGGCACAGCGGGTGCCCGGCGTGCAGAGCGCTCCGCGGGGCCGTTCCCGGCAGCCCATGGCCAGAATCACCGCCCGGGCCTGCAGAACCTGAAAGCCCTGTTCCCGGGAAACACAGGTCACCTTCCGGTCGGAGGAAACGGACAGCACCGTGGTATTGCAGAGAATCGGGATCTTCAGCTCCCGGGCTCTCCGGATATCCCGCCAGGCATATTCCGGACCGGTCAGCTCCTCCTGAAAGCGATGCAGGCCGAAGCCGTTATGAATACACTGGCGAAGGATTCCGCCGGGTTCGCTTTCCCTTTCCAGCACCAGCAGGGATTCCACTCCGGATTCCCGGGCGGCGATGGCCGCGGCCAGTCCGGCCGGACCCGCGCCGATAATGACCAGATCAACGCTGCTATATGTCATGCTTTCGGATTCCTTTCTTCACAATCGCCGATGGGGCCGGAGAGCAGGAGACTGCCCGGTCCGTCCTTCCGGATTTCGTTCAGTCCGCATCCCAGCTCTTCCGCCAGAATCGCCGCGACGCGGGGCATACAGAAACCGCCCTGACAGCGTCCCATTCCGGCCCGGGTCCGGCGCTTGACGCCGTCGATGCTGCGGGCGCCGACCGGCCGCCGGATGGCGGCGCGGATTTCCGCCTCCGTCACCACTTCGCAGCGGCAGATCACTGTCCCGTAGGCCGGATCCTTCCGGCAGGCTTCGGCCCGTTCCTCTTCCGTCATCTCATGGAAGGGGCGGGGAGGACGCGGGTATGGGATCCGCCTTTCCCGGGGAGCGAGATGCAGATAATCCGCCGCCAGAGCGGCCAGATCCTTTCCGACCGCGGGGGCGGAGGACAGCCCCGGACTTTCGATGCCGGCGGCTTCAAACGCACCGGGACACCCGTTCACAGGGCCTATGAGAAAATCATCGGATTCCAGATGGGCTCGGACGCCGCTGAAATTGGTGATGTTCGACCGGGTGCTGAGACCGGGCCAGGTTTTCCGGGCCTTTTCCAGAATCTGATCCAGACCGGCCTGCGTGGTCGCGGTGTCCAGCGGATCGCCGATATCCTCCGCAGTCGGCCCCAGCAGCAGATTGCCGTGAACGGTGGGGGATACCAGCACGCCCTTGCCCATCGCGGAGGGACACTGGAAAACCGTGCGGGAGAAAATGCCGGAAGCGGTGCGGTCCAGCAGATAGTACTGCCCGCGGCGGTGAATCATCCGCAGCGCATCTCCGGTCAGCTGATTGTGCAGCGCGGCGGAAAAAGCGCCGGCGCAATTGATCAGTACCCGGCAGCGGTATTCGTTTTCAGAGGTGACGACCCGGAAGCCGCCCTCCGCGGTTTCCGCATCGGTCACCTGTTCTTCAAAGCGGAAATGGACACCGTTCAGGGCCGCGTCGTCCGCCAGCGCGAAAGCAAGCTCATAGGGACTGACCAGGCCGCTGGTGGGAGCCAGCAGAGCGCCGCGGATTTCCGGATTCAGCTGTGGTTCCAGTGCCAGCGCTTCCTCACGGGAAAGAATCCGAAGTCCCTCCACGCCGTTTTTACGGCCTCTCTCCAGCAGATCCTTCAGGGTGGAAAGATCCGCCTCCTCCAGCGCGATCACCAGCGCGCCGGCCTGCCGGTAAGGTACTCCCAGTTCCTCGCAGAGAGCCGGGAAAAGACCGGCACCGGCAACGTTATAATATGCCTTGCGGGAACCCGGAACCGCGTCAAAGCCGGCGTGAACAATGCCGCTGTTCGCTTTCGTAGCGCCTTCGGCGATGTCGCTGCCCCGGTCAATAACCATGATATCCGCCTGAAAACGGCTCAGCTCCCGGGCAACGCTGCATCCTGTGATCCCGGCGCCGATAATCAGAATATCCGATGTAAAATGCATGGAATCCCCTCCTGTGACCATTATAGCACAGATGACCCGTGCACGGTAAAGAGAATCTGATGGAAGTCAATTCAAAATAGCATAAATTCCGGATGAATACAATATATTTTTTCCCATAACTGTTCTGCTTTAGCTGTGCTTTGAATTCCGAGACAGATAGCTTTATATCGTGACTCGATAAACAGGAACAACTCTTCGAAAGGACTATAAATGTATGTGTATGTGTGTTATGATAATAAACGAGAGGGGGAGTCTTAAGCAGCAGGTCCAAATGCTGAAATTGGAGAAAGACTGAACAATATATGATTGTTTATCTTTTAGCAACAGGGATGACGGTTGCACTAAGTCTATGGCTTTTTCCTCGGATATCAGCGAATAAGAAAACGGAAGTTGCTATTTCCGGAATATCAGATAGAAACCCACTGCAAAGGAAAAAACTATTCAGCTGTCTGATTTGCATGCTTCCGTTGCTGGTTGTGATGTCATGCCGGTGGGGCCTTGGAGTGGACATGTGGTATACCTATGCCCCGGGCTATCTGGCAATCAAATCAGAGAGTACACGGTTGTCTGAGGAAGAGGAAGAGATTCTGAAATCATGTTATGAGCTTCGCGTATGGATGAACCGAGAATTTGGCGACGATATACAGGCGATAAAGGCTCTTACGCTTGAGCAGGCATATGAGGAATACTATTCAGATTACCACCACACAGGGATCGGATTTCAGCTTTTGGAAAGGCTGCTAGCATATTTACAGGCAGATGTACAATGGCTATTATTTACTACTTCTTTTCTTGTGTTAGGACTGGTTTTTAGTTCTATCTGGATACAAAGTACACGTCCTGCCTGGGCAACGCTGTTTTTTGTGATTACAGCTAATTTTTTCGTTTCTCTGAACGTGATTGCTCAGTATATCGCAGTTGCAATTTGCTTATTTGCCTGTTCCTTAGCGGAAAAGAGAAAGCTTGCTTGGTTTTATGTGCTGATAGCCATTGCTGTTTCTTTTCATTATTCGGCGATCGTTTTCCTTCCGGTTTATTTTCTGCCAAAGCTGAAGATCCGACCGAGATGGTGTGTGCTTCTTGTTGCATTTTCGTTGATTATCAGCCAATTTTCCTATCCGCTGGTTCGGCAGTTGGTTTTGTGGTTAGCCCCCAAATATCAAAATTATATTGATGGAGTAGTTGGTGGTAATGAATTTGAATGGATATTCATGGCAATTAATTGTGCTGTGTTTGTGCTTGGAACCTTTTATTATGAAAAGGGTAAAAATCTTCCATATTACAGGTTGTGGTACAATCTGAATGTACTGGCGATGATTACTTTAGCGTTTTCCGGCGTTGTTCCCTGGATAAAGAGAATCAACTATTATTTTGCTGCTCCGCATTTTCTATTCATCCCACTAGCTTTGAGTCTGGAAGATCATCCAATCAGGAGAAAGGTTTTTCATGGAGTGACAGTGCTTCTGTTTTGTGCAGAGATCTACGTAGCAATTTGCGTGATGAATAAACATGGAACGCTACCTTATCATGCTTTCTTTCAGGGAGACAGAGTCAGATGGCTTCAAAGTATGCTAAACTGGATTTGATGATCCGGGCAATAGGAAAGGTGATCGCCAGCTGCAGACGAACGGAAGGATCAAAAGCAGCATGTAACTTCCATAATGTTATTGAGAGGATGCAATGGAAAAGGAGGGTTGAAGCTTGAAAATATGTTTAGTGGGATCCTCAGGCGGGCATCTCGCCCATTTATATATGCTTAAACCCATTTGGCAGAATAAGGAGAGATTCTGGTGTACGTTTGATAAGGAGGATGCAAGGAGTCTCCTGGCGGATGAGAAGATTTATCCTTTATTCTTCCCATCAAACAGAAGCTTCCGAGCATTATGTATCAATACTTTTCGGGCAATTAGGATTTTGAGAAAAGAGAAGCCGAACATAATTATTACATCAGGAGCAGCTCCGGCGATTCCGTTTATGTGGTTAGGAAAGCTTATGGGTTGTAAAACGATATATATTGAAGTCTTTGATAGAATTAATAAACCTTCTCTAAGCGGAAGACTCTGTTATCCAGCGGCAGATAAGTTTATCGTGGAATGGGAAGAAATGAAACAGGTCTACCCAAAGGCTATAAATCTGGGATCTGTTTTTTAATTCATCACACTGTGTCATGGACTAAAATGGTTCGCTTTAGCTCGCTGTAAGTTCCTCCACTTCCACGAAAATTCCGTTGCTTTCTGGAGAATGTTCCATTATAATCTAATTGTATGGATTGCTTTTTTCGGAAGGTAAGGATCGTGTGAAGGCGTGATGATAAAGAACAAGAAAACACTCGATTTCGGTAAAGGGGATGTATATTTGCCAGAAAATAGAAACGATATGTTAAACAGTGGAAATGCTTATCCTAAATTGCGTATCTACCTTGATAATTGTTGCTATAACCGGCCGTATGATGATCAGTCCCAGTTAAGAATATCGCTGGAGACACAGGCGAAATTGCATATTCAGAAACTGATCGTATCAGATTATTTTGAACTGACATCATCATATATGCTCGATTATGAGTGTTCAAGAAATCCTTATGAGATGAGAAGGAGAACAATTCGCAGTTTTCTGGATAAAATATACAGTAGTGTATCTTGATGAAGCCAATTTTAAAGAACAAGTGAACGAACTGGCAAAAGAGATATCTGCGACCGGTGCAAAAACTGCTGACGCAATTCACACGGCCTGTGCTATACTGGCAGAATGCGATTATCTGCTGACGACAGATGATCGTTTGCTGAAATATAAGTCAGAACGGATTGAAATAATAGATCCAATAGAGTTTATAAAGCGAATAGAAGGTGATTTTAATAATTGATACCAGCACTCATATGAATCAGAACGAGCATCTTAATGACGGAGTTGATTGGCTGAGACAAAAATTCGGAGATGTTGGAACGGAACTGTTTATCTCTCTGATTATTCGGGAAAAATTTGATTATACAAAATGGAGAAGAAGATTCTTTGATGATAAGTCTGTAAACGAAATAAACGATGATGCAGCAGAGTATTCCCGGAATCACCCGTTTATGCCACAGAAACCACAGGCCCGAATAAAACGGGAAGTCTAAGCAACTGGGAAAATACACAAAAAAATTACGGAAAAAATGTTAAATCGACCACAGAGGGTATTGACATCCATGACGAATAGAATATACTCCTGCACAGCACAGCACAGCACAGCACAGCACAGCACAGCACAGCACAGCACAGCACAGCACAGCACAGCACAGCACAG
>SVGS01000007.1 GCA_015056205.1 Clostridiales bacterium | reverse complement strand
GTGCGAGGGCAATCCATATACGGTAGATGAATTGTTTTCGTGACCATGAAAAAAATCACTGATGGACGTGATGATCCACCTGTTGTATTTCATTTGCCATTCTATATACTGTGAATTGTAACTACTTCTGTTCCCGGAAAACCGTCGTAGCCATTTAGATTATTCCTGCCTGCCTGGTTTGGAGTATAATAATAAAAACGAACTCCACTAATTACCCTGTATTGGCCATCCGTTCCGGTCATCGTATAATCCGATGGTAGAACTAATCGCCTGAACGCTTTTTCTTTTCCATCTGGATATTTCCCGAAAAAAGCAATGAAGAAACTAACGGATAGCAACATCACTACACCGCTGACTGACACAACACGCTTGATTGGCCAGATAGAAACCTGATTGTCTGAAAGCTCCTTTCCTTTGAAAAGCGAATAAAGCAATATGACCGGAAGAGCGAAGAACCACCATCGTCCAAATCGTATAGATGGCGCAGTCGCAAAAAGATAAATCACACCCGCTGCGGCCATGAGGGCAACAGAGATATGATTTGTTACGATCTTATGAATTATTTTATCATACACTGTCTTGACGCAAACAAAAACCGCCAAAGCAAGATCCGTAATCCCTAATATATTATATCCATCGCCTACTGATTGGATCCAGATTTTAAACCATTCAATAAAAGACCGTGTCCAATATTCATACTTGTAGTTCGAACCATTCGATCGGGCATATAGTCTGATAATCGTATTCTCAGATACAATAGCGGATTTTGGCAGCTTCCAATCCACATCCAACAAATCAATGGCCGCCACAGGATAGAGCAAATATCCCGTGATAATGGCATTTCTGATTACAAACGGAGTAAAAATGATGATTCCAAACACAGCCATTTTCCCAATGATCGCATACCTTCTTTCACGAACGCATTGCAAAATCGGTTTAATGGCAAACAAGAACAGGATTCCGGCGGAAAGCTTTGTCGTTGCTCCAAAAAGGCCAAGCATTGATAAAAGGCCATATGGAACGGTATCCTTATTCTTCTGTTCAATGAGCTTGCTCCATTGAATAAAGATATACGCAGTAATGCAAAATGGGAAAAAATCGGTATTCGGACCCGCTATCCTCTGCATTTCTCCGAATCGGAGAAGCATAAGAATAAACAGAATAGCCAATGCATCAGATAACCCAAATTGGCGCTTTTCATACCACCACAAGCCAAATATGCCAGATAGGATCATCCAGGTCCAAATAAACCCGTTCATGGAATGCATGGACATCTGCAGCAGCCACGAAAAGGAAAATAACGCCTGCAAGCACAGGAAAGAGCTATTGTATCCAAACCTTGAATGAAGATTCCCGAGCCCTTTTACGACGCCATATTCTTCGATCCATCGAATGCTAGGAATGTGGTAATTGTATTCATCAAACCCGGTCGGCGTCATAGCGGCTAGATAAGAACCAAGCAGAACAAATCCTGCGCCTATCCCCAAAGAACAGAACAGGACCATCCGATTTTGCTTCTTGATCGAATCCATCCATACGCTAACTGTCTTTCTGATGGTCTTTCGCGCAAAAATACAACCGCCCAGACACAATGCTATTAACACAAAGAATGCTAACTTTCCAACCTTATAAAAAATACTGAATGTTTCCGCATAGACCGTCACGCCAACAATTCCCAGCATCAGGATAGCATGAAGCCGCCTGACAGAATAATGGAACAATCTTTCGATATTCGCCGATAGAATCAAGCCAGTCATGCAAATCATGATAAAAATATATGACCAGCTAACAAGTGTAATCAACATGATTCAATGAATCATTCCTTCCCGCTTATCTTGAAATTCTCTCCCACAAGGAATACTCCCCCTTATCCATGACACATCTATATTTCAAACCGTTGCAGACATATTGTCTGTTTGGATTAAGTTCAACATTCATCGCAAAGATCGCATCCGCTTTGAATTGTTGATTCATTTCCTGAATCTGCTTTTCTTCCCCATCTTCGCCAATCTCATTCATTACAACATTTTCAATTTCCGATATATTGCAAAATCTGTTCAACAGAGGATACTGATAACTGTCTTCACCCGAATAAATTCCGATACGCGAGTAATTCTCCACAGTGATTTTCTCGCATATATCATGATATAATCCATCCCCACCACGGCTCTCGAAATACAATTCCCAGCGCGTCTGCTTCTGCAATACATTCTTCAATGCTTTTCGACTTTGCAAAGTAGTGGTTTCTGCCATTCCGGCCAAACTGTATACTAACGCTCCACCAAAGAAGCAACATGCCATGATCACCGTAACTGCTCTTCTTTTCCGCGCAAGAACAAAACACATCACTTTGTCAAAGGCATACGTAATCGGAACGGATGAGAGTACGAGCGAAGGCAGCAGCAACCGGGAAACCCATGGTTGCCACCTGATAATCATTAAAGAACCGAACAGTTGAAAAACCAGGATTAAGCACAGAACATCAATGAAATTTCTTTGCTTTATGAGCCTGTACAACAGCAGGGGGAACGCGGCGATCGCGAAAAAAATCAAAACATCAGCACCGGCACTATCCATCCCAACAGAATAGTTAACCGAATACTTGATTCCGTTAAAGCTGATGGCAGAATCATTGATATTGATTCCTAGTACCTTACCCAGTCCAAAGACAAATCGTGACAGAATCCCCGCACCAAGGCGGCTCACTCCAACTGTTCCGATGTTTTTTACAGCGTTAAGAATCAAATACACAGGATTCCATGATCCGACCACAATCTCAGAAACATATTTTGATGCAAGGAAGTCGTTGTAATACTTCATATTTCTGTAGAATGTGGGAAACGCAATAAAAACCGCGCTGGTCAGTGATATAACACCTAACGAAATAACAACCTTTACCATATCCTTCCGATAAAACCGATATCCTACAACAAAGATTGCCAAAATCGCAGCAGGTAACGCCGCGCTGCTTTTTGTGATATACAATAATCCACAGGTAGTTCCCATAAGCAAGAACAGTAAAATATTCTCTGATGACAATACGAGATGATCCTTCTTGATGACGATAAACATCATGTATACAACCAACAGCAAAACAAATGCAGCCACCATATCCGTCTGCGTTGTAACCGCTTCTGCGACAAATATGTTAGTTGTTACTAGAAGAAGGCATCCAAAACATGCGTTTCTCCTTCCGCAATCGATCATTCGAATCAGTTTATACACTAGGTGCGTACATCCGATTGAGGAAATACACTGAAGCATATTAACGCAAACGTCTCCGCCGGTAAACAGAATAACATGCAAATTGATATATTCCGGAATCACCGGAGATACTGTTTGTCGGATAATATTTGTTTCATAATAATCAACCGATTGGTGTTCGATCCAGAACATGATTCTAGAAAGATGATATGTCATCGAATCCCAGTTGTATGGAACTGTACACATTGCCAGAATAATGCTTCGAATCTGTATAACTCCGATAGCCAAAATGCCAAAGACCAGAGCTTTATCTTTTGCGAGAATATCCTTTATTCGTTTCCGATAGCAAGTCCAGATCAGAATAATCTTGCTAAATCGATTGTGCTTTACAAGGAAGATTACTTCAACAAGAAGAACGCTGAACCATAAAATGCTAACAGAAAGCCTTGATACAGCTCTAAATAGGCTAAGCGCTTCCGTGCCACAGAAAAGCGCCATCAACCATAGAATCGTCCCAACACAAAAAGCATGTTCCTTTCCTGTCTTCCATGATCCAACTCTAACACAAAGAATCAAAAACGACCATGTAGACAGAAATACAAGGAAACCACTAACCTGTTGTAGCAAGATATCCCTCCAAACCTGTCAATTACTAGTCTTTTTTTTTCTATTCTGACAATCAACACTCATATATTCCACAATATCGTATCCTATTTTCTCCGTACTAATTTCTTCAATACATAATACTGGTTCTTTTTTTCTGAGCTTCTCCTTGCATACTTCAGACATATTGTTTCCTTCTAGGCAGCAGCCAAAGCATGACCTGTGTTTCCCGAGATAATAATTAGGTTCGTTATTACTGCCTATTTGCGGATAACTTGTGAATCTTCCATAGTGTACAGCTGAAGCAACACAAAAGCACTTTGTCTGACACGCGGCACAAATATGCACCGTGCTTGTGTCATTTGTTATTACAAAGGAAGCAAATGCTAGAATATTGATAACTTCTATTAAAGACGTCTTCCCAACCAAATTCAGGATATTCCCTGAAAACATATCAATAAATTGTTTGCTTATTTCATATTCGTTCGAGCTCCCAACTAATACACATTTGATCTTTCTTTGTTGAACTATGATAGCTGCAAGTTCAACAAATCTTTCTACCGGCCATCTTTTCCAAAATACGCTTGCGCCAAGATTAATGACATAGTATTCATCAGAAATGGATCGTTCGCTGATCAGTTTTGATAAATCAGCAACCCATATCTCTTTTGAATTGTCTGTAATTGCATTACAAAAAAATGAATTTCTTTCTATTTCCGGCATCACCTCTTCTGGTGTCTTAATAATATCTGTGTAGATCTTTGTCTTATAAAGACATCTTTCCTGTTGGTTCACCCGATCACCATCTACCGCAATCTTCTTTCTCGCCATAACCGCAATAGATATAAGTTCATCTTTGTCCGTTCTGGAATAAACAGGCGAGATCATCTCTTTGCCATGTATCCCTATTGTTTTTCGAATATCCCGGAAAGAATCGGTTATAGTGATTACTGTATCAAATATACCCAGTTGTTCTGCTATTTCTGTAGTATATTGGTTGCAAATCAGCGTAATCTTTCGTCCTTTGTTTTGCTCAATGATTCTCTGTGCGCATCCCAGCCACAGAATGAAATCTCCAATTCGATCTCTACGTATAAAAATGATGTCATGCCGAATTGGAAAAAAGCGATTGATGAAACAAATGACTTTAGTTATAAATTTCTTAATATAAAAATATTTCAAAGCTAAAACTCATCTCTATTCTGTCTTCTGTTCTGATTCAGTTTTTTTCTCAACCATGCATACCATCCATTTTGTAAATATCAGTATTGTGCATAACGCTCATTTAAATGGAAGCGCACATAGTCTCTTATGCCGTCTTCAAGCCTGATAAACGGTTGCTGATACCCCTCTCCTCGTAGTTTTTTTGTTGTCGCTTTTGTATTATATTGATACTTGTCAATCAATTGAGCCGGCATATCAATAAATCTGATATTCGGTTCCTTGCCTAAAGCTGAAAAAACAGCTTCTGCCAGTTCTTTGAAGCTCCGTGCTTCTCCAGTCCCAACATTGAATAACCCATTTACCTTGTCATTCTGTAGCATCCACATGATCACAGAACATATATCTTTCACATAAACAAAATCCCGTAGTTGTCCACCGTCTAAATAATCTGCCCGATATGATTTGAAAAGCCTTATCTCTCCATCTTGTTTTATTTGATTGAAACCATGAAACACCATGCTAGCCATGGAACCTTTATAGTATTCATTCGGTCCATATACGTTAAAGAATTTCAATCCAACATGTTGCTTGGGAAATTCCGTTGCCTGATGCTTGACCCATAAATCAAATAGCTGTTTGGAATATCCATAAGCATTCATAGGTAGCAGTCGATCAATATCAATATAATCATCAAATCCTTCTGAACCATCACCATAAGTAGCGGCCGAACTGGCATAAATAAACTGGATCTGTTTTTTGGCGCAATATGTCCATAATGCTTTTGTATACTCAAAATTATTGTTCCATAAATAATCAAAATTTCTTTCCGTTGTTGATGATTGAGCACCCATATGAATAATCGCGGTTATATTGTTATATCGATCTAAATGATCGAGAAATAGCGATTTATGAACATATTCAATATATCGCTTGTTTCTTATATTCTTCCATTTTTCTGTGGAAGCTATATTGTCAACAATAAGAATATCGTCAATTCCTGCATCATTCAATGTCCTGACAATACAGCTCCCGATAAATCCAGCCCCACCTGTTACTACAATCATGCACCTACATCCTCCTGAATAATAATCTTCGCAGCTTCATATAAACCTGCTACATGTTGAATTGTTGAATAAAAATGATTCTCTACTCTCTCAATAACTTCCTTTTTCTCATTTGTTCCAACAAGAAATCCTCTGCATGATGAATTTTCACAGATACAGCAATCTCTTATTTTATCTCCAATGGCCCAACTCTTTGATAATTCGATCTTATATTCATCCACAGCCCTATAAAATAGTTCCAATTCAGGTTTTCGGCATTTGCATTGAATACTGTATTTAGGAATGATTCCTTTAGGATGATGTGGACAGTAATATATGCCTTTAAGATATACACCCTCTTTACCCAGCATATTTGTCATCCAGCAATGAAGGGACAGCAAATCTTCTTCTGTATAATATCCTCTTGCTATTCCTGATTGATTGGAAATGACGATTAATAAATAACCTGCGTCTTGCAGTAGTTTTAATCCTTCTACAACTCCTGGCAATAATTCAAAATCACATATTCTGTATAAATATCCTTTGTCAACATTAATGGTTCCATCGCGATCCAAAAATACCGCTTTATTCATTGTAATTCCTTTTCAACCAATTCACACAGAATATGAATAATCATGATATGACATTCTTGAATGCGAGCCGTAATGTCATTCGTAACAATAACCGGATAATCAACCAGGGTTTTGATCTTTCCGCCATCTCTTCCTAATAACGCAGCCGTAGCGATTCCCAGTTTTTTTGCCTCCGCCGTCGCTTGAATCACATTTACCGAATTTCCGCTTGTACTGATCCCAATGAATAAATCTCCCACTTTAGCTTGCGCTGTTACCTGACGGGCATATATGTTCTCATACCCATAATCATTAGCAATAGCTGTCATTATTGCTACATCCGAATTGAGAACAATTGCCGGCCAGGGAGTACGTTCCTTTTGAAATCGCCCAACGATCTCTGCGGCAAAATGAAGGGCATCTGAAGCAGAACCGCCATTCCCGCAAATTAATAAACGATGTCCTGATTGTATACAATGTACAATGGCTTTTGATAACCCTACAACCGATTCGATAAAAAGCTGATCGTTAAGTAATTGCTTTTTTACATCAATGCTATTCTGAATACGTTCAATAATCGTATTGTCCATTACTGCTTCCCTTTATTAGATTTTTCGTTGATTTTTTCAATAATACTGCTTGTGCTTTTTCCTTCTACAAAGGGTAATAGAATAAGTTTCCCGCCTCTTTCTTCTACCTCATGAGTTCCAATAACATATTCGTTTTTATAATCACCGCCTTTTACCAGAATGTCCGGCTGGATCATTTTGATCAATTCCAGAGGTGTATCGTCATCAAAAATAATGACATGATCAACAAAATCGAACGCGGCCAGCATTTCCGCACGATCTGCTTCCTGATTGATCGGCCGATCATTCCCTTTTAAGCGCTTAACTGATTGATCACTGTTTAATCCGATAATAAGAAGATCCCCCAATTCCTTTGCTTTTTTTAAATATCGTACATGACCGATATGCAGAATATCAAAACATCCATTAGTAAAAACAACTCGCTTATCTTTATACTTGCTTCGATATTCTTTTGCATCCTCATTGTTTATGATTTTTTGATGACTTCCATCCAATACAGATATTTTATCCTGAATTTCCAACCATGAAACGGAAGATGTCCCAATCTTCGATACTTGAATTCCAGCAGCAATATTGGCAATATAAACCGCTTCGCGGATCGTATATCCGCTGGCAATACACGCAGCAAGGTAGGAAATAGCTGTATCTCCAGCTCCAGTAACATCAAATACTTCTTGTTTGATGGATGGCAGGACATAAGATTCACCATCCCCTACTAAAATCATCCCCTCTGCACCTAAGGTTGTTAATACATATTTTGCTTCGCACTTTAAGCGTAATTGCTCTGAAGCAGCAATTACGTCTTCTCTCGTTGATACTTTCCATCCGGTTAAGTCATGCAATTCTTTCTTATTTGGTTTTATTAAAGTTACACCCTTATATTTTTCGGCTTCAACGCCTTTAACATCTGCGATAACAGGAATATGATATTCCTTTGCTATTTTTATAATTTCCTGCGTAACCGAATATGTCAACAAACCCTTCAAATAATCCGAAAGGATAATGAGATCTGTTTCTTTGATTACCTCCCTCAGTTTTTCCAGAATTATTACTTTCTCTGCTTCTGTTAATTCAAAAGTATCTTCTTCATCTAATCGAATAACTTGCTGATGATTGTTTGCTAAAAACCGGACTTTCTCCGTGGTCTTCCTTTCTGAGGCAAATATATATTCTATATGAATCGCTTGATCGTTAATTAGTTCGATTAATTTCTTCCCTCTTTCATCCTTTCCAATGATCGATATAATCGAAACATTCTGTCCGGCCGACACCAGATTTACAGCAACATTGGCTGCTCCTCCTGGAACACTTCTCTCGTCTATTTTATGAAACACGGGAACCGGCGCCTCTGGTGATATCCGCTTGATCTCTCCTGTGAAATAAGTATCCAGCATGATATCACCAATAACCAAAATATTCTTTTTGTCTAACTTTTTCATGAATTCACATTTCTCCGTCCTTGTATTTTCATCAACCGTATAATACGTTTCTTATTAATAATATATAAAGGATTCTTGTGAAAAAAAACATTGTATGCACCTAATGGAATTATACAGCAAACGAGAAATTTGATCAAAAATGAAATCAATATCGGATGAATCTGAATATGTTTGCATATATAATATGTAATACTACCTAAAAAGCAAGTTAGAATTGCATGTAAACCTATTGACTTCAAATAAGGTTTATATGGGATGCCGAAATAGTACTTATATAGTACTCGAATCTGCCAGCATATCGGAAAAAACAACGAACAAGCAATGGTTGATATTACTACGCCGTATATTCCAATCACATGAACCAATACGATATTTATTAGCAAATTGCACATCGAAGAAATCAATGGCGCAAATCGATCGTATTCCCATAGCCCTGCAGCTTCTTTGAAAATCGAAGCGATATCATGAATTTTCCACGAATAGAAGTAAAAAGCTAATAAGAATACCATTTTTTCATCAAATAGATACTTCTCTTCATGGAGCCAAAGCACAATGAAATCTTGATATAAACATATTAAACAGATTGTCATCCAGCCAATAAGCAAAGTCTGTAAAAAGAATAGCTGTTCATATAGCTCGTAAACCTTTTCCTTCGATTCCAAGGCCATTTTGTTTCCGATGCCTGCACGCATAGAATCATAGTAGATTTTAAGGAATCCAAATAACGTTGAAATAACATAATAATAGTTTCCATAGATTGCCAGGGTTGTTAATCCAAAAAAAGCTGAGATGACAATATTGTCCACGGAATTGAAAACTACATTCCCGACCTTAACCAGAAACAGGCTCTTCACCTTGCTTTTTATAATATTGGTTGATGCCTGATCCAAATTCCCAATTGGCTTATATTCCGGATATTTTCGTCTAGTAATTAATTCCACCATGACTCCATTTAGCAATGTCATCAGCGGATTCACAAGAATAAAAGCATAATAGTTTCTAAATTGGAGAATAATAAATATTTGAATCCCATCTCGTAGCAAAGTAATCGCCGTTGTAACCCAAGATGTTATATCATTTCGTTGCAACGCGGTTAATAATGATCCTTTATAAGCAAAGGTCACATAACTTAATGCGGTACTACTTAATGTTATAATGTATACTATTTTTATGTTTACATCATCAGGAATATCACTCTTAACCAATGAGGGAATAAATGGAGTCATCACTAATCCGATCCCCAAAATGACTGTCCCGATAATGCGATAGCATTTTCTATAATATGATAGTAACTGGCATATTTTTGTATGATCATTCTTTGCGATTGGGTCATACATTGAATAAACGACAGCTACTCCGAAACCTAACTCTGCAAGACTCAATACGCTCAAAACAGATCCAAATAATGTGTTTAATCCAACATATGCACCACCTAGAGAATAAATAATAGCTGTTCTGAGAACAAAAGGCAATGCTAAAGCGACAATACGTTGAATTGTTCCTGCGACAAGGTTTCTCTTAGCATTTTTTTCTCGTTCCAGTTTCATGAATCATCGCCCTTCATTGATCACTGCCTTGATTAGTAGCTTTATTGTTGAATCTATGAGCCATAGTCTGCTTAAAAATACATAAATGTATGTTTTGATTCCCCAACCTTCTGGAAGGCTTTTTTACAGCCTTCAAGTAACAAAACGATGAAGCATATTTTTTATCACTTTATCCTCACCCTGTAGGAATAATTCTCTACCCCGTTTAATTATTTATTTCAGCATTACATTTCGCTCTTTCATATTCGATTTTCTCCTGCCAGCCATCTCTTTTTAAAATCCGATATCTCCGTTGTTTTCTAATTTGAATAGGGAAAAAATGTTTCATGATCTTTATTACTCTGATCTTACCAGAATTGAATAAGATTTCTCTTTTTTCTTTTTTGTAGTCTTGTTTTGTTATAAACCCATATTTCAAAGAAATTTCATTCTTTTCAAAGCCTGATTGTTTTCCACCATCTCTGGACGAAAAACCAACGCTTTGGTAGATTGATATAGCATGATTCATTCTTATGAACTGAACCCCTTCACGGTATGCTTTGGCATAAAAATCATAGTCTGCACATATTCTATAATAAGTATTAAATTGATTTTTGATCAAAAGGGTTCGTGGTGTAAAAACACTTTGATGACAAAAGGGAATACCTCTCATGGCATCGGATGTATCCGCGGCATATTTGTATTTGTATAATCCCTCTTTTTCCAAAATTGTATCGCCATAATAAATCGCATTATCATTCTGCTTAACTATATTGCAAAAATCCTCAATCGTGTGATTATTTACTAATCTGTCTCCCGCATTCATAAATATAACATAAATCCCATTAACCTTCTCAACCGCAGCATTCATGGCATCGTATATTCCATGATCCTTTTTCGTTACAATAGAATATCGAATTCCTTTCATTTTAAACTCACATTCATACTTTCGCGCTATTTCTAATGTCCGATCTTCTGACATTCCATCCTGAATCAAATATTCAATATCGCTACAAGTCTGATCTAGAACGGATTGAATTGTCGTGCCTATATCTTTCTCTGCATTGTAAGTTACTGTGATAACAGAAACCTTTACAAAAGTTCCATAATTGTTTTCTATATTTTTTTTCTGGAATATTATTTTTTTTTCTTTACTCCTTATTTTGTCAAACTGATACTTGTCCTTGGGAATATGTTGATGCTGATATCGCACATAGGCCGCCTCTAATTTGTTCGTATCTATGGATGAAGTTCTTCTAATCCCCGTATTACCCATCATTTGGTTATTAGATTCAATTGTTTTTTGCTTGTTTTTTATCGCCCTTTTCATTGATTGTTCCTTCTTATACTGACAGTTGTTTCTTTTATCTCTATCAATATACAATTTCTATCTGAAACTATAAAATTACCATATTTGACTTTCGCTTTTTTTTACTGCTTGTCTTTTCATTATAATCCTTTGTAATAAATCCTTCATGGCAAGCAGGAAAAAATATCCTCTCATTCTACACAGTAATATTACAATTTTCCTTTTCATTGTTGAGATTTTATATGTTCTCTTGCAACATATTGCTTCCCATATTTTACTTTTATATATATATTCTGCTGTTTCACGATACTTCTTCTTGTCTTTTTTTTTCAACTTACTAAGGCATAAGTCCCAGCATGTATGTAAAGATTCGAAGTGATGCTCTATTAACGATTTGTATACCATAGTTTCTTCTGTGTCAAGGATATCCCATAAAGCATAAATCTGTTTTTCCAACTCAAAAAAAATAAAGTCATCCTGTTTATGCGTCTTTGACTCCGGATTACTCCAATAATGATACCAACATTCTTTGACCACACATACTCTTATTTCTTCTCTTAATATTCTTTGATTCCAAACAAGATCTTCGCCTATTGTAATGGTTTTATCAAAACCTATTTTATTAGCAAGACCTTTTCTGATAAGCCGTGCAACCGGCCCCCTTGAAATATATCCTCCCGGGAAACAAATCATGAATTTAGAGCCAATGAAATGAGGCACCAACAATGCGAGATCGCTCGCATTATACAATTGATATATCGTTTGATTTCTTAATGTACTACATTTTATTTCACTTCTATCTTGATGTTGCTCTACACCACCTATTATAAAATCCGCATCTGTAAGTTGCTGGTAAAATACAGCTCTTGATAAAAAATCTGATGATACTAGATCATCAGCATCTATAAAACATATGTAATCTCCTCGTGCTTCTTGAATTCCAATATTTCTTGCTTCGGATACACCTGACTTGTCAATCGTAATCAGTCTTTCATTTTCTCGGTCTATATGTTTAACAAGAATATTATGGTATTCTTCTGCGCTTCCATCATCGATTACAATTATCTCAAATGATTTATATGATTGTTCTCTGATGCTTTTTAGTGCTTCAACAAGTAGATCCTCTTTTGCGTTGTAACAAGGAACGACTATGCTAATTAATATCTTATTTTCCAAATTACTCTCCATTTTGTCTTGTTTCATACTTTAATTGTTAACTTCCGCGCTTTTTTCTATCTCGTTAGCGGATGACTGGCCTGGACTCTTTGATCTTTCAAGGGTTTACATGGCATAACGGCTCTAAGAGGTCGTAGGTTATGAGGTAGAAACGAGATAGAATTCTACTTGCTGTTTTTCTGTCGATTATTTGCGAGACTCCCTTTGCTGTAAGGGATTCAACCACCACTGAGCTCACGAGATAGTAAAATTGTGGAACTTAATATTAATATGAAATAATTACAAGATTTATTACTATTGAGTCATCAATCATACGGTGAACAAGTGTTGTTAGTATGTATGTGCAGAAACAAAAAACAATTGTTAGTAAACGTGTCTTTGCGGATTGTTAGATGGTGATTACCACTCTGTAGTCTGAAATGCACAATTTGATTGTTTCACATAGTTGTATATATTCCCTACTATCATTTTTGTCAACCACTCGATTTCATTCTGAGATTTTTAATTGAGGAATATACCATTACGATCATTATAAAACGCCATCACGAAGTTTTGAAAATTGTATCATGCGAAAAAGCAACATCTTCTCAAGATAAACTTTCTCGTAATATATTGATTGTCTGATTGACTCCAGTAATAATATTGTACCGTGGTTTCCATCCCAATTGGCATAACTTACTTCCATCCAATCTTGCAATTGTAGATTTACTGTATCCTGCAGCTTCAATTACATCAGGACTATCATAAACTACCTTTGTCCCTGCTATCTTGGCTATGATCATTGCAAGGTCTCTTAATTTTATGTCAGATTCCTTATCAGAAATATTATATGCTTCTCCCTTGTCACCATTTAGCATTACAGTCAATAAACCACTCACGGCATCTGCCACATATGTATAACTGAAATACTGATTTCCTTCAGATTTAAGAACTATATCCTCTCTTGATATTCCATTTTTTATAAACTGACTAATAGCTTTCGTATCGTTCATTAACATAGTCGGACCATACGTTCTTGTGAAACGTGGAATAACAACATCCAACTTCTTCTGTGAAATGTATGCTTGACACAATGCTTCTCCGCATCGTTTACTTTCAGGATAGCCAGCTCTCATCGTGTTTGAGTCAATATAGCCGCAGTATCTCTCGTCAAACAAGATCTTGTCTCCCCTGTTTTCTCCATAAATCTCATTTGAACTCGCAAAAACGAATCTATTAACTTGATGATCGACAGCATAATCAAGCATATTCTTTAGCCCAATGATATTGGTCATAATCGTACCTATTGGGTCTGTAGCGTATTGCACGGGGTGTGTGTTTGAGGCTAAATGTAGGCAATAATCAAACTGTATATCGTTTTTAAAACCGGTGAGAAGATTTTCATTTATATTTATGTCGCATTCAATAAGGTGTAAATACTTGTTGCTCCCCCATTTTGAAAACCGCATCTTCGCTTTTTCAGTATCACGGCTGATGGCACACACATTAATACCTATGTCCTTATACAAAAGAACATCAACAAAGAAGGACCCTATCATTCCTGTTGCTCCAGACAGGAAAATGTTTTTCTCTTTTATTTTTTCCCATGGTAGATCCAGTTGGCAAACATATCCGATATCGGCCAAATAACGTTCATTCGTATAAAGATTCATCTCTGCTCCTACTTTAACCAAATATCCTTTTCAAGTTTTAGGTATGCTTTAAATATTTCTAAATCATCCCGCGAGGTAAGTTTTATGTTTTTTTCCGATCCAGCAGCAAAATAGAGACGTTCACCCAATTCAACCATCATAGTATTTGTATAAGATGATCCAAATATCCCAATTTGTTTATCATATGCTTCATGATAAGCCCATTTTAGTTTTCCATAATGATATGCTTGCGGAGTAGATACTCTTCTCAATCGTTCTCTAGGAATATAATTGATGGTGCTTATATCATCATCCATGATAAAAATCTGTTCATTGTAGGGCATAGCTGTTACGGCGTTCCCATATGTTTTCGCCTTTACAATTACATCGGTCAGAACATACTCATCCACGAGCGGTCTTATACCATCATGTATAATAACTATATCATCATCACTTACCCTTCCCTCCATGGCATAAACACCATTTCTGATTGACTCTTGCCCCGTTTTTCCTCCTGAAACGATTGTTCTTAGTTTAGAAATATTAAATTGTTTTGAGTATGCCTGCAATACCTCCTGCCATCCTTCTAAACATACCACATCAATCATATCAATTTGTGGATGGTTTTGAAAACTCTCTAAAGTGTATATAATTACTGGCTTATCATAGATATGAATAAACTGCTTTGGTATATCCTGTCCCATTCGTTTGCCAGAACCACCAGCAATAATTAAAGCTACATTCATAACAATACTCCTGCTAAATGCTGTTGAATATATGTTCCAATTCCTCAAGAATCTGATCCATATCTATTCCATGTATTTTAGCTCGCTCTGCTAAATTGCCATTTTTGTCACCATGATGCATCAATCCCGATTTGGGAAATCCCATATAGTTTCCATAAAAAACAGTTAAATACTCTTCAGGTTTTTGTGGCGCTAAAATTCCATATCCTTCAAACATTATAGGTCTAGCAGGTAGAATCGTTTCCATTGGGAAGACCATTGGTTTGGGACACCATTCCGGACAATTGATAATTGATTTTGCATGTTCTCTATCGCAAATTTCAGGTATCATCTTTTTTCTTCGTGAAAACATCTGCTCCCGAGTATATTTATTTTTTTTATTTCTCCATACTTTCTGATATTTTAAGCAATGCCAATTATACTCTTTAATTTCCTCAGCTCTCTTAGAATCAACAGTGGAATATTCAAAAGGGAAAAGATCAATCCACAAACCTGTTTTGTTATGGTGATAACCTATCCCAGTGTGCGCGATAGGTTCTTCAGTCTTCTCCTGTACTGAAATCCCATACTGCCCTAATTCTTTTTCTAGGATGGGTCTTGCTTTTTCGTATGTTTCTCTCATCATGTTTATATCCATATCATCATCCCATGGGATAAACCCTTTATGCCTCACTGCCCCCAATAATGTCCCAGCGTCTATCCAATATTCAAATTTATATTTTTTGCAAACTTTATCAACTATTCTTAATAATAAAACGTCGCCCTCCTGTAGTTTTCTTATGTTTCCTGTTGCTTTCGGAAATGTTTTAATATCTGCATAGTAGTTCAGAAAATAAAGAATAGTGTCTATATTGTCCTCATAATGCTGCATCCCTATTGATTGTTGCAATAAGTATCTGATAATTCCCTTGAAACCCATTTTGAGGTATGCAGTTTTTATTGAATCATACATCTATATTACCTACAATAGTCCCCTTCTTTTCAAGTTTCTCAAGGAAAGCTCTATTGATAACTTCAGGATGATATCTTAATACATCCATTAATTGATTTGCCGTCATATAATATGTTTTGTGCGGAATATGTAATCTATCTTTCACCTTAGAACCATAAAACTTTAGGGTCCGCAAAATATAGTTGCTTCGAGAAATGAGACGTGATACATTATATTGATCAGAAATTAAAACATCCTCTCGAAATGCAAAAAAGTGATTTTTAGTGCTCAAGCCTCCATATGAGAAGTAAGTAATTATTTCTGGAATGAATTTGAATTTTGCATTATGCTTCCATAAACGTATAAAAAACTCATGATCTGCAGCACATTTATACCGCAAATCATAGAAGCCAAATCGATCATATACCGATCTTCGAAAAAAACAACCTGGATGGTTGATTGTACATTCTACTAGCAGTTTATGATAGCTGGAATTTGGCTCCAGTATAAAGAAACGACCCTGAAAATCCAAAGCGATTAGTTTTCCACAGATTATATCACTTTCATCATTACAATATCGGTCAATTAAGTGAACTGGATTGCAGAGCAATTGATCATCTGCTGCTAAAGTGAAAACCCATTCTCCTTTGGCTACTCGCACTCCTTTATTCATCGCGTCATAAAGACCTTGATCTTTTTCTGATACGTAATAATCAATACGATTGCAATGTGATTCAATTATCTCTCTTGTCTTCTTATCTGAACCACCATCAATAACAATTATTTCAATAGCCCTGTCATTTGGTATACTCTCTATCGCCTTAGCCACACTATGACAATTATATACTGGAATAATTATGCTAACTCTTTTATATGATATTGAAGTGTTTGCCATCTTGTTCCCTTTTCTACTTCTCCGTTATTCGTTTTTCGATTTTTGAATAAGATCTCTTTAACCAAAATATTTAGTGCTTTCAGAAAGTTTGTACTGGTAATCGAATTGAACCTTGGAAACACAGCAAATTCAAAAGGATGTCTGTAAATCAGCCACTGATATATATTTCTTGTATCGCCCGAGCTGTATCCTTGATATCAAACCCTGCTTTCTTTATGATACTTCTGTTATCTATTCTTTTATCAGATTTGTGTTTTTCAATCGCTTCGCACCATGCATTTATATTATCCAAAGCAATAAACTCCATATTATCTGTCACTTTTACTCTTTGCGGAAGTCCGTTCGATGCTATTACTGGCAGACCGGAGGCTTGTGCTTCTAATGCAACTAGTGACAAACCTTCATAGAGGGACGGAACCAAAAAGATATCAATCATTTGCATGAACTCTGCTACTTTATCATAGTCTTCAGGAAATGCAATGTATTCATCTAATCCGTATCTATGTGCTTTCTTCTTAGCATCCTGTTTATTGTCTCCTTCTCCCATAAGCAATAGTTTAATTCGTTCGTCAGGATGTTTCGCTAAATAGTTCTTAAGTAATTCGACCAAAAAACCTTGATTCTTTTCTCTCGAAAATCGTCCAACATGACCTAGTACGACCGTCTCATTCTCTATCTCATACTTTTTTCTCATTTCTTTCCGTTTATAAACATCATATGCAAAATGGTCTGGATCAATACCATTGTTTATGATTTGAACTTTTTTCCATACATTTCTTGGAAACTCCCACTCTGCCGCTTCATTAGAACATGCACAGTAATGTGTTGCGTTCTTACTTAGAATCGGCGCTGAATAAAGTTTAATCAAATCGTGCTTAATACTTCCGCTTTCTCCGGAGCTATGAGAATGAACAATGATCTTTTTCACTCCTGCCCTATATGCTTCCCTTGCGGAATATGCAAGAGCAGTAATGCTTCCAGAATGGATATGGACGGCATCATATTTCTCTCTTTGTAATGCATCCTTAAGTACTGGTATTATATTCCTCCTGCTCTTTCCCGGAATAAACGGAAGGTCATTGGCAATCACCTTTCCACCATGTGCTTTTATGAAACCAATTAATTGTAAGTTGTTTGCGTAATAAGGTGTAAAAAGGTCAACAGTGATATTTGATAAATCCATATTTTCTAAAGCATATAAAACAAATGACTGCTGACCACCTTTATTTATCGGCTCCCCAAATATTTCCAGCACTCTGAATGTTCTTTTGCTTTGGGTCTCTTTGTTCGCTGTTATTTGAACTTCGTGTGTTTGATCCATCATTTTTCTGTTATCTTTCTCTCTTATAGTCATTTTCACGAGCTTTATGTAAAACTGCAAATTTCTGTCTGTATGCCAAGATCTGATAGCTCATCTTTGTAGATCTGCATGGTTTGGTCTGATACACCTTGATAAGCAGAAAAGCGTCCTAATGATCGATATTTTTTTTCTGCCAGATTGTGTTCTTTCAGCAGTTCTATTTTCAGAATGCTGTTTTTGTATTTCTTTATTAGTTCATGTGCTTTTATTCGGTTTTCTTTGCTCTCTGTTTTTTCACCAATAACCGGAACACGAATAATCACCGGTTTTTTGTTTCCTTCGTCATCGCGCCAATGAAACAAGATGTCCATGTTTTCCAGATAATTTCGTAGATCGCCATGCTCCATATTGAGGCACTGTTCGCTATTTAATATTTTTATGTCTACAAAAAACAAATCTATATTTCGCAGTGCCATTTCTAATAAATCCGGAGATGCAAAAAGGCTTGTTTCAATAGCCAGATGAATTCCCTGATCATGTAATTTTTTGCATAGTTTTTCCAGACTTTCCATCTGCATTAATGGTTCTCCACCACTAAATGTTATACCGCCCGGAAGATTGTTAATTTCTGTTGTATATTTTATATTCCATTGGTCTTTTCGATTCAATTTGCCATAATAGTATTTTTTATCTTTTATGCATTCCTTTACTAATTCGTCATATGAATAGTATCGCCCATACACGCCTTCTTCCCCGTCGCAAGAATATTTTTCTGGAAACGACATAATATTCTCCGGATTTGAGCACCATGGACAACGAAGGCTACATCCTTTCAAAAAGATTGTTGTTCGAATACCTGGTCCATCATGAAGAGAAAATCTTTGTATGTTTGTAACGAGTAACCTGCTTTTTTCCATGCGCTTTTTCCTATGAACTAATTGTTCAAGCTATCTTTTCTGCTGCTGTCGCCCGTTCAATCATAAGATCCTTATAGCTTTCTGGTAAATCGTTAAAGTATGCGCTAAACCCCCACACACGTACAATGAGTCCGCCATATTTCTCCGGATGTTCTTTGGCATCAATTAAGGTTTTGCTATCCAAGACATTCATTTGCATTTGAAAAAAACCAGATAAAATCGCTCCTCTAACAAATCGCAGAAACTGATCAGCATTGTTTTCAATTAGTGCAGGTGGAACGAAGAAATCCACAACGTTTCCATTATATCTGAGTTTGTCGTATTTTAGATTCCCTGCAAAATTGATCACTTCTGTATAAGCAGCATCAATACATGAAATATGTGTATTGTATGGCATGCCATGCTTTCTTCCACTAAAATCACCAGCTGTCTTTTTGCTGATAATATTATAATCAGGTGACGAAAGTCCTATCTTTACTTTCCCACCCAAGTGATTCGTATAATTGTCTAATATGTCTGCCATGCTGTCCGTAATACGGTTGGTTAAATCAATAATCATATCATGGTCATGACCAAAGGATTTTCTTTCACCAGCTATTAGGTTGTATATTTCATTTGCTTCATTAAAATTATTCTTCCTCGCTTCATTCAATTGCTTCAATGTATATTCATTTTTATCATACACGATAGTTTTGATGTTAATTAAACTGTCAATTGTATTAGAAAGAGCTACGGTCGTTATTCCATAATTGGGATATCTACAATGTCCAGTTGATATATCGTTCCTGCTTTCCGAACATCCATCCATGAACATTGATACGAAAGGATCCTTCGCCCATTTGACCGTATCAATTTCCTGCAAAAGATTTTTGAGTCTGTTCTGACATTTTTTAATATATTTCTCTAATAATTCTTCAAATGAATTAGCATCTTCCTCCAGCGTTTCATCTAACGCTTTGAAATAGTCTAATACGCCGATATTATTCTGAGCAATGCTTTTCCCTACAACGAGAGGTTCCCAGCAAGCGGAAACGCAATATTGATATGCATCCTCAATCTCAACACCGGAATCAATAAGCGCCGGTATTACAACATCATCATTTGAAAAGAGAGGACTCCCGGTTTTAGCGGATAGAGATTCTATTGCAATCCCCAGAAGCTCTTCTGGCGTTTCTTTGCTTACACGCAGCAATATTTTAGGATCTGGTATATGTAAATGGGCTTGTTCCTGAAGAAACAAGGCTGTCAAGTCGTTGAAAAAGTAATTTTTCTCTGAATCTAATCCACCAAGAATGATAATTTGTCCGATGTCCCCTTGCAGTGTATCGCTTTTGTATTGTGAATACAATCCAAGAACAGTAAGAAAATCATCAATCATTCCTCTGGCTTCTTGCTCGTCAATTATTCCATTTCCAATATCTGTATTATAATAGTCTTCCAGAATCACATCCAATCTACCCAATCCATTGAGGCGATGTTTCGTTTGCCAAAGGATCTGATTAAAGAACAATACCCTTTGAAGTGCTTCATCAAGGTGCTCTGCTGGTTTTGTCAGAATACGATGAAAGTAATTGAGTAGCGTTCTTTTGTTGGGATGATTGGATTTTTCCAATAATTCAATTATTCGATTAACCAGTATTTCTATTCCTTCGGCAACTAACTTTGCCTCTTTGCCATATTCATCGTTCCCATTAGCATTTGAGGCTAATTCCGTAAATGTACCGTGAATTACTTTGTCATATGAAAGCGTGAAGTTTGATAATATATTTCCAGGGATAGCTATAGTCTTGGATGTATCCAAAAAATATATAAAACGAGAGTTGCTGGTCAAATCAATATCAATTTGTGATAGCAATTCTTTAATGTTTGCACCTGTTGATTCACTGTTTTCCGTTCTCACAGGTTTTATCATTTTATAGGTATTAACCACTTGCTGAATTAATTCTACTTTTCCTTTTTCATCAAGTTTATATTTTCGAGCGAATGGTAAAATATAAGTGTACCGCCATAGACCATTCTTAATAGCCTTTTTTATATTCATCGCTACAACCTTTCCGGGTCAATCCATTTATCTTTTTTAATTCATTTCAGACAAAATCTATCTCAGGATGAAATTTTATTCCATGAAAAAATGATTTCCAAATTAGACGCAGTTTTTCTTTTTTGTCTGATCCCTTATGTGATAAAACTCTGACAGAATGCAATATGAGCCTGCATACTAAATAGATCCATCCATTAATGCCTTCACGGCGAAAAACATATACTTCATTACGGTATAGATATACATACCTCCAAAGACGTTCTTTCCCGTCTTTCTCAATGCCTACCTTTTCGTTGCTGCTCATAGCATGAAGAACGCGGCTTTGAGGAACAAAATACCCCGGTTGATTTACAGATATCCTTCTGGAATATTCAAGGTCATCTGACCAGATGAAAAACTCTGAAATTGGCAAACCATATTGCTCAACAGTTTCTCGTTTCAAAAAGAAAGAAACAAAGGTTGCCATAATAATCTTTGTATTATCCTTCTCAGTCCCTGTGATCTTTTTGTTTAATGAAGTCCGTTGTATATTCATATTGCAAGGACTACCGTCTTTCCAGTAGGCCATGCTGGACAAAAACCCATATTCATGATTTAATTGAGCGTCAGCCTTCAGAAGTTTGCTAAGCGCGTCTTTTTCTGGATATGTATCATCATCCATTAACCAGAAATACTGGTATCCGATTTCATATGCCTTTCTGAGTCCGTAGTTAAACCCTCCTGCTCCGCCAATATTCTTATCTGTATTATAATATCTGATTCTCTCTCCGCCGATAAACTGACTGATTGCGTCATATGTTCCATCTGTACTTGCATTATCAATAATAAGAATATCACATGCCTCGGTCTGCTCCAGTAATCTGTGAATGCATTCCTGAAGCATATCTTTCCTATTAAATGTTACAACGATTGCGACTGTCTTATGCATCTTCATTCCCTCCTCAATTACGGAGGGTATAAGATCCATCGAAGGCAGGGATATTGCCATATTTTATCAGCTTTATTTCAAACAGCCTGTTTAACAGTCTCAAAACACATATTGCGTCAATTTGAGTACAATTATAGTTAATATATATTGCTTTGAATGGGCTGTATTGAGATGAGCCATTATACTCAAACAATTGAAAAGATATTCCCAATTCGTTACATATGTATGAGTCTTTTCGTCCTGCATCCAAGGAGAATTCATCCGGATAATTAGATAGAATTGCGGATATATCTTCTTTTGCGGTTACGCAAGTAATATTATCTTGAAATACCATTTTTATATATCTGTTATGATTTCCTTCCCGGAGTTTCATCAACTCTACCAGCAGAGAAAAACAATTCTCAAAGTTAAATGGTGAAACCTGAAATGATATTTTTGCTTCATCCCCTTGATCAACAAAAGACTCCGGATCCTTCTCCCTTTTATGATAATAATTTATTGTTATTCCACGTGCTACAATGACGGTTACTTCTCTGTTTTCTCTATGATTATCTGTAGAAAATTCAATTTTATTATCATTAAGATAAGTGACTATCTTATGAAAGTATTCATCAATGTTATATTCTATTACACTCTCATTTCTTTTGTATTTGCTTTTTAATTCAAATGCCGCATATTTTACAACATCTTCGACAGATATTGCGTATTTATCTAATTGAGGAAAAGAATTCATTACTTCACTAAAATCTGATTCTGTATATGATTCCTCAAAATGAAATTCAAAAGTTTGATTTATAATGCTTATTATATTGTTCATGCTATCATATGATAGCAAATTGAAACCTTGAAGAAGTCCCAATGGCCCCCCAATCGTTTCGATATCTATTCCAATTCCTATTGGTACAACCTTTATCTCTTTTGAATAAGCATATCCTGCTTCAAAATATGTCCATCCTGACTTAACTGAATTATCTGTTACGAAAACAAACATGATTTTGGCATCATTCAATTTTTCTTCGAGTTTATGAATCCAATTCGAACCAAAGGGAACACTTTGGCCATCACTTGACATAAAAATATCTAAACTACCACCCGTTTTCTTATCAAGCAGATTTCTCAAAATCAAAATCGGCTCTTTGTCTTTTGACGAATGACTAAAAAAAACAGTTGGTTTCATCTTATTCCCCATCTATCTCTTCGCTCTCCTCGAAAGAAGTATCACAGCTTGCTGCTGAAGGTTTTTCTTCAAAGGATATTGTTGAATATATAGGAGTCAACATCATCACTCTTCAATTAGAAGTACACAAGCGACTTATGATCCTTGCTGTAAGGCTGTAATTTGCACAATAAAACAACATCAGAACTTTTCGAGTCCATGAAATACCTGATTTGATCAACTCTCGTCGATTCTTTTTCAGTTCTTTTATGAGTTCTTCTCGTTTTGCCTTATATTCTCCCGATTCATACTCCTTTGACAGGGCTAATTCTGACAATAGGGTAAAATTGATCCTGGCTTTGTTTACTTTCGCCCATTCAAGATATTGAGGATACTCTTTTTTTGCTGATCCATATATTTCGTTCCATACCTGTTTCAGGTCAAAGTACTTGTCATTGAAAGAACCCGTTACTCCGCTTCCCTGTCTGTAATAATACATCCGTTTATCGGATTCAACAATTCGTTCAGAATTAGCTATTGCGTGAAAAGTAAAACCACATCCTCTCCAATTGCATAAGGAGGGAAGAATGCATTCCGGATGATATCGGATCTGAATAGCTTATTATCTACATAGTACTTTATTTCCTGAGATGAAATCTTGAAAAACTTTTTCATGTATTCATCTCTGTTATATAAAGCCACCTTACCCTTTTCTTTTCTGCTTATTCTATCCTTTTTACGCGTTATACCTATTTCGCTGATGTCTGCATTATATTGACAAAGATTCTGACACAGTTGTCTGTACATATCAGGATGAATCCAGTCATCAGCATCCACAAATCCTATATATGCACCATGCGCCGCCTTAAGCCCGGCGTTCCTTGCAGCGGAAACACCGGCATTTTCCTGACTGATCAGTCGAATTCGTAAATCTGTTTGTTGGATCTCAGTAATGATTTTTTCACTTTGATCTGATGAACCATCATTGACAACAATGATCTCTAGGTTTTCATAAGTCTGTTGTATAATGGATTCCAGACATTCCCGCAGGTGCTCTTCGGCATTATACACAGGCACGATGACACTGATTAATTCTTCCTGTCCTACAATGTCATTTAGTTTAGCTCCTCCCAACGCCGTGTAGCGAATACGCGGCGCTTAATTTTTGTAACAACTCGGCCCAACGAAAAACAATCGAAAAGCAGAAAAATTTCGGAAAAGGGGTTGACAGGACGCACAAAATGTGCGGCTTTTTGGTCGCTATTCCGGTGGCCGGCAAAGCCGGCCGCCGGCGATCAAAAAAAGCCCTTGTAGTGAAAAATGAGCCCTGCTCAGTATACTACAAGGAGGAATCCCCATGAATGACCAAGCCTACGCCGAAACCGTGAAGAAAACCCTGCTCGATTGCATCGCCGACCTTGATTCCATCAAATGGTTGTTCCTGAAACATCCGGAAGCCGACTTTACCCGGGATCGGAAGTTTTCATTCCAGAAACTTGTGAAAATCATGCTGCTGATTGACGGTGGTTCGCTCCAGAACGAACTGATGAAATACTTTAGCTTTGCGGATGACACTCCCACCAAGTCAGCTTTCTGTCAGCAGCGGGCCAAGGTTCTTCCGGAAGCTATCCGTTTCCTGTTCTCGATTTTCACCGAGAGGCTGGAAGCGCTCGATACTCCCAAGCTCTTCCATGGATACAGGATACTCGCTGCGGATGGCTCCGATATCAATATTCCGTATAATCCCCTTGATACCGAAACCTATCACAAGAACGGTGATAACCGTGGTTACAACCAGCTCCATTTGAATGCATTCTATGATGCGCTCAACGGTATTTATGCCGATTGCGTTTTTGAACCGGATCGAAAAAGCCATGAACGCGCTGCATTTATTACCATGGTCGATCGATATCGATCCTCGATCTCCACCATCTTCCTGGCTGACCGGGGATATGAGAGCTACCAGGTTTTCGCTCATCTGATCCGTTCCGGTCAGAAATTCCTGGTCCGTCTCAAGGAACCCGGCAGCAACGGTATCCTTTCAACCTACAACTTCCCTGATGGTGAATTTGACAACCTGAATCTGGAAACCATCCTCACCCACAGACAAACCAAAGAAGTTCTGGCCAACAGGGATAAATACACCGTGATCTCTGATGTTTCCAACCCAAAAGTCGTCTAATGCGTACTCAAACCACTCAACCACTGCCGATTTCCTCCTGAAAAATGCCGGAACCCGTTGATTTTATTGAATTTCCTCTTGCTTTCATATTGAGTATATGTTATAATTATATATACTCAATAGGAGGATTTACCCCATGGCCAGAAAGCATTCCGGTGAGATCGTTACCCGCACCATCCGGCAGCGCCAGAAGAACGGTGATATCTACGTTATCGAACGTAAGACCCAGTACGATCCGGAAAAGAAATACAATGTAGTTCTGTCCAGCAAGATTGTCGGCAAAATCCCACTTGGACAAAACCAGGTCGTTCCTACCCGTCCGAAACGTCCTAGCGGAAAAAAAGTCTCAAATTTACCCGCTCCTTTCCTGAATGCCAGCCGGATGCGTGTTGGCATGATGGATATCATAGATCACATTGGAAAAGCGTCCGGGATCGATGAAGCCATCTACGCGAATACGGATCTCGGCACCGCCCAGAAGATCCTGTCTCTGGCCAGATACCTGCTGGCAACGGATGGCCAGTCTTTACCGGGGATCACTGCCTGGCAGTATTCGCACCCTATTCCTTATGAGGATGGGATCTCAGAAGATGTTTACCACGATCTGTTCACCAGCGTCGGACGGGATGAGAGCCTGATGCAAAGCTTCTTTGCCTCCCGCCTCCAGGGCAGTGAGGGAGAACCGGTCCTGGCTTATGATTCAACCACCGTTTCAACCTATTCTCAGCAACTGCCGGAAGCCAGATATGGATTCAATAAGGCGCATGACGGACTGGAAACGGTAAAGCTCCTATCCCTGTACTCTATTGAAACCAGGCAGCCGGTAGCCTTTACCAAGCAGCCGGGGAATCAACCCGATGTGATCACCATTGAAAATACGCTGAAGCAGCTTCAGATTCTCAGTATCGGGAACGCAGAGATCGTTACGGATAACGGATATTATTCCGAAAAAAATCTGGCAGAGTTACTATACGCGTACTTTGACTTTATCACCCTGGCAAAGACCAATCTGAACTGGATCAAGCCGGAATTGAACGCCAGGCTGGACGAGTTTCGCAGCACCAGCAGCGCCTGTCCGTTTGATACCAACACCCATGGTATTACTGTTATGCTGATGCAGGAGTTTTCCCGCGCCAGGAAATACGGCAGCCGCAAAAAGGACCTGAAAGAAGGTGATGAAGAGACCTTCCGCCGCCGGATCTATCTCCACCTGTATTTCAATCCAATGCGCCGGGTGGAACAGGATACCGCCTTCGACAATGATCTGTTTGAACTGAAGGAGCTGGTTGAAGACGGAAAAGATGAACAGGACCTGAAAGAAAGTGCCTGGAAGAAGGTGCAGAAGTTCCTGTATGTCCGGCACTACGGTTCCAAGGTAACGGTCACATTCAATGAGAAGGCGATCGCCGAGGAAAAGAAATACCATGGGTACTTCGCCCTGGTCTCCAACTGTGAGAAGGATCCGTTCGAATGCCTCCGGAAATACCGGAAACGGGGCGTAATCGAGTTCTTCTTCGAATCAGGAAAGCAGCGGGCGGACGGAAGCAGAACGCGGGTATGGACCAGTGACGCTTTAATGGGAAGGATGTTCGTGCAGTTTGTTGCTCTCTGCTATTATGAATACCTCGGCGAACAGATCCGGGAGATGAAACTGACACTGGCGGTGGAGAACGGTGATCCGGAACACGATTCCAGGGAGAACATGAAAGTAGAAACCAAGCTCAAGAATTGGCTGAAGAACACACCGGTTTATCTTGCCCTTCAGTGGTTTGATGTAATTGAGGAAGTCAATGTCTCCTCCAAGCTGCATGCCAAGCGCTGGACGACGGAACTGACCGAGCGGGACAGGCTGTTCCTCAGAAAACTGGGGATGAAGGTCAGCTGATTATTGAGTGCTGATTATCCGACTTTTGGGTTTCCAAATGTGATTTCTTTACTCCGGACAATCCCTTCTTTCCGTTGTTCCTTCGCATCCTATGCATTGAAGTCTCGGATGGCGTTTTCGAATATCTCGCTACCAATCTGGATCGTGATGAATTCCCGCTTGATGTAATGAAGGATCTATATCACATGCGGTGGGGCGAGGAAACCTCTTTCCGGGAACTCAAGTACACGATTGATCTCGTTCATTTTCATGGTCGGAAACGGGAATCGGTTGAACAGGAAGCCTGGGCTCGATTGATCCTCTACAACTGCTGCGAGGCGATTACCCGCCACATTGCTGTTTCAAAACAAGGCAGCCCCAAGCGAAAATATGATCAGAAAATAAATTTCGCCACCGCTGCCTGCATCTGCAAAGCTTTCCTGAAGAGGAGCGATGACGAAATCAATACGTGCAGGTGATTGTATTGAAATAGGATCCATAACTAAAGCTGTTTTTTTCTAAAGGATTCATAATGAGACTGATTTTGTCTCTTCGAATCCTTGAACTTGTTGTAAATAAACGAATTCTTCAATCTCAAATAAGATTCATAACGGGTTGTGTTCGTTCAAATAAGATTCCGCTCCCGGGTCATATGACAGCTCCAGCAGTTTTCTCAGTCGCCTGCTTTTTACGGTGCTATGTGTATCACAATAGTGCTGAATAACAATCCGTGAATATTCCTCCATGTTCCATCTTCCCCCCTTGCGTCATTCCTGCGCTTTTTCCTTTGTTATCTTCCTTCTCCCTTTTTGAAGATTGGGCTTGTCAATCTTCGATACAGAACATCCAGAAGAACCGGGATGGCAGTGGCCAAGGCGACATACAGAAGGCACCACCAGGTGTTTCCGGAACGGACGCTCGGGAAGGAGGCAAGGCCATAAAGAGGCGTCTTGAAATACAGGGCCTGGATGATCTGAATGACTTTCAGAACCGGGAGATGCAGAATCAGCACGGAGAGGGTCTTTTGGCCTGTCACCTTCAGAACGGTGCTGACCACGGGGATCTTTTGCAGGAACCAGGCCATGCTGTACAGCCAGCACCAGCCAGTGAAGGCACAGCAGAGCATATATAGAGGGCCGGGGTAATAGTCATTCAGGTTGTAGCCAACATATCCCCGGGTGTTCAGATACAGCAGGAGGCCAAAGGAAAGAATCAGGATTGCCAGGTAAATCGGCCATTTCCAGTTGATATATTTGGATCTCGCCAGGGCCAACAGGTGGCCGAGGAAATAGAGACAATAAAAGGAACAGACATGGGGGATGCTGAAAAAATCCTGGCCTTTTCGGGAAAAATGCCAGCCGACAAACAGCAGGGTCGCCGATGCAATGAACTGACCTCCCAAGCCTGCCCAACGGTTGCCTTTGGTGAGCTTCTTCAGGAGAAAATCAATAGCACAATAGGCGGCCGTGATCAGAAACAGAACCCGGAAAAACCAGAAACCGCCGATCAGGAATTCCCGATAGCCGAAGAGCAGACCCAGAAGGATTCGTTTTACAATGTCGGCGGCGGTATAAAAGGAAGACGGATCCGGCGTTGGAATCGCGACGTTTTCCGCGCCGGCCGGAATGATGTTGGTTCGTGTCAGCGGGTTATGAAGCAGGACGAAGACAGTGTTCCAGATAAAGAAAAGAATCACCAACTTCCTGTACTTGCTCCAGATGGTTTTCGCGGTGGAGCAGAGGGAGTCCGAAGAGGAATCCCTGAAAAAGAAACCGGCAGCGATGAAAAAAATCGCCATATGGAACATCTGGTTGAACCGGGCAAAGGATACACCGGCGTGGCAGGCCACCATCAACATGATGGCGATCGCCTTGACAATGTCGATTTCCTCCACCCGGCGGCTGCTTCCCCCGGTCAAATCCTGCATGGATCGGTCCTTTCTTCCGGGCAAAGCTCCGCCATCCCCCGGATCTGACGTTTCCAGCGGCTGCTTCATGCATGCCCTCTGGCTTCCGTGCCGCATGCCACAGCTTCGAAATGGGCATTCGTGTGTCAGAAGCTTCCCTGATAGCGCTCTCCGATGAATTTGGCCTTCAGGAAGGCGGTCCCCTTCTTCTTCCAGTCCACCTTTTCGGTGCTGATGAAGGGGATTTCTTTGATTTCCTTCGGGCTGAGATTTCCAATTTCCAGCCGGCGGCTCAGCCACACGTTGAAGATGATTTCGGAAATCCGACCGTAGAACCGTCCCTGATAAGTGTCCAGATTTGCTTCCTGCTCTTTTCCAATCCGGGTCCGGAGATCGAAGAGGATGTCGAACAACCAGGAGCAGTAATCGTCCAGGAGGCTTTTTTCGGCAATCAGCATATTGAACATATAGCCCCAGCGCTGATTTACGGTCCTGTCATAAGCGGGAAGATAGTCCGGATATTTCTCCCCGATGATTTTCCGGGTTTCGTCCAGCTGGCCCGCATAGTGGGTGTGGGCATAATGACTATACAGGGTCTCGATATAATATCTGCGCTTTGCGGGAACGAAGAGGCGGATTTGGGGAATCAAAGGGCTCAGCTCCGCTTCTTTCAGAATACCGGCCCAGGGATCTTTGCCGTTGGGACGGATGGAGAAATACCGACGATAATGAACAAGGCCGACATAATCGCTGTTCAGGTTCTTCCATCCCCAGTAAAGGCCGGTGAGCTCGCAGAAATACGGATTGAGCGCAGAGATGTTGTCGCCTTCATCATCCCGCTGATAGCCGATGCTTTCCTTTCCCTCCGCCCCCACCTGAAGCGAAAGATACAGAGGATCATCCGGCATCCTGTAAGGCTTATGCGCTGCGACGATGATCTGAACCGTTTTCCCGTTTTCTTTCATGCTTCTCCTGTTGAAACAATATGCCCTCATTCCCTTGTCTTCCTGCACGGAAAGATCACGATGTGTCCGAATATTACCACAGTCCCGGAATATGATCCAGCATGGGCAGCATCATTTCCAGGCGGTTTCCCTGGAAGAAAGCCCGATATGGCAGGGTGGCGTGCTTATTCAGATGCCAGATAGCAACAACGATCTGGGCGGTGAACAGCCCGATGGTCAGGATGTGAAGGCCGATACGCTTCTTTTTGTCTTCTTCCAGATTCATCAGCATGGGAAGGAGGAGAATATGCGAAGCTGCAAAGTAGTAATTAATTCGCTTCATCAGAGGAATGTTCCCGGAAAAGGCCAGGGCAATGAGTCCCAAAACATTCATATAATACCAGAGCCGGAAATAAGGAAAATCTTTTCCTTTGTTGAAATAGCAGGTTCCGAGCGCCAGCACGGCGCAGCCGATACCAAAAAATACCCATTCAAAATCAGCACTCATTTCAAAATGCCGGACATATTGGGGCGCAACGATCTCCACCAGTTTTTTGATCAGCGGGAAGGCAAACTGAGCCACCAGAAGCGCAACTGCCACAGCAACGATGCACCAGAGCGGTTTAATCTTCAGCTTAGGCAGAAAATAAACCAGAAGGAAGACCAATGCAGAAATATGGACTGTCGCTGCAAGTGCCACCAGCAGGAAAAACCAGATCGGTTTCCGCTTCTCGGCAAAGGTGCAGGCAAACAGACAAATCGCAATGGCTATATACTGGGAAACAATGTTCATGGACAGGAAAAAGTTTCCCGTAATAACAAAAAAAAGGCAGGCCAGCAAAGGATAGCTGCTCTGCTGCCAGATTGCCGTGAAAACCAAACCAAGGATGATCAGGGAAGTGACAAAATAGAGCCACTGAACATCGGCGTGAAAAAAAACCAGAATCCGCTGCAGTCCCTGGAAACCGATGCCTGTATGATGATAGAATAACCTGAAATTGCTATAAGCCTCCTCCAGCGTCAGCTCCATGGCTTTCTCTTTCGAATACCCGTGGGCCAGCCGACCGGTGATCTGTCCGCTGGTCAGCATGATCTGTTCTTCCTCTTCCGTCAGCGGAACGGATTCGGATTTCATGGCGAGGTATTCCGGCGTATAGGTGAACCAGGTATCCACACCCACACACCAGCGGGCAGACATCACCGCCAGGAAAGGAATCATGGCGACCACGCAGCTGAGGATCAGCTTTTTCCGGGTATCCGCCGACACAGATCGCTTGACGGTTCCGGCCATACCTGTGCTGATCTCCGCCATTTCCCGCTTCGGATACAGCCAGGCTACCGCCGCAAGGGTCAGCGCCGTGGCAATGGTATAAACCAGCATGCTTTATCCTCCCGTTTTTTACATAGCTCCGTCCTTCCGGACAACGGTCTTCACGGTTTTAATCAGGATCTTCAGATCCAGACCAAGGCTCCAGTTGTTGATGTATTCTGTGTCAAGCTTGACCACTTCTTCAAAATCGGTAATCTCGCTCCGCCCGCTGACCTGCCAGAGGCCGGTCAGGCCGGGCTTGATCGAAAGCCGCGCCCTATGGTGATACTTATACTTTTCCCATTCATCCACCGTAGGCGGCCGGGTCCCCACCAGACTCATCTGCCCTTTCAGAATATTGAAAAACTGAGGAAATTCATCCAAGCTGGTTTTCCGGATCTTTTCGCCGATTCCGGTCACCTGTTTCCCATCCACGATCCGGTTTCCGATGACCCGAGGATCGAAGGTGAGCTTGAACATCATGCCATCGGAAACCCGGTTCTGATCCATGAGTTCCTTCTTGCGGGCTTCCGCATCCAGATACATGGAGCGAATCTTGTAGCAAGTAAAGCGCTTGCCATTCCGGCCGATCCGGATCTGCTTAAACAGAATCGGGCCCGGGCTTTCCTTCTTAATCTTCGGCCCGACGATCGCGATGATGATCAACGCCATCACGCTGCCAACCAGTCCTCCGATAATGTCCATCAAACGCTTGACCGTCAGTTGAAGCGGGGATGCATAGTTGATCGTTGCGGTCAGCACTGGATAGCCGCACTGCTTTTCCACAAAGACCTTACCGCCGACCTCCGCCATGGGAAGGCGAATATGCAATGGAACCGCCATGGTCCGGCACCGGGTAATCAGGGCAGCCAGTGTGGGAGAACCTTCCTTTTCATCCGCGTCAATCTGGGACAGATGATGCGGATAGATGAACACTTTATCCACCCATTCCCGACAGATATAATCCGCGGCTTCTGAAAGGTTCACCGGAACAGGCAGTCCGGAAACCGTCTCTCCCTTCGCATCCCGGTTGAGCAGCACCACACCGGAGAACTCCGTTCCATCCGTCTTCCCGGCCTGCTCCTGCACAGCGGGAATATCCTCCTCATCCGCCAGCAGAAGTATGGTCGCTTTATGTTTTCTGCGATTTATCTTCCGAACCACCGGTTTCCAGGCTGTCCGGACAGCATATCCCAGCACCAGATGGATCGCTGCCGTCAGGTAAATCGTGATGCGGCTGATATCCGACATCTGGACGGAGAACATATACAGGGATACTGCCGCCAGCACAAGCCCCGCCTGTTTCAGACTCTGCAGGATCTCATCCGCCGCAGAACGCTTCAGCACGTTATGCATCGTGTTGAAGATCACCGAGATCAGCAGATCCGAGGTCAGGAGAACGATTGCCAGCCGGTTATATTCCACACGTAAATAAACATAGCTGTTTCCGTGGCGGATATAATAAGCAAGCACAAAGGAGAGCAGCAATGCCAGAAGATCCAGCAGGATGAAATCCCAGTGCTTCAGCCATCCCTGTCGGGTTCGTTTATACATGAATCAACTTTCCTTCTTTTTCGCCTGGGAAATGGACAAAATCAGGAACACGGAAAATGGTCCCATTACGGAGAAATTGGTCAGGTGGGGCAGATTCAGCATACTGAACAAAAAGCCAATCAGGTAGGCCAGAGAACCGTAATACAGCGGCCTGGATGCTTCCAGCCTGTCTGAAAGCTCTTTATTTCCCTTTATAATTCCGGCAATACTCGCAAACAGGAATAAAAGCAGTGCCCAAACGCCGCCGATTTCCACCAGGCGAAGAAAACCTACTTCGCGGAAGGTATCTCTCGCCGGATGAACTCCCAGCCATGTGCTGAGCTGAATGCCCGATACATCCCAGCTTTTCATATGCAGGTTTGTGCTGTAGCTTTTATCACCAATAAAACTAACAATAAAATTCCAGACCTGCTTCCCGGCAATCAAGGCCACAGGAATGGCAATAATCAGGACAGCTAGAGCAACGATCCCGTATTTTTTCAGCACTTCCCGATCCCTGATTCTGAGCAGCAGGAAAACGATGGCCGTCGCCAAAAGTACCAGATACCCGGTTCCAGACCAGGTGAAGACCAGCATCGCCAGCGTAATCACAAGACAGACATAGCTTCTGACGCTTCCCTTCTGCGTCAGGAAATAGAAAACATAGAAAACCAGGATCATAGCATAACCATTAGGATCATCCAGCGCTCCCCCGTAGCGGATCGCAGTAATGGTTCCGAAATGCGGGAAGGCCAATGCCGGCACTCTTCCGGTGGTATAAAACAGCACCACCTGAATGATTTCATAGACCGTCGTGTAAATCCAGAAAACATTCAGGATTTTTTCCACGGTTTCTTCTCTGGGCGTCCCGCCAATTCCCGGATACAGCAGGACGGGAATCAGCATCAGCGTAAAAGTCAGGATCTGCTGATCCCGGATTAGCACACCGCAGATTCCGCACTGCAGGATCAGAATCAGGACGGGGATCTTGACCGGTCTGTACTGCTTTTCCAGATGTATCCCGCGCTCGTTCCAGGCCATCAGGGCCAGAATGATCATATACAGAATATATTTAGGCCATTTAATCCATTCCGGAGTATAGTCATAAACAAAAGCGGAGCTCGACGCATCATTGTACTGCAGGATATACCGGTACGTATAATAAAACAGAAAGAGAATCAGTATGAGAGCAAAATACAAGTTGCCTCTTTTTTCTCTCTTTTCCAGTTCCATTCTTTCCATCCTGTTCGATATGATCCCTTTCCGTTTATTTTCAGATTTCTCTGATCGCTTCCTGCATCCGCTTACAGCAATTCGCTCAACGCGGCCTGAATTTTCCCGCTTACCTGAGCGGGCGTCATGAAGCGGCATCTTCTGAGGCCTCTGCGGATCAGCTCCTCCGCTTGATCCGGATGATCCAGCACATCCCGGATCGCTTCTGCCAGTTCTTCCGGATTTTCGGCGTCCACAAGTCGGGCGGCGTCTCCCACCACCTCGGGAATGGAAGAGTTATTTGCCGCCACCACCGGGGTGCCGCAGGCCATGGCTTCCAGCGGGGGAAGGCCGAAGCCCTCATAGAGGGAGGGGAAGACAAACAGATCCGTCAGATTATACAGATCAATCAGCTCTTCCTTCGTCACCAAGCCGGTATGAACGGTCCGGCCGCGGATGCCCAGCTCCTCTTCCTGCTGCTCCAGGGACAGGCTCTGAAAGGCTTTTCCCGCGAGAACGAGGATCGTATCCTCCCGGTTCAGGATATGAAAGGCTTCCAGGAGCCTGCGGAGATTCTTGTGGGGCTTCAGATTACCAACATACAGGAGCATCTTCCGATCCCGGGGAAACCGGAACCGGTCGTACAGATATTCCAGATCCTTTTTCTCCCGGATCCCGAAATCATCTTCGATGGCGCTGCCCACCACCGTAATCTTCGCAGGCGGCAGATCCGGGAAAAACTTCAGGATATCCTTTTTTGAGTTTTCCGAAACCGTCAGGATTTTTTCGCTCTTCCGGAGAGCATGGGCCATCAGGGTTTTCGCGTATTCATACTTGACTCGGTTTCCCAGAAACTCCGGCAGAATGAGATGGGTCAGATCATGCACGGTGACCGCAAATCTTCCCCTATAACTCAGCGGAACATTGTAATGGGGAAAATGCATGAGATCCACCCCGGCTTTCCGGATCTCCTTTTCCGGAAAGCGGAGCTGTTCCTTCAGCTGATAGATCGGGGCCTCAAAGGGAATGACCCGGACCTGCCGGTCATATTTCCGGATCTCCTCCTCCCGGCCTACGGCAACCTCATAGATGCCCCTGCCCATCTGGTGCTGAATATAGATGCCGATCCCGGACATCTCAATCATCCGGGCATCGATGCCGATCGTTTTTCCGTGAATCACGTTCTTTCCCCCTGCGTCAGAAAGACCCGGATCTTCCGGCGGAAGGCTTCCGTCAGGAACAGCTCCTCCACCCGCTTCCGGGCGGCGGCGCCCAGCTTTTCCCGAAGCTCCGGATCCTCCGCCAGGCGAATCAGGGCTTCCGCGTAAGCCTTTGAATCTCCATTGGGAACCTCCAGGCCGGTTTCATCCTTCCGGTTCACATAGTTGACCCCGGAGCCGGGAATCGTAAAGGTGACCGCCGGCTTTCCGAAATACAGGCCCTCCGCCAGGGCGATGCCGAAGGCCTCGTTCTTCGTAATCGAAGGGAAGCAGAAGATATCCATCGCGACAAAATGCGCGATGAGGCCCTCATCATCCAGGCGGCCCAGGAAAACCACCTTCTCATCGCCCCGCGCCTGGGCTTTCAGTTCCTCCGTGAGGGGGCCTTTGCCGCCGATCAGGATCCGGAACCGGTCATCCAGATACCGGGACGCCTGCACCAAATACGTGAAGCCTTTATAGGGGATATGCCGGCCGATGCCGAAGCAGAGAATCTTTCCTTCGTACTGCTTCCGGATCCGGGCCGCTTTCTCCCGGATGCTCTCCGTCACAGCCAACCTCGCGGTACTGATGCAGTTCGGGATCACCACGCATTTTTCCCGGTAGCGGCTGAGAAAGGGACTGCCGTCGATATATACCGGGCTGGTGGCCACAATCTGATCCGCCCTCTCCAGGAGCCGGATCGTCTGCGCCCGGAAGAGCTTTTCCAGACGCTTTTGCTTCGTGATATCCAGATGCCAGTAGAGAATGAAACGAAAGGGATACCGGGCCTGATTTTTCAGATACTTTTCCAGAAAGATACACTGAAAGGGATTCGGATAATGGAAGATGACGATATCCGGCCGAAAGCTTTCCATGAGTTTTTTCAGCTCGGAGCCAAAAGTCAGGGAGATGGACTGGGAAGCCTGCTTGGTCACGCAGCCGCAGCGGATCACTTCCACCCCGTCCACCCGGTCGCGCACCGTTTCCTTCCGGTTACAAACGATGTCCCCGTCCCGGGCGGTTTCATTAAAGCAAAGGATCTTCTGCTCAAATTCCGGCAGTTCGCTGACCGCCCCGGCAATATCCCGGGCGACCTGCTCGATTCCCCCGATATTGGGATAGAGATAATTAGAAATCTGGAGAAGGCGGGTGTTCATCGGATGATCTCCTCCGAGTTGACCATTTTACCGCCGAAAACCGTTTTCAGCAGAATCTTCAGATCCAGGGCGATGCTCCAGTGATCGATATACCACAGGTCCAGCTCGATCCGGCGGGCCACATCCGTATCCCCCCGGAAACCGTTGATCTGCGCCCAGCCGGTGATACCGGGGCGAACCTGATGCTTGACCATATAGAGGGGAATTTCCTCCCGGAACTTCTCCACAAAATGGGGGAGCTCCGGCCGGGGACCTACCAGACTCATATCCCCCTTCAGGACATTGAACAACTGGGGCAGCTCATCCAGACTGAACTTGCGGATAAAGCTGCCGTAGACCGTTTTCCGGCTGTCCCGGTTCGTGCTCCAGGCGGTATCCTGCTTTTCGTTGACCCGCATGCTGCGGAACTTCAGCATGAGAAATTCCTTCCGGTTATACCCAACCCGAATCTGTTTAAACAGAACCGGCCCGGGGCTGGACAGCTTGACGCCGATGGCCAGGATCAGCAGCAGGGGGCTGAGGACAATCAGTCCCAGCAGGCTGGCGATGATATCAAAGCCGCGCTTGATCGCCGCCCAGCCGATATTCTCCAGCAGATTATAGCGCATATTGATCAGCTTGCTGGAACCCACGGTTTCGATCACCGGATGGGCGGGAATGATCTGGTTATAAAAAGGGATCACATAATACTTGACCCCATATTTATCGCACTGGGCGATGATTTTCTGGATCCGGGAATACTCGCCCTCCTCCAGGGCGATGATCACCTCATCGATATCTTCCGAATTTTTCAGCACCTGCTCCAGATCCTCATAGGGGCACAGGGCCTTCGGAGAATTGCCCACATAGCCCTTCACCCGCATACCCAGATCGGGATGGCTTTCCACATCCGCCGTATACTGCATGGCCAGCGGACCGGTGCCGATGACCAGCGCGTATTTCAGGTTTACGCCTTTTTTCCGGATCGCCCGGGAAATGAGGCGCATGGCCACATACTTGCCGATCAGGAGCAAAAGGCTCAGAAGATAAAAGATACCGACAACGCCCCGGGAGAAATCCTCCAGACGGAGTACATAGAACAGGGCGGTGACCAGCAGAATAGAAATCGTATCCGCCCAGAAGAGCACCTTGATCTTCCAGGTGATCGGCCGGATCCGGGTGGTATTGTAAAAGCCATAGACCGACAGCACCAGGAGGAAAAAGACCGCGTAGCCCGCAGCCAGCCAGAAGGTGTTTTGGCCAAACTCACCGATATTGCTGCTGCCTTTGGCAACAACCTCCAGCCAGAACAGGGACGCCCCCGCATAGGCCAGCACCACCAGGATGCCGTCCAGCACCATGTTGAGGGCATTAAAGAAATTCTGATTCCGTCGAATCACGGCTGATTCATGACTCCTTCAGATTGAATTGCGGATCCGCGGGACACCCGTTTTTTCACCAGGCGCATCAGGAAAAGAGCCAGGAATACCCCCAGCGCCACGCCGATGGCATCCACAAAGACATCATGCCACTCCGCGCTGCGGGCGGGAACAAAGGACTGATGCAGCTCATCCGAAGCCCCGTAAAGGATTCCTATCAGCAGGCTCCAGAGCGTCAGAAAGCGCCTGCCAGAAAACCAGCTTTCCAGACAGATCCGCAGACAGAAGCCCAGGGCTCCGAACAGCAGGATATGCCCCAGCTTCCGGGCGAGCTGCTGGGCCTGCTGCTCGATGGGCAGCTCCTCATCCGTATGGATCACCGGCTCGATCACCTGGCGGACCTTTTCGGACTGCACCGCCTGCACAACCCCGGTACTGACCATGACCTGAGCCAGGGGCTCGCTGCTCTTTTCCGACTCCCACCTTCCCTGATGGGAAAAGATAAAGATGCCGATCATCAGGGCCGCTGCCAGAGCCGTGCTGAGAATCCGGATCCAGGGCTGCTGCCAGGGGGTGATATTCTGTTTTGCCGATTCCACATTCGTCAAACTTTACGATTCTCTTTCTTCTGAATCTTTTTCTTCCGGGTTGTCCCGGAGATCCGCAAGCTGCTGCGCCTGCTCCCGGGAAGAGGCCTGCAGGATATAGAAGCCCTTCCGGGAGGCACTGTCGGTCACAGGGGCAGAAGGATCAAAATGGATGTGCTCACGGAGCACTGTTTCCGGGCGCTCCCGCTTCAGCCATTCATAATGCTCCAGATCCTTCTGATTCAGGAGATAGCGAACCGCAGCAGCGGGCGCCGGCCGCAGGATCCGCGTTCTGTCCAAGGGCCGGCCCAGGGCGGCATCCAGTACCATTTTCACATAATCGAAGCCCGTGGTCCGTGGCACCAGATCGCTGCCGATGCAATCCCCGCCCATACGAGCCCCGGTCTCGATCAGCCGGATCTCTCCCCGCGGGGTGATCCGGAATTCCGTATGGCTGGCCCCCGTCCGGATCTGCAGGGCATCCAGCGCCCGGAACACCGCGCATCGGACCCGCTCCTCCGTCTCCGACGAGAGGCCGGAGGGCTGGATATGACCGATTTCAATAAAGTGTGGAGCGCCGGTGGTATATTTTTCCGTAATTGCCAAGGCGATATGTCTTCCCGCTTCGGAAATACATTCGCAGCTGTACTCTTTGCCCTCGATATATTCCTCCAGAATCGCCGCCCGCTCAAAGGATTCTCCCTGAGCAAAGGCCACCGCCTCCGCCAGGCCCTCCGGGGTTTCCAGCCGGAAGATGCCCCGGCTGCCGCTGCGGTCCGTGGGCTTGACGATCAGGGGAAAGGGCAAAAGAGACATCGCCGGGAGGGGTTCTCCCTGCCGGATTTTCCGGTGCCAGGGCGTGGGCAGGCCCGCCCGCTGAAAGGCATCCCGCATGGCCGCCTTATTGGAAGCCAGCACCGCCGTTTCCGGCGGATTCCCGGGAAGGCCCAGGGCCTGGGCGAGCTTCACCGCGGTCACCGCCGCCAGATCGGAGGCGATGGACGCGACCGCCGCCGGCCGGAGCTGCCGGCAAACCCGGAGAATGGCCTCCGTCTCCGTGAGGCTGATCGGATGAAAGACATCCGCCACCTTCTCGCCGACATCCTTCGCCGCCCAGGCGAAGACATGGGTCTCGAAGCCCAAGGATTTCGCTTTTTCAATCAAAGGGAGCTGCAGATCACTGGCCCCCAGAACTACCACCCGGTCAGCCATGGCCGTTCTCCCGGGCCGGATCCTCCTCCGCCGGGAAATTGACCGTTTCCCGGATCACATACTGGGGAGATCCGTTCAGGCAAATATAAATCCGCCCCAGGTATTCCCCGATCAGGCCCAGCAACAGCATGATCACCCCGCTGGACAAGAGCATGACCGCCAGAATGGAGCTGTAACCCTCCGTCACCGTCGGATCCACCAGCTTCCGAATGATCGTCGCCACGCCCCAGACGCCTCCCAGGGCCGCGAAAACCATGCCGCAGACGGAGGCGACGCGCAGGGGCTTGACCGAAAAGGCGGTCATGCCGTTCAGAAACAGATGGACCGATTTCCGCAGGGTAAAACCGGAGCCATTCCCATCCCCCCGTTCCCGCTCCTCCATGGGGACATCGGCAATCCGGTTCGTGACCTGGAGAATCAGGCCGTCCAGATAGGGATAGGGATTTTTATAGGCAATGACTTCCTTCGCGACAAAGGCCTTGACCGCGGTGAAGTTTTCCATGCGGGTATTTTTCGGCAGGTCCAGCATCCTGTGGGCCATTTCCGCGTTCAGGCGGCTGCCCAGCCGCTTGAACCGGGATTCCTTCTTGACCGCATACTTCGCGGTGGCGCAGTCGCAGGCATCCTTCTCCAGGGGCTCCAGCAGCCTCCACAGCTCACAGGCGGGGCACTGGCCATCGTCATCCAGATTTACAATATAGTCCCCCCGGGCCGCCTTGTAACCCGCCAGAATCGCCGCATCCTTGCCCATGTTCTTCGCGAAGCTGATGACCCGGATTTTCGGGTTTTGCTTCGCGAGGGTTTTCAGCACCCCCAGGACCCCGTCCGGGGAGCAGTCATTGACCGCGATGATCTCATAATCAACATCCGGACGGGCGGTCACGGTGGCCATGATTTCCTCCGTCACCTTCGCGACGGTTCGCTCGCTGCGGTAGCAGGGAATCACAAAGCTCAATAACGTCATAGGCTTCCTTACAGATTGAAAATAATGATTCCCAGGATGATCAGGGCCAGGCCAAGGCCTTTTTTCACGGACACCCGCTCCTTCAGGAAGAGGACGCCGAGAAGGGTGACCCAGAGATAGCCGGTGGCTTCCAGCACGGCGCCCAGGGAGAGGGGCACGGCTTTATACGCAAACATGGTGGCGAGGGTGGAAAGGAAAAAGATACCATAGGCGATCATCACCCGGGGATTCAGGTATTCCTTCCACCGGTTTTCATACACGGTTCCCGCGCTTTGCTTCAGCAGAATCTGGGATACGGAAGAAATGAACACGGAGAACAGGAAGAGCAGTATATATCCCATGCGATTCATCCTATTCTCCGTCCTCCCGCACCACGAGGACTATGCCGGTCATGATGACCACAGCGCCCAACGCCTTTTGCAGGGTAATCGCCTCGCCGAAAAACAAAAGCCCCCAGAGCAGGCCCCAGACGACCGTGACCGCCTTACTGGCATAAGCCGTGACCAAAGGCATCCGCTTCAGAACCTGCTGCCAGCCGAGGGCATAGACCGCCAGAGACAGCAGGACCAGCCCATAGAACAGGAAAAACCGGAAGGACAGGAACTCACTCTGCGCCGCCCACTTGGAGCAGAGGCTGCCCAGGGAATAGATCAGGAGCAGCCCGTGCAGAAGCAGAAAGACCGGAAGCTTCCGGCCGGCGGACGGTTCCGGACAGCGGTTCACTGGCGCTCTCCGTCCCGGCGGAAGAACGCCCGCACCGCATCAATCACCTGACGACGGTCTTCTTCCTTCAGCCCGTAATACAGTGGCAGGCGGACCAGCCGCTCCGATTCCTTCGTGGTACATTCATCCCGCCCGTGGAAGCGGCCGAACTTCAAGCCCGCCGGGGCGGAATGGAGGGGGATATAATGGAAGACCGCCTGCACGCCCCGTTCCTTCAGGAAGGCGATCAGCCGGGTGCGCTGGGGAAGATCCCGGCACTTCAGATAATACAGATGGGCGTTATGGACGCAGCCTTCCGGAACAACCGGAAGCTCCACGCCGTTTTCCCCCTTCAGTGGCTGAAAGGCCCGGTCATAGGCATTCCAGGCAGCCAGACGGTTTTCGTTGATGGCGTCCGCCATTTCCAGCTGGGCCCAGAGGTAGGCCGCGTTCAGGTCGCTGGGCAGACAGCTGTCGCCGAAATCCACCCAGGTGTATTTATCCACCTGGCCCCGGAAGAACTTCGAGCGGTTCGTTCCCTTTTCCCGGAGGATTTCCGCCCGCTCAATATATTCCGGTCGGTTGATCACCAGCGCGCCGCCCTCGCCCATGGAGTAATTCTTCGTCTCATGGAAGGAGAAGCAGCCGAAATCCCCAAGGGTTCCCAGGGCTTTACCCTTATAGGTACTCATCACGCCCTGAGCCGCATCCTCGACGACCAGCAGGTGATGCCGGCGGGCGATGTCCAGAATCGTATCCATCTCACAGGCCACGCCGGCATAATGGACGGGAACGATGACCTTCGTTTTTTCGGTGATCGCCGCCTCGATCTTTGTTTCATCCAGATTCATGGTGTCCGGACGAATGTCCACAAAGACCAGCTTCGCCCCAGCCATCACGAAGGCATTCGCCGTAGAGGAGAAGGTATAGCTGGGCAGAATCACTTCATCCCCCGGCTGCAAATCACAGAGCCAAGCTGCCATATCCAGGGCTGTGGAACCGCTGGTGGTAAGGAGAACTTTCGCCGCACCGAAACGCTGCTCCAGCCAGGCACTGCAGCGCCGGGTAAATTCGCCGTCCCCACAGATCTTGTGCGCCCGGACAGCTTCCAGCATATATTCTGTTTCCTTGCCTGTATAGGGGGGAATATTGAAACTGATCATGGTTGGATACGTTCTCTCCTTGTTCATTCGCTCAACCCATAGACTTTCCAGGATCCGTTTTCACCGACCGGGGGCAGCTCCGGATGGTCCTTTTGCGTCACCAGAACCTGAACGCCTAAGGTTCGGAGCTCCGCAGGCGTCAGGGAGACGGAAATATGATCAAAATCCACGAGCGCAAACTTCTCCCCGCCGCTGTTTTCCTCCGCCACCGTCAGGGAAACATGGCAGAGGCGGTTCCAGACCTGCTCCCAGCGGCCTTCCGGATCCACAAGACGCCATTTTTCCGGATCGGCATAGGGGAAGGTGCTGTTCAGGACACGCTTTCCGCTGAACAGGAGGGCATCCGGCGCCGGCCAGTCCGCCTCCACCGCCAGAACGGTATCCGCCGGAAGATCCGCGGATTCCACCGCCCGGACCGGGGAGAGCTCCTTCACGGAAGCCAGCCCTTTCTGCACCGGATTCACAAAGGCCCCGGCCAGCACCGACAGCAGGCACAGGGTTACCACCATCAGGCGGGGCGCCCGGCCGGAAAAGAGCAGCCAGAATACTCCGAAGCCGAGCACCAGGAGGCCCGCCGCCAGGAAAACGGGCGGATGAAGCATCGCAAAGCTCAGGCCCACGGAAAGGAGGGCACAGATGAGCGCCCACAGGACGGCGCTTTTGCAACTGCATTTTTCCCCGTCCCAAAGCGCCAGGGTGCGGAGGAGCAGCAAGAGATTGCAGAGGGACAGGATCATGGCCGGACGGCTGCACAGGCTCAGGAGGGTTCCCTTCGCCAGCCCGGCCGGCAGCGGGATCCAGGCGAAGAGGCCGAAGACCGCCGTCAGGATCAGGAGGACAACCGAAAAGCCATCCGCTTTTTTCGTCCGGACCCAGCGGATCCCCGCCAGAATAAGTCCCGCCGGGGCGAAGCTCAGAAAGTTCGCCAGATCGCTGGTGTTGGCCGCCGTGGAGGCCACCGCCGGAAAGGTGAGGCTGTACAGGCCGGTAAAGAGGCTCAGGGGCCGGTCTCCGCCGGTATACACGCGCTGCCCCGGATAGACGCTGGCCTGAATCCGCATCAGGGTATCCCAGCTGTTCCTGAAAATAAAGAAGAGGAGCAGGGCTACCGGGATCAGCGGCGCCAGAGCCTGCAGAACCGCCGGACCCCTGAGCTGTTTCCGGTAGCGAAGGGCCAGCCACAGGAGCACCGCCAGCATGCCCCAGGCCACCGGGATCAGCCAGGCCGGATAGAGCACCAAGACAAAGCAGCCAAGGCACCAGGCCGCCAGCGCGGCCCAGGCGAGACGCCGGCCGGCGGTTTTCGCCTCCATTGCCCGGATCCAGGCCAGCACCGCCGCCTGAGAAAAGATCAGGACTTCGCAGATGCTCTGACTATACCACCACTGTACATAGGGGGAGAGGGTGATCAGAAAGGCTGCCGCGACGGAGAGGGGAAGATGATTCCGCGTATAGCGCTTCGCCGCAAGGAAGGACATTAAGGCCAGGCATGCAAAGCGCAGGAGCGTCATGAGGCTAAAGCCTGCTTCCGCTCCCAGCAGCAGGAAGCCCCAATAGAAGGGCTTGAAGACCGCCGCGAGATTCCAGGCGGGGAGGCCGCCAATGGCGACCAGAGCCGGATCCACCGCCCCCGCGGTGATCGCGGTATTCACCGCCGGCCAGCCCTGGGCCGCCTGACTGAACAGCTCCGGCATCCAGACCGCCCATTCATCCCCCCGGATCGGGCGCGCAACCCCCAGCAGGGTGCCATAGTCCTGCTCGGTCAGGATCAGGCGCCAGACGCCGACGCTGCTGTTATTCAGCGCCAGCAGAAGCCAGAGCAGGCAGATGACCGCCAATCCCGCCCAGAGAAATTTCCGGCCGGAGACCGGAAAAAGCGGTTTGCCGGAAACATAGCGGCCGCCCAGCACGCAGGGAAGGCCAAAGCTCAGGATCACCGCCGCCAGCAGGACCGGAAGCGGCTGATTTCGGTTCACCACTCCGGCCGTTCCGGCGATCAGCAGGGAAAGCACGACCACCGCCGCCTGCTGCGCCCACCGCCCCCACTTTTGCCGGTCGAGCTTCCGCTGCTCCGGATTCTTTTCCGGCTCCGCGGCCGCGGCATCTCCGCCGGCGACCACCGTCGCGCCCATGAAGAACCAGAGGAGGGTCATGGGCGGATGCCCGTTGGCAAAGAGGGTGAGGCAGTCCAGCAGTTCCATGACCAGTATGGCCAGGGTCGGGGCGGGGAGAAAGCGCTGCCAGAGGGGCAGATCCTCCCGCCGGATCAGGCGGAAGGCCCGGACCAGGAACAGCCCCAAGATCGCCAGGAAGGGCAGGAAGCCGACTATTCCGCTTTCATAGAGGACCTGGAGATACAGATTATGATAATGATTCATCCGGAGCTCCGCCAGACCCGGATTCAGAACCGAATCCCCCAGCAGGATGCGGCGGACGCTGCCGCGGAAATACCGAAAGCCATCCGCCCAGATGCCGATCCGGCCGGAGGTGAGATCATCCAGGGAGGAAAAGTTCAGGCCGCCCCGCTGCTGAATATAGGCCGGTTTTTTCGGGACAGATTCCGCTTCTTCGGATTCCGATTCTTCGGATTCCGGATCCTCAGACTGCGACTCCGCTTCTTCTTCGGCCGACGCCGCCGGAAGCAGGGCCACCCGGCTGTTCCGGAACTGAATAAAATAGCCGTTGAAACGAATCTGCGCCAGGGTCAGGGCTCCGAAGCAGAGGACAAAAACGACCGCGAGAATCGCATAACGGCCTTTGACCCCCTTCAGGGGCTTCTGCAGCAGGAGACAGACCCAAATACAGACCGCCGTACTGATCGCCAGGGCCGCGCAGCGGGTGCCGGACAGAGAGGTGGCCATGATCATCGGTAAGACGGAGAGCAGGCAGAGCACCCGCACCCAACGCTTTTCGAAAAGGCAGAACCCCAGCAGCGCCAGGCACACGCCGCCGGCAAAGAAGCCGCCGGTAATATTCGGATTGGAAAAGAGGGCCAGCCGGCCATACTCCGTGAGACCGAAGAACTCCCCGGCAAAATTCAGTACCCGGCCGCCGGTCCAACAGAGGACGACGCCCCAAACGGCGAGCCCCGCCGTGATCAGGGTCCAGATGCCGGAGAGAGTCATGAGGAATGACTTCCGGAAAGCCGGACGCAGAATGCCGAAGGCCGGGAAGGCGATCAGGAAGGCATACGCGGCGGCGGACAGGATAATAATCGCTTCCACCGGCAGGGAGCGCTTTTCCAGCACCACCCGGATCAGCATCCAGACCCAGAAGGCCGCCAGCAGCCAACATTCCTTCCGCTTCCACAGCTTTCCCAGCAGGATTCCGGCCGCCGCGAACAGCGCGAAAACCGGCGTCAGCTTCTGCGCTCCCGCCGCCCAGACCGGATAGAAAAGCAGGACCGCGAAATGATGCAGGAACAGCAACAAAACACAGACCGCATAGCCCTGCTCCAGGAACTTCCGACTATCCAGAGGCTTCCGGCTGTCCGCAGGCTGCCGAATATCCAAAGCCTGCCGACCCATCAGGAGCGAATCACTTCCAGCACGGGGGCGTCCGTTTTACGGGCGATCACCACGCTGTCATACATCATCATGACCACGTCCTCCGGATAGTTGCCGATCTCCGGCGCGTTCCGCCGGCCATGGAGATTATTCTCAATCAGCTTAATAAAATCCACGCCGGCGCCATAGGCATGCAGATAGGCGCCGCCGAAGCGGGGATTGACCTCGGAGAGCCAATACTCCCCATCTTTATAGAAAAAGTCCGCATCGATGGGGCCGTTGAAGCGGAAGGGCTTCAGGGCCTCCGCCACGAAGGCGAAGAGCCGATCATCCTTAAAGGAAATGGTTTTATTCGCCCCGCCGATGGTGGTGGAAATCTTGCGCTTGGCGAAGACCGAAACCGGTTCATGGGAGAGGGTATCGACATAGATATCCGCATCCAGGTCGAAGCAGCCCTCCCCGGTCATCAGCTCCTGGGCGATCAGGGACGGATCCAGATCAAAGGCCGCCCGCAGCGACCCCTCATTTTCCACCCGGCGGGCGCCCACGCTGCCGCTGCCCCGGCGGGGCTTGACAAAGAGGGGGAAGGCGACTTCGCCGCGGGAAACCGCCGACAGGACTTCCCCGCAGGTCCCCCAAGTTCTAGGCGTGCGGATTCCATGGGCCTTCAGGAAGCGGAACATCTCATACTTATCAAAGCAGAGCTCCGCCGTTTCCGTATAGGGGGCCAGGACCTCCACACCGAGGGCCTCGAAGCGCTCCCGGTTCCGGGCCAGAAGCATGATTTCCGGATCAATAAAGGTGGTCACCGCGCGGATCTTTTCCTGCTTACAGAGATCCAGCAGCGTATCCACATATTCCGGAGCATCGATCCGGGGCACCAGCACCTGACGATCCGCATAATAAAGCGCCGGGGCGTAAGGGCTGTTATCCGTCGCGATCAGACGGGAGCCGGGCTCCATGGACTGACGGAAAAACTTCATCAGCTCTCCGCGCCGGCCCACACTGCACATCAGATAATTCATGATTCCGCTGTCTCCATTCCATAATACTCCCGCACGGTCATCTGTTTCCGGACGAGTAGGCGGGAGCCATCCGCGCGCCGCACCCAGACCGGCGGGAAGGGCCGGATAAAGGGACCCCCGAAGGTGACCGTATAATTGCCGACCCGATGATAAACAATCCGGTCCCCCACGGAAAGCTCCGGCTGGTTTTCCAGCACCATGAGCCGGTCATGATCCATACAGGTATAGCCGCAGACGACCTGACGGGGCACCGGCGGGCGGGAAGCCGACGAGGTAAACAGATACCGGGACTTCTGCCAGAGAGGATCGATATGGATCCGGCTGCCGTCCGTGGTTACGATGCGCCCGCGGGCCGTATCCTTCACATCCAGGACCGCGGTATGCAGCTCCACCGCGGAGCCCACCGCCGCGGAACCGGGCTCCAGGATCAGCCGCGTCCGGTCCGGATCCACCGCCGGCACCAGGGCGTCCCGGATCACCCGGACATATTCCTCCGGGGAGGGTTTGCCCGGCACACCGCCGAAAAAGCCGCCCCCGATATCCACATAGGCCGGGGTCAGGCCATATTTCCTCACCAGCCGGGCCGCATAGCCGGCCGAGGCCGCATAGACCCGGGGGGAACGGGTGACCGAATTGACATGAATATGGAGCCCGAGGGATTTCCCGTCCGTGATCCCAGACAGAAGGTCCACCGCCTCCGCCAGGGCGCCGGTTTCCTCGGAATAGCCGAAGCGGAACCCATCCTGCTGATACCCCACATCCTCCGGGGAAAAAAGATCCGGATTCATATTCACGCGCAGGCCAAGGCGGCCGGCGACCGCCGGTTTTTCCCGGACCAGGATTTCCAGATCGCTTCGGGAATCCAGATTCACGACAGCGCCGGAGGATACCCCCCGGAGCAGGGCTTGCCGGCCCTTGACCGGCCCGTTGAACACAATGCGGTCATCCGGAAAGCCGCAGAGGAGGGCCAGCTCATATTCCTCATCCGAAACCACTTCGGCATCCACATCCTGATCCTTCATCCAGGAGAGGATCCAGGGCAGGGAATTGGTTTTCACGGAATAGGCGAGGCGGCTGCCCGGCCAGAGCCGGTCCAGCTCCTGACGAAAGCCCCCGATGTTTTCCGAGAGCAGCTCCTCCCGGATGACAAAGCAGGGCGTAGGGAACAACGCTTCTGTACTCACTGTGCCTGTCCTTCCTGCTGCCTTTCCTCATCCAGATAGCGCTCCGTCTGATCCGTATCCACCGAAACATCCTCCCGGCGGAAAACCTTCCAGACGGTTTTGCCGACAATTTTCAGATCCCCCCAAAAGGTGATCCGTTTCACGTAGGCCGCATCCAGGGCGAGCCGCCGATCCCAGCCCAGGAAGTTCCGGCCGCTGACCTGGGCCAGGCCGGTGAGGCCCGGGCGCACGGCATGCCGGAGGCGCTCCTGCTCCGTATACCAGGGGAGATAGCGCACCAAGAGGGGGCGGGGGCCGATCAGGGCCATATCCCCCCGGAGAATATTCAGGAGCTCCGGGAGCTCATCCAGGGAGGTGGCGCGCAGAAAGCTGCCGAAGCCCGTGAGCCTTTCCCCGTCCGGCAGGAGCTCGCCCTTTTCATCCCGGGCGTCCGTCATGGTACGGAACTTGCAGAGGCGGAAAATCTTCTCCCCGCGGCCGGGCCGCTCCTGGGTAAAGAGGACCGGGGCACCCAGCTTCAGACGGACCAGGAGAGCCAGCAGCAGAAAGAGGGGGGAAAGCAGCAGCAGCCCCAGGAGCGCAATCAAAAAGTCCAGCGGACGTTTTACAAAACGCTCATAGGGGCCAAAGGGTTTATGTTCAGTCATCCATTTTCCTCCGTCAGGGGGCCAGGGACAGGAGCCGGTCCAGGAGGCGGTATTGCTTCGCCTGCAGGAGGGAGACGATCGTCCGCTTCGCCGCCGGCAGGCGGCGCTTTTCCGAAACTCCTTCCCGGAAGGGGGCGCTCAACCGGATGGCCTCATAGATCTTTTGCTTTTCCGGGAAGGGAAGATCCGTCCGGCGGAGCTTATTCAGGACCGTGCAGAACTCCTGCAGGGCGCAGGCCTTCAGCTTTTGCTCCAGATCCGGAGGCTGCGGGGACCAGGTTGCCGCCAGCTCCCGGCGGCGCTCGATCAGCGCCAGGGCGGTGCGGAACATTTCCGGATTATAGCGGTGGGTAATACTGCCGGGAGTAACCCGGTAGTCATAGCACTTCCGATCCAGAAGCGCCACGCGCTTCGCGGCGGAAACCACGGCGATGGACTGATAAAAATCCGTGCCATGGGAGAGCCAGGCATGCTGACGGTAAGGCGTATCATCCGGATCAATCAGATCCCGCCGAAAGGTTTTGTTCCAGAGGGGGTTCAGATCCCCCATGGCGGCGAACTCCTCATAGAGCAGCACCCGGTCCGGGCCCTCGATCACCGCATCCTCCGGCCAGTTCCGGAAGAGAGGCTTCGTTTCCTCCGTCTCCTTAAAGATCAGGAGATCGCAGTCCGTACGGCGGATGACCTCATCCCATTTTTTCAGGGCCTCCGGATCGCAGAGGGTATCATCCGAATCCATCACGAAGAGGAAATCCCCGGCGGAATGATGAATGCATTCCCGGCGGGCCCAGAGGGAGCCCTTCAGCTCGCTGGCCACGACCTTAATCTTTTCCGGATGCTTTTTCCGCCAGGCCTCGCAGATCGCCGGGCTTTCATCCACGGAATGATCGTCCACGAGAATCAGCTCAAACCGGTCATAATCCTGATTCAGAACGGAGCGGATCGCTTCCTCCAGGTATTTCGCCGCGTTATGCACCGGCATGGAGACCGAAAAGAAGGTATTTTTCATCATCTTCTCAGCTCTTGAGGGGCACCGCTTCCAGGCGCCGGCGGGGCTTCCCCAGCACAAAGATCTTCGCCGCCTCGGCCGCGTTGATCTCGGCCTCCTCCTCCTCGAAGCGATCCTTCGGCGTGACCAGCGCCATCAGCATAATCATCCAGAACATGGGCTGGCGGGTGTTCACGACGAACATGGCCTCCACGAACATGGCGATATAGATAAAGAGATAGCGGGAACGGCGGATGATTTTCACCACCCAGATCAGCAGGAAGGAGAAGGGGACAATGCCATAGGCGAAGGCCGGGCCGAGGATGGAGCTATGCAGCTCATAGCCCCGGACCTCAAACCGCTTATTCCAGCCCTCTCCGGAGCCATAGATGAAATAAATCGGCTGCTCCGCCACCCGGTCCCAGATCCGGTCGGTGAGGAGGGTATCCAGGCCGCCGCTGCCCATCAGCATCTCCACTTTGCTGATAATGCGGACATACATGAAATGAGAGGTAATCGAATCCGGGAGCTGCACCACGCCCAGGCCGAAGATCAGGAACAGGAGGATAAAGAGGGCGGTCATAAACCCGAAGACCAGCCGCCAGACCTTCTTCATGGAGCGGAAATTGGAGAAATACATGCCCGCCCAGAAGAGTACGATGCCCAGCATCGTACCGGTGGACGCGGAGGGCATGACCGTGATCATCGCGAAAAGGGACCAGACCGGCCACCAGCGGTTCCGCGTCACATGATCGCAGAGATAGATCATCAGCAGGGCAAAGAAGATGAAAATGCCGAACTGATTCGGATCCCGGAATGTGCCGATATAGCGCTGCGCGCCCTGCCAGTTACCCAGGCCCAGGAAATACAAGGCCGCCTGGATGGCCACGGAGACCTTCAGCACGATGCCGAGGGCCCGGGCAAAGAGGACCCGGTTCTTTTCCCGGAGCATTTCCGAGAAGACCAGGATGATAATCAGATTAAACAGATAATAGGAGCTGGAGATCAGCAGATCCTCTTCCTGACTGATCACAAAATAAACGCTGTTGACCAGCAGGCCGCTGACAAAAAAGGCAAAATACCAGCGGTGCTCCTCCCGGATCGCCAGCCGGCCCCTTTTGACCGCGAAAATATAGAGGGCGCAGCCGGCCATCATCAGCGCGTCCCCGGTCTGGAGGGTGCCGGAATGATGCAGATAGAACTGCTTCATAAAAATGCCCAGCAGGAAGATCATCTGAGCGATATAGAGCCTGTACTCGCTCCGATCCTCCAGCGCCGGATTCACCATTTTCCAGGGCGTCCCTCTCCCCGACCGATTCAAACTGTCTGACACAGTCAACGGCTTCCCTCCTTTCCTGCGACGCTTTTCTTTGCCGCTTTTTTGCTTTGGACCGCCTCATCCGCGATCCGGTAGACGGCGGTCATTTCCCGGCGAACCTGCGAAAAATCATAGCTTTTCAGATTTTCCGCATTGAGGGCGGTCAGGCGCCGCTTTTCCGGCTCCGGGAGCGCCGCCAGACGTTCGATCACGGAGGCCGCCTCCGCCGGATCCCGGGGATTGAAATAACTCTGGGGGCTCAGGACAAGATCCACATTGCCCCGGATCGGGGAGCATGCCACCGGCAGGCCGGCCGCCACCGCCTCCATCAGGGAGACGGACAACCCTTCCCGCAGGGAGGGGAAAACATAGATATCCGCCGCCCGGAGCAGCTCCGGAATATCCCGGCGATAGCCCAGGAGCCGGACCGCCTGATCCAGGCGGTGCTCCCGGAGGAAGGCCTGATGGGCTTCCATCAGGGCGCCGTCCCCGGCGATCAGATAGCGAAAGCCCTTCGGCGCCAGGGTCTCCATGGCCCGGAGAACGGTGATATGATTCTTGACCTCATCCAGCTCGCCCACAGAGAGCAGCAGGATTTCTTCCCTGCCGATGCCCAGCTCCGCCCGCTTCTTTTCCCGGTCCGCCCGGCACTCCGCAAAGCGACGGATGTCCAGGCCGACCCCATGGATCCGCTCCACCCGTTTCGCGTGGCTCCGCTTCCGGGCCAGATGCTCATCCTCGCTGTTAATCGTGATCAGCAGATCCGTACAGCGGGACATCATCTGCTCCAGGGGGTAAAAGAGGAGCCAGTTTTTCAGGGGCGCGCCATGAAAAAAATGAAAGCCATGGGCCGTATACAGCACCTGCGACACATGAGCCTTCCGCGCGGCAAGGCGGCCCAGCATACCGCCCACCGGGGTATGGCAATGCACCAGATCGAAGGATTCCTCCGCCATCAGCCGCTTCAGCTGACGATAGGCTCCGCGGTTCGCGGCGCTCAGGGGGCTGCGGGTAAAATCAATCTGATGCAGCACCGCGCCGGTTCCCCGCAGGCGCGCCTGATCACTGTCGCTGGTTTCCCCCCGGAGATTGCAGGCGCAGTGCACCTGATACCCCAGAGACTGCAGGAGGGAAATATCGCTGATCTCAAAGCTGTCCAGAAAGCCGGAGACCGTGGCGACAAACAAAGCTTTTTTATTCATTCAAAACACCGATGGATGATGTCGATAATGACCCGCTGCTGCGCTTCCGTCATCTTGTTATCACTGGGGAGGCACAGGCCGTAACGGAAGAGCTCCGCGCCGTTATCCGCCGCCGCCGCTTCGGCAATATACGCGTTGGACCGGCCCCGGGCAACGCCCTGGGCGGTGATAAACACATGATTCCGATAGACCGGCTGCAGGTGCATGGGCTTCCAGATCGGCCGGCCCTCCGCCTTAAAGGCCGCCAGCGCGCCCAGGATCTCCGTGGGGCAGGATTTACCCGGCTCCGTAATATACAGCGCCCGGCGCTCATCCCTCACCTGGGCGCAGAGGGCCTCCGGATTCACCGTGAGGCAGCTGAGCCAGTAATTTGGATTCGTTTCCGCCGGGATCGGGTTCATCACCACCGGCAGATCCTTCAGGCCCTCCCGGTAGCGCTCATAAATCTCCCGCTTCTGGGCGATATGGGTCTCCAGATACGGCAGCTGGCCCCGGATCACGCCGGCGATGACATTGCTCATCCGGTAGTTATAGCCCAGCTCCTCATGCTGATACCAGGGGGCGTCCTCCCGGCTCTGGGTGGACCACTTGCGGATCTTATGGGCATCCTCCTCGGAATCCGTGAGGAACATGCCGCCGGAGGAGCCGGTAATAATCTTATTGCCATTAAAGGAGATGATCGCGTAATCCCCGAAGCAGCCGGTCTGGGTTCCCTTATACGTCGAACCGAAGCTTTCCGCCGCATCCTCCACGATCAGGGCACCGTGGCGGTCCGCGATGGCCCGGAGCTCATCGCACTTCGCCGGCGTACCATAGAGATGGGCCAGGACGATCAGCCGGACCTCCGGATAGAGCGAGAAGGCTTTTTCCAGGGCTTCGGGGCTCATATTCCAGGAATCCAGCTCCGTATCAATGAAAACAGCCTCGCCGTTTTCATAAGCCACCGGGTTCACCGTGGCATCAAAGGTGCAGTCCGAGCAGAAGACTTTATGCCCCCGGAGCACGCCCTGATTTGCCGGGGCGGGGCCATAGAGCCGCTCCCCCGCCAGGCGGATCGCCAGATGGAGGGCGGCGGTGCCGGCGGAGAGGCCCACCGCAAAGCGGCGGCCGACTTTCTCCGCACATTCCTTTTCCACGACATCAATATTTTTGCCCACGGTGGAGACCCAGTTCGTCAGGATCGCCTCATCCACCCAATGCTGCTCCTCCCCATGCATGGTGGGGCTGGAGAGCCAGACGCGGGACTCAAAAGGCTTCAGATCCCGGAACCGGGGATCATTCAAAAAATCTGTCATCATTCTCTTTCCTCAGAAAAAGCTGCCTCAGAAGAAGCTGATTTCCTCTCCGGTTTCCTGCTGATGCTGCCGGGCCCAGGACTCATCCCCAGCGGCGGCAACCTGGCCCGGCGCGGCCAGATCCACCGTCAGATTCCGAACCGCGACGATCTCCCGGCGGCCCGTGACCGCGGAGAGGGCTTCCTCCCCGCCGGAATACACCGTTTCCTTTCCATCCTGACTGACGGTCACCGGCCCTTCGGCCAGCTCCAGCAACGCGGTCAGGGAGACCCGGCCGCCCAGATTACTCAGGAAGCCGGTCACATCCTGCCACTCCAGCTTCTCCGCCTCGGCAGCCTTCCGGATCTCCTTCCGGGTTTCCTCCGGCATCCGGGGATCGGCCACCACGACCATGCGGGCGGACTTCATCGCCTTTTTCCAGTCTTCCACCACGGGGACGCCGTCCAGATTCTTGCCCGCCCCGGCCGGATCCACCACCGCCTTCACCCGGCAGGCGGAGTTTTCTTCCAGATACCGGATCGCCCGGCGGGCCATTTCCCCGGAGCCGACGACCACCGCCGGCACGGCCTCCGTCCTGCGGCGGCTGATCCGGTTCTTTTCCACCAGAAGCATGCGGTAGCCGAAGCGGATCAGGGCAATCATCAGGAACTGCAGCACCGCGCCGATGATATAATACGTAAAGGGCATGCGGCGCCGGAAGCCAAGCACGATCAGGGTTCCCAGGACCTGGATCACCACCGTGACCGCGTTCGCCGCGATAATCCGGTTCATATCATTAATGCCGGCATAGCGCCACATGCCGCCATAGAGGCGGAACAGGGCGAAGACCAGAATACACAGCACCGTATAGAAGGGGGTAAAACGGAGCCAGTCCGTGAGATAATAATTCACCGAAGGCCGGAACTCAAAATTCACATAAAAGCGAATCAGCAGCGCCAGCACATAGGCCGCGTTCACCGCCACGACATCCAGCAGGACGATCCACAGATCATCGCCCAGATTCTTCCAGAATTTCTTCATCGCCATTTACTCCACGCACGCTTAGTCCATCGCGGGGTGATAGGTATCCACCATCGCGATCAGCAGATCGCGGATATCCTCCCGGTTGGCATAGGCCGCCGCCATCAGGCCCTTCAGGTTCTCCAGGAAGGCTTTCTCGTCAAAATGAACGGGATTGCCGATATGGATCAGGTCGTTTTCCGTCTTCTGGAGGCCTTCCTCCGCCATGAGCTTTTCCTCATACAGCTTTTCGCCGGGACGGAGGCCGGTATACTCGATCTTAATATCCACATCCGGCTTGAAGCCGGAGAGGCGGATCAGATTCCGGGCCAGGGTATCGATTTTCACCGGGCTGCCCATATCCAGGACGAAGATTTCGCCGCCCTTCGCGTAGGTGCCGGCCAGCATGACCAGGCTGACCGCCTCCGGGATCGTCATGAAATAACGAATAATATCCGGATGGGTAACGGTGACCGGACCGCCGTGCTCAATCTGGCGGCGGAAGATCGGGATCACGGAACCGTTGCTTCCCAGGACATTGCCGAAGCGGACCGCCACAAACTCCGTGCGCACCGAGGCAAAATCGAAGCCCTCCGCCTTCATCGGCCGGCCGGCCTCATGGGTAAAGAGCTGCGGAATATCCGCCGCCCGGCCAGCCTTGATCCGGGCATCAAAGGACTGGACCACCATCTCACACAGGCGCTTCGAGGCCCCCATGACATTGGTGGGATTGACCGCCTTATCCGTCGAAATCAGGACGAAGCGCTCGCAGCCGTGGAGCATGGCGGCATAGGCGGTTTTATAGGTGCCCAGGACATTATTCTTGATGGATTCACAGGGGCTGTCCTCCATCAGGGGCACATGCTTATGGGCCGCGGCATGATAGACAATCTGGGGCCTGTACGTTTCAAAGATCTGAAACATGCGCCGGCTGTCCCGGACCGAAGCGATCAGGGTATCCAGCGCGAGATCCGGATATTTTTCCTTCAGCTCCAGCTGGATGGCATAGGCATTATTCTCATAAATATCCACGATGACCAGGCGCTTCGGCCGGTGGGCCGCGATCTGGCGGCAGAGCTCGGATCCGATGGATCCGCCGCCACCGGTGACCAGGACGACCCTGCCGTTAATCTGCTGAAAGACCTCCTGGAGATCCGCCTTCACCGGCTCCCGGCCCAGCAGATCCTCCACGGAGACATCCTTCATATCGCTGACGGTAACCTCACCGGTGACCAGCTGATACATGCCGGGGAGCTGCTTGACATCGCAGTCCGTTTCATTGCAGATCGCCAGGATATCCCGCTTCTGCTGCGCCGTGGCGCTGGGGATGGCCAGGAAGATCTGATTCACATGATATTCCTGCACCGCCCGGAGGATTTCCTCCCGGCCGCCGACGATCGGCACCCCATCCAGCCAGCGCTGCCATTTATTCGGATTATCATCAATAATACAGACCACGGAATCATGAATCTCCCGGGCCTGATTGATATCCTTCAGGATCAGCTGGCCCGCGGAACCCGCGCCGATCAGCATAATCCGCTTGCCGCCGGGCGCCACCTCCGTACGGGAGCGCAGGAGCTGGACAATGCGGAAGCCGAAGCGGGGGATCGCCAGAAAGGTGAACTGGAAGCCGGCGCCGAGAATATAATAGGAAATCGGCATACGGCCGCAGCAGACCGTGATCAAGGCCGCATGGAGCAGGGAAACCAGGAAGGAAACCCCGAAGACCCGGACAAAGTCCGCCGAGCCGGCGAAGCGCCACATGCTGTTATACATCCGGAGGAAGTAAAAGCAGATCAGGGCGCCGAAGGCAAAGGGGACAATAAAGGAAAGATAAGGATTCAGAAACTCCCGGGGGATTTCGCTGAAGACCCCGTCAAAACGGAGCCAGAGGGCCAGAAAATACGCCGCGCAAATCGAAAGAAAATCATAGACCGCCAGCAGGATCGAAATCATCTGCCAGTGCTCCAGCTTTCTTCCTTTTCCCTTCGTGCTCACCGGTTTCTTCCGGCCTCCTTTCCCCCGATCTTCAGGCAAAGCTCCGCCCGCCAAGCGGCATTCCTCTCCGCTTCGCAGGCCGGCTTTCCCTGTGTTCAGCGCTTTTTCCTCCCCCGGCAGGACCACCGCGGGGACGACCGCGCTTCAGATCGTGATAAATCCAATCGCGTTGGCATCGCCAATGGAGAGCAACTCCGCGATCCGGTCCACATCCTTGACCCGGGACACGTGCATCTCCTCCACCACGATCACCGCGTCCGCCTTCGAGGCTTCGGTCAGCGTTTCGCTGTCATTGGCCAGGTTGCCGCGGACCGTGATTTCCGGCCCATCAGGCAGGCGGGACTTCAGCGCTTCCGCCAGGGGCTTCATCTTCTCCGTCGGCAGGGTGCCGGTAATCAGCAGATTCCCAGACGCCATCCGGTCCCGGATCAGGGCGGCCAGGGTATCATAAACCGTATCCCGGTTGCGCATCTTTTTCCGGAACTCCCAGTTTTCCAGCAGGCGGTCCACCAGCTTGCCCGGATGATGATTCCAGGCGCGGGAATGCACCAGCTCGCCGTAGACCGGCAGCTGATAACGGGCGGTCAGATCCCGGCACTCATGGAAGCGGCCGGCGGCCACATACTGAATGCCGAAAAGCAGCAGGCTGAAGGCCAGGGCAATCAGGAAGCCGAAGAAGGCCATCTTCTTGATGCCGGTACCGGGCTTGCCGGGAGCCCCGCTGGCCACGTTCTCCAGATTCCGGTTCAGCGCCTTCTGATAGGACTCAATATCCGCGGACACATTGGTACGGGTCTGGCCCAGATCCATCCGGGTAACAGTAAAGACGCCGTCCCGCACGATCTCCAGATCATGATGATAGACCGCATCCGCCTTCACCTTCAGATTCTCCACATAGCGGGCCAGATAGGCCAGCTGCTTCTTCGCGACCTCCTCACTCGGCGCGAGGATCGTAACCGTGACCGTATTGAAATCGGCATTGCATTCCACCTTTGCCACTTCACGGACATAGGCCAGATTATCGGTACCGAAAACCTCCTCCATCTCCTGATCGGAGAGGATATTATCAAAGGCGCCGTTATACACATTGATCAGATAATCCGCCGGATCCCCGCTCATGCCGGCATGCAGCTTATCATTCACGCTGTCGGCCAGCTTGATCAGATACACCCGGGTCGCCTGGAAAACCTCGGCCGGGTTCAGCTGCAGCAGCAGGGAATGATCCAGATAATCCCTGCGGTTTTCCAGCAGATTCCGGTAGTTGCGGATGGCCTGACGGCTGGTGGCCACGGAAGCATCATAGGCCTGCAGATCCGTCTCATACTGCTTCTCGGCCGCCGTCAGCTCCCCTTTGGCATGCACCGACTCAATGGAATAATACTGATAATAGCCGAACGCAAACGTTCCGACCAGCAGCATGATCAGGATGCTGCGCCAGTGATACAGGATATGAAAGAACATATCCTTCAGGTTAACCTCTACGCCCCCCCGAAGCCTGGTTTCCATGCATGATCCTCCCATCATGTGATCCATCCCGCGGATAAACCCACAGGCATACAGTATATATTATACAACATCCCCCGCAGGGCGTCAAATCGTGGGGAGACAGGGGATAGGTCTCAGAGACAGGGAGACAGAGGACGTGGGAGACAGGGGACAGTTCTCAGAGACAGGGAGACAGGGGACAGTTCTCAGTCTCCATTAAAATGGAGACAGAAAACCGTCCCCAGTCTCCCAGAGAGCCGTCCCCAGTCTCCCAGAAAACCGTCCCCTGTCTCCCTGAAAACCGTCCCCAGTCTCCCTGAGAGCCGTCCCCAGTCTCCCAGAAAACCGTCCCCTGTCTCCCTGGGCGTCAAATTGTGGGGAGCCAGTAACGAAGGAGAAGGACGGCGATCGTGATGCCGGCGCAGCAGGCGCTCCAGACAATCGCCGCGATCCGGGCTCCCTTTTCCAGGCCGGGGCCGGAGAGGGCCGGCACCTTTTTCAGCCAAGCATTGGACAGACCCAGCACCACCGGCAGGAAGAGGGGAATAAAATACCGCCCCTGAATGCCCTCAATAATCGGATTGCCCACCGGATGGAAGAGAGTGGTATGCTCCACATACATGACCACCGCGATGCCGGCGACGGTTACGCCGGCGCCCAGCAGGGGGAGGAGATTTTTCCAGCGCCGGCCCCGCCAGAGCTCAAAGGTACAGCCCTCCTGGACCGCGCTGAGGAAGAGGATCACCAGGCCGGGGATCACCAGGTATGTGGGGATATGCACATCCAGCCAGCCCAGCACCCCCCAGAAGCTGAGCAGCCAGGAGCTGCCCCGGGCCGCGATGGTATTTCCCACCAACTGAGGCACAACATCCGGATGGTTTCTCAGGTAGGCCGCCTGCTCCTCCGCCGCGGTGGCGGCCATATTGGCGGTGGGGGTCATGACGATGCCCAGGGAATTCTGGAGCCAGGAGGGGACAAAGCCCAGGAGGCCGGCAAAAACCACCGCCGCCGCGCACTTCGCGAAGCGCGACGGAGAACCGTATTTGGTCCGGGGGACCGCCAGCAGCAGGAGCAGCAGGGGGGCATAGGCATACTTGATGCCCGTCAGCAGGAAGGCGCAGAAACAGACCTGCAGGATCTCCCCGGTGGTGAGGGGCTTTTCCGGATCCCGGCAGAGGGAAAGAATCAGGCTGACGAAAAAGAGCATGACCGGGATCAGAACCGCGTCATAATTCAGGCTGCAGCCGAGGTACAGGCTCATCGGCATACAGCCCAGGAGGAGCGCGGTGCGCCTGAAATGCGGAAGCTTCCGTATGGCGAGGTAAATCAGGGCTACATAGACCAGCAGATTACAGAAGCGGCCGACCAGGAGCTGGCCCAGAACGCTGTTCAGATAAGGAACGCCGACCCGGGTGCCCAGGAAGGCGGCCGCCTTCATGCCCGCCGCGGAGAACAGATAGCCCATGGAAACCCCGGCCACATAGACCCGCTCCGTCGGAAGGGAAACCTGGGCCTGCAGGAGGCCGTATTTGAAATCCTCGAAGGTAAACTTTTCGGTATTATCCACGCCCAGGAGCCGGTCCGGATATTCCTCCAGATAGCTGATCCACTCGACCGGCAGCATCCGGTACAGCCGGCCGCCCTCATCCGGCCGGGCCAGGGGCTGGGCATGGGCAATGGGCCAGACGGTGGTAAAGTGTGCCTGCTCATCCGGGGCGGTCATGGGCGGGGTCAGCAGCAGAATGATCAGCCCGCCGATCAGGGCGATCCACAGGAAGGCCTTTGCCTCCGGGCAGGGGGAGGGCTTTCGTTTCATATGATTCAGTTTCTCCTTCATTTATCCTTGCAGGAATATAATCCCACCATGGTTACGGGGGGCTTTCTCTTACTCCAGACGGTTCTGATCCTCACTGCGGGCATAGCGCCGCTCCAGAAAGCGGGCGATGCCCTCCGGCCAAAAGCGGCGGAACATAGCCGCGTCCTCCTCCCGCCGGCGGTGATCCGCGATCATCGCCGTGGTCGCGGAGGCTTCATGCACCCGATGCTGCATGAGCGCATCCGGCCGGTAGCAAAAGGCGCCCCGCCGGCGGCTCTGCCGCTCCCACTGATCCCAGTCCAGGGCGACCTTCATCTGCGTGGAAAAAGGATTCTCCCCAACCCGGGGCCGCACATAGGTGACCGCCGGGCAGCAAATGGCGCTGCCCAGGCTCAGGATCCGGCGGCGGACAAAGCGGCTGTTCCACAGGGGGCGAAGCCGCAGGGGGGAAAGCAGGATCCGCTTGATCCGCAGATTCCGGTTATCCGCCACCCGCTGACCATTCCGCAGCTCGGCGTAATCGCAGAACCAGAGGATCGGATCCCGGGCGGCGGACAGGTCCGCCAGCAGCGCCTCCGTGTAGCCGGGATCATACAGATCATCCTGATGCGCCAGGGTGACCAGGGGCGTTTCCGCCACGGAGAGGGCGAAATTCCAGTCCGCGCCGATGCCCGGCTCCCCGTTCCGGATCCGAAGGGGAACGCCGGCACGCGCCGCCGCCCGCTCCAGAAAGGGGCTCGGGGCCGCGGCCGCAATCAGGCAGCGGGTGCGCACCCGCTGCGCCGCCAGGGAGCGGAGGCAGTCCTCCAGATAGGGGCTCTGCCCATAGGCGCAGAGGACGAAGGTATGGTCTTCCGGCGTAAAGATCATACGTGTTCCTCCCCGGGGCGCTTTTCCAGATCCTGCATCCGCTTTTCCAGATCCTGAATCCGTTTTTCCAGCAGCGCCGTCCGCTGGATCGACCGGACGATCTCCTGCTTCTCCCGGCTGACGATGACCGTGAAGGAGATCATCAGCATCAGGCCGCAGAAGAAGATGACCGCGAACAGTGCGTTGACGCTGGAATAAATGCCGATGAGCCGGGCAAACCGGTCCAGCAGCCCGGGAAACAACGCCAGCACCAGCATGATGACCCCGCTCAGCAGCCACAGCAGGCTGTAGCGCAGGGAAAGCCGGTTCTTTTTCAGGAGGAAGAAGACCAGCAGGAAGAAGAGCGCCACCGCCGCGATGGCGAAAAACTGAAACCGCCCGGTAATCATGGCCGTCCTCCTTCCCCGCCGCGGCGCCGTTCCGCCCGGCCGCAGCTGATCCGGCCCATCAACAGAGCCAGGGAAACCTTGATCATATAATAAACCGAGCCCAGCGGGGAAATGGAGCTTTTGCCCCGCTCCCGCTCCCGCATTTTCACGGGCACCTCCGCCACGCGGCCGCCCCGCAGCCCGGCATAGAGAATGGCCTCCGGCTCGGGATAATCCTGGGGATAGTGGCCGGCGTATTCGGCGATAAAGCGCCGGTTGACCGCCCGCATACCGCTGGTCACATCCCGCACCCGCAGCCCGCAGAGCAGCCGGATCAGCCGGCTCAGGAAGCCGATGCCCGCCCGGCGGGCGCCGGAGCTCTGGAAGCCCTCTTTTTCAACAAAGCGGGAACCGATGGCGATATCCGCGTCCCCGCCAATGACCGGGGCCAGCAGCTTTTCCAGATAGGCCGCGTCATGCTGGCCGTCCCCGTCGAACTGGACGGCGATATCATATCCCCGCAGCCGGGCATAGAGATAGCCCGCCTGCACCGCGCCGCCGATGCCGAGGTTGGAGGCGAGATCCAGATGGGGGATATCATACTTCCGCAGCAGCTCCGGCGTCCCGTCCGTGGAGCAGTCATTCACCACCAGCGGATCGATCTCCGGGCAGTGCTCCCGCAGATCCGAAAGGGTGCGGAGCAGGTTATCCTGCTCATTATAGGCCGGAATGACGGCCAGGATTTTCATGATCGCCGCCCCCTTTCTCTCCACCAAACTTCTTTCTCATCCGGATTCCCACCGCCAGGGTGTCGAAAATCAGCAGCGCGCCCATGATGGCCCCGTAGGCCAGGGCCGCCCCGTGGATGCCCCGCGCCCGGATCAGGGGCGCGGTGGCCCCCGCGTGCACCCCCAACGCCAGGAGGTAGCCCGCCAGAATGAACCCCTGCCGGCGCATGACGGTCAGCAGCGTGTTCAGATAAAAGGCCGCGGCCGTTACGCCGCCGAAGGCGAGCAGCAGACCGAAGGTGCCCCGCCACTTCGCCAGGCTGACCCCATAGAGCCACTCCAGCAGCCGCCAGCCCAGCGTGACGCCGAAAAGGGCGATCGCCCCCGTGATGCCGGCGACCAGGATCAGCTGCAGCCCCACAGCCCGGCGGAAGGCCGGCCCGTCCCCCCGGTTCCAGGCCTCCGTGAGGGCGACCAGCTTCGGCCGGTACAGGAAGGCGGAGAGCAGATTAATCGAAAACACGGGCATGAACAGCACGCCGAAAACCGTCTGGGCCTCCCGGGGCATCAGGGCATCCAGGCTGTAGCGGGGCGCGTTGATCAGATACGAATACAGGAAAAGCCCCGCGAAAATCGGAAAGCCCTGCCAGAGCAGCTTCGGCACCGGGACCAGGGAAAGCCCCGGCCGCAGCGCCGGAAACCGCCGGCACAGGGGCCGGCGCAGGAGGAGCCAGCAAAGCAGGCAGCTGATCAACAGCGCCGCCGAGGCCCATCGCAGGCTCCGGCTCACCGCATAGGCGGCGCAGAAGCAGAGGCTGCTGACCCCGATCCGCAGGCTCATGGCCAGGCTCACCGCGTCGAAGCGGCCGGCCCGCTGCACCGCCCCGTGATACACATCCTCCAGATCCTCGACCAAGCGGTACCCCGTGAGGCAAAGGAGCACGAAAAACCCTTCCGAATCCACGCCCCGCAGGATCCCGTAGCCCGCGGCGGCGATCATCATCAGGAGGCAGGTGATCCACCGGGCGGTATAATAGGCGGGAAAGCTGAAAACCTCCCGCAGGTCGGATACCTGATATTCCCGCAGATTCCAGGTGCCGACCGCATTCAGCGTCTGGGCCACGGTATAGAGAATCACGAAGCCGCCGGCCGTATCCGCGCCGCCGATCCGGGTCACGATCAGCAGAAAGAGCGCGCTCTGCAGGCTGAAAAGCAGGCTGGATACCAGATTCCATCCGTACGCCCGCCGGGAAACGGCTTCCTCCTTCCCGAACAGCAGCCGGTCCAGCATCCGATCGAGCATGGCTTCAGCTCCTTCCCCGGGCCAGCGCGCCCAGCAGCGGCCGGGCCAGCCCCAGCCGGTACAGCACCGCGAAACCCCACACGCTGAGGCGGATGCCCATCGGTTCGCCCTTCGGGCCGAAGAGGGATATCATCCGGTGCCGCGGGAAATCCGGGATCCGCTCCCGCAGCCAGGCGGTCATCCGGTCATACTGCGCCTGCCAGCGGGTTTTCTCCGTCCTCCGCAGGGTGAAAAGCAGATACCACACCCCGTAGCGGATCAGAAAATAGGTCTTTTCCGCCTCCGTCACCGCCCCATCCGTGGGCAGATCCTCCCAGAGCCGGTTCATCAGCAGGAAGGGATCCGCCTCCTGACGCACCCGGCGCTGCCGGCTATTCGAAAGGGAGGAAGGATTATCGATCCAGCGGTATCCTGTATCCGGAACCGTGACCGCCTTCCGGGCGTGCGCATAGGCCATCAAGGTGAAATAAATATCCTCCCCCAGGCCGGTTTTCAGGAAGCGGATACCGTAATCCTTCAGCAGCGCCGTCCGGTACAGATGGGCCCAGGGAGCGGTGACCACGAACTTCGCCCAGGGCTCCCGCCCGGGGCAAACCCGGCGGAGAACCCTTCCGCCATCCGGCGCCACCCGCAGATAGCCGCCGCAGACCGCCTCGGCGCCGGTTTCCTCCGCGGCCCGGCGGTAGGCCGCCAGGTATCCCGGATCCACCCGGTCATCCTGATCCATAAAGGCGGTATATTCCGTATCCACCCGCTCCAGCCCGGCGTTCCGGGCCTCGGCGGCGCCCCGGTTCTCCGTCCGGATCCACTCCAGCGCCAACTCCGGACGCGCCGCCTGAAAACCGCGGATCACGCGGGCGGATCCGTCCGTGCTGCCGTCATCAATGATCAGGACGCGGAAATCCCGGTCCGTCTGGGCCGCCAGGCTCTGCAGGCAGGCGGGGAGCGTCTTTTCGCCGTTGAAGACCGGAATAATCACCGTCGTCTTCACCCCATGCGGCAGCCCCCCCTTTTCTCCGGCTGATTTCCTCCCGCCTATCATATCATTTTTTATTGGAATATTCAAATTCCATGGTATAATCGGGGCAAAAGGGAAAGGAGCGCTGCCCGATGCAGGATCCGCTGGTTTCCGTCGTGGTGCTGACCTACCGCCCCGCCTGGGCGAAGCTGGCGGGGACGCTGCTGTCCGCCCTGCGCCAGAAGGATATCGCCTTCGAGCTGGTGGTAACGGACGACGGATCGGAGGATACCCTGCAGGCCCGGGCCCGGGCCTTTCTGGAGCGGGAGGGGTTCCCGTCGGCGGTCTTCCTTTCCGCGGAGCGGAACGAGGGGACCGTGCGGAATTTTCTGCGCGGGATGCGGGCAGCGAAGGGAAAGTATGTCTATGCCATCTCCCCGGGGGATTTCTTCTACAACGATACCGTGCTGGCCCGGATGACCGCTTTCGCCGAGGCGCGAGGGGCGGAGATCTGCTTCGGGAACGCGGTGTTCTATTTCCGCCGGCCGGACGGAACCCCGGTGCTCCCGCCGGACCGGCCCCTGGCCCCCTGCCGGCCGGAGCTTTACAACGATCCGCGGCCCGGCGCCCAGAAGGCGGCCTTTTTCTTCCTGGATTATATTCTCGGGGCGGCGTATCTGCGCCGGAGGGAGACGGCGATCCGGTATACCGAAAAAATCCTGCCCCTGGCCCGGTACGCGGAGGATACGCCCTCCACGCTGCTGGCGATCGGGGACGGCATCCCCGTACACTATTTCCCCGGCAAGGTGGTCTGGTACGAATGCGCGGAGGGGAATTCCTCCGGCGGAAACGAGCGGTGGAAGCGAATCCTGGCCGGAGAATACCGCGCGGCCTACGAGCAGCTGCGGGCGGAGCACCCGGGGGATCCCTATGTCCGGGCCGCCCGACGGTACCGGTATGAGAAAGAAGAAAAGGAGCCCGTGTGGAAACAGGGGCTGCGCCACCCCATCGTGGTATGGCGGTTCTACCGCCGGCGCGGCTTCCCGGTCCGGATGAACGAGGCCACGGAAGAGAACCGCCAGGCGCTGGCGGCCTTCCTGAAGGAAGCGGACCGCCTGGCCCAGGCGGACCGGATGAGATAAAAACAAGACCGCGGAGGGAGCATTTCCTTTCCGCGGTCTTTTTGAATCGCTTTCAGCGGGGTTCCGGTCAGCCGGCCGGCGTCATGTTGACGATTTCACCGGTGGCCAGGTCGATCTGATACGCGCCGACCATATTGCCGGTGAAGAGGACGGCGGCGTTGCTTTCCTCACCATTGACGTAGGAATAGATCACGACGAGCAGCTTGCTGCCGCCGAAAACGGAGATCTTCGCCGTGGTCTGGGTCATCGGGCTGATCAGGGCGTGAATCTCGTTATCATTGGTGAAATAAGCATAGTAGTAATCCCGGGCGAACTGCTCCTGCGCCGCGGCGGCAAAATACTGCGCGACCCGCAGGTTGCCGGTGGTATCATTGTTCACCGGACCGAAGAACATCAGGCTGTATTCCGCGGTCAGCTGATCCTTCGTCTTCACGGCGCCCGCGGCGGCGGTCGCGGTTGCGGCCGGGGCAGTTTCGGCGGTCGTGGTAGTCGTGGCGGTGGGGACGGTTTCGGTCGTAGTCGTCGCGGCCGGGACGGTTTCGGCCGTGGTTGTCGCGGCCGGGACGGTTTCGGTCGTGGTCGTCGCGGCGGGGACGGTTTCGGTCGTCTGGGTCGCCGCGGCGGGGGCGGTTTCTGTCGTAGTCGTCGTGGTCGTCGCGGCGGGGACGGTCTCCACTGTCTCCGTGACGGTTTCGGTCACGGTTTCTTCTTCCAGATCATCGGCTTCCGGAACGGCAGCCGCGGTGGTGCCGGCGGTCGTTGTCGTGGTGGTCGTACCGGCGGTCGTCGCGGTGGTGCCGGCGGTCGTGTTGGTTGTGGCTGCCGTCGCTGCAGTCGCAGAAGCGGAAGAGGAAGAGGAGCTGGTGTAGCCGGGGGGCAGCTCATCCTTATACACCGGGACGGAAACCACCTTCCGGACGGTCTGGGTCGTATAGACCGGCTTGGTCTTTTCGACCATCACGCTCTTACCCTTTTCATCGGTTTCATAAGCGTAGTAGGTCTTGGTGCCGGTCTGGACGCGCTCGGTGACTTCCATCTCCCGGTCTTCATAGTGATCGATTTCCCGGGCAACGGCCTGGGTGGGCTTATCCGACGCGGCATCCAGCTGATAGGTGACCACCTCTCTGCGCGTAGACTTGGTCGTCTTTTTCGAAGAGGTATTGGTCGCCTTCTTCACGGTCGTCGTGCCCGTTCCGTTCGAACCGGTCTGGGCCGCTTCCGCCCTGGCCGCTGCCTTCGCCGCCGCGGCCGTTCCTTCCGGCATGAAGGTGAAGGTGATGCTCCACTGGATCTGCTTGCCCTTTTTGCTGACGGCGATCATATTCTGGGTCCGGGTGAAACCGGTGGTCAGATCGCCGGCGGTGGGGGCATAGGCTTCCTTGCTGATGCCATTGGCGTTCTTATTGACCAGGCAGGTCAGATAGCTGAACTCGACGCCCTCGGCCATCTCGACAACGCCGCCCTTTTCGGCCAGCTCGACGCCATTGACTTCATACTGTTTGGTCCAGGTTTTGCCCAGGCCCTGATAATCGGCGCAGGAGGCCTCGATGGTCACTTCCATCTTCTTCGGCGCGCCGCTCTTCCTGACCGCGTTAATCCGGTCGGATTCCTCCACGCTGACATAGATACCCTGGACATAGCCTTCCTTCCCCTTGGGAGAGGTGACCGCGTACCAGAGCACGCCATCCACGGTTTCCTCGCCGGTGACGGTCAGCTCCTGGCCCTTCTTGCTGAAGGTGACGACTTTCTTCGACTTGCTGTCGGCTTCCTTCCGCATGATGACGTTTTTCTGACGGGTTTTGCCCGACGCCGGATAATGCGTGAGGCCGGATGACGCCGCCGCGGAACCGGAGACCGCACCCTCGATCGGACCCGCGGTGCCGGAATTGGCGGTACCGGTGCTCGTGGCAGCAGTTCCGGTGGTCGTGGTGGCGGAAGTCGTGGTTCCAGTGGCTGTGGTTCCAGCGGCTGTGGTACCGGCAGCTGTGGTTCCGGCATCGGTCGTTCCGGCGGCCGTGGTCCCGGCATCCGTGGTGCCTGTGGCCGTGGTACCGGAATCGGTCGTTCCGGCGGCCACGGTTCCGGCATCGGTGGTCACGGTGGCGGAATCGCTCCCGTTACTGGTGGTCACCGTGGTGATCCCCACCCCGGTATTGACCGCCGCGGCGCCATCCGCCGCGGTACCGGCCTGCTGGGAATCCGCCCCCGGAAAGGTCAGGGATCCATCCGGGTTCGAAACAGATCCGTCCGCGTTGGTGACCGGGCCGGCGGGAGCCGCGGCGGTTCCGTTCGCGGACCCATCCGCCGTGGGATTCGCGCTGATCACGGAACCATCCGCCGTGACCGTCGTGCCGGCGTTTTCATCCACCCCCGTCGCGAGCGCAGAGGACAGGGACAGGGTCAGCAGCAGGCAAGCCGCTAACACAAGGCTGATCAATTTCTTCATAATGAAATAATCCCCCTTCGAGGTAATCAAGGTCATTCTAACAGTTTTTGAAGGATTTGTAAAGAAATTATTTCAAAAAAAAGCAGTTAAGGAAATAACTTTTCCTGAGAATGGCAAACCCGAAACGGGAAAACTCGCAAAAAAAGAGACCGGGGAAAAACCGGTCTCTTTTCGCGGGAGCAACGCTCCCTGCATATCCGATCTCTGATTACTGGGCCGTTTCGGGCTTCGGCGCGCCGCAGAAGGGGCAGAACAGCCAGGTGCCCAGATTTTCCTTATGCCCATTGGGGCAATCCCAATGAATCTTTTCCAGCGCCTTCTGGGCTTCCGTCTGGGCATTGGAGCCGGCGATGACCGTGTTATTCGCGGCGGAGACGCCGGTTTCAAAGCTTTCCACATTATCCACGGTATAGGTGACCGGAGCCTTTTCTATGCCGCGGGGCAGGAAGGTATAGGTGACGGTCCATTCCACTTCCTTATCGCCGGCGACACAGGTGACCTTCTGCTGCACCGCGAAACCATTATAGATATCCTCAATCGTGGGGGTGAAGAGGCTGCGGGCCTCACCGGTGGCCTTGCTCTTACCGGTATTGGTCATCTTGGTATAAATCGTGAACTCCGCATCGGCGCCGATTTCCGTCTGCGGATGACGGCCGGTCAGGGGTTTGCCGTTGATTTCAAAGCTCCGGGTATACTTCTTTCCCAGGCCCTGATAATCCGTACAGGTCGCCTTAAAGTCCAGAAGAAGGATATCATGCACCACCGCGTTCCGGGCATCCTCATCCCGGTCATTATCCACGACGGCCAGATCCGTACCGACGATATAGCCTTCCTTTTCCTTGGGTGTAATGATCTTATACCAGACCTGACCATCCTCACCGATGACCGGCTCCAGCACGCCTTCCACCAGCTCATAACCGGCCTTCAGATCCGCCACTTTCTTTCCCTTCGGCTTCGGATCCTTGCGCAGAGTCGTCTTCACCCGGGTTTCCCCATCGGTCGGATAGGTGGTCGCAAACGCCTCCGCCACCACCAGACTCATCAACAGGACTACCAACAGCAGCAAGCTACCAATACGCTTCATTCTCCATCGCATCCCCTTTCCAGGTGTGATGAGATGATTTTATCATCCGCATCCAAATTTGTAAACAGGTTTGGAAAAATTTTTTACAAAATTATTACAAAATTATCCGAAAAGTTCCTCCGCCCGGCGAAGGGCCGCGGCGATGACCTGATCCATATCATAATACTTATATTCCCCGAGGCGGCCGCCGAAAACGACCCCGGACTCCCGGTCCGCCAGATCGCGATAGCGCCGGTACAGAGCGGAATTCGGCTCATCATTGACGGGATAATAGGGCTCATCCCCGGGGCGCCATTCGCTGGAATACTCCCGGCTGATCACCGTCTTCGGGAGCTCGCGACCCTCATCATCCAGGCCGAACTGGAACCACTTATGCTCAATAATCCGGGTCCAGGGCGTTTCCCGGTCCGTATAATTGACGGCGGCGTTGCCCTGGAAATTCGGCTGGGGCAGGACTTCCGTTTCAAAGCGGACGGAACGATAAGCCAGGGGACCGAAGCGGAAATCAAAATAAGCATCCACGGGGCCGGTATAGACGACCCGCTTCGCCAGCGCATTCCAGGCCTGCCTATCCGCCAGATAATCCTGACCCAGGCGGACCTCCACCCCTTCCAGCATGCGGGAAACCCACCGCGTATAACCCCCGACAGGGATGCCCTGATAAAGGGCATTGAAATAATTATTATCAAAGGTGAAGCGGACGGGGAGGCGTCGGATAATAAAGGCGGGAAGATCCCGGCAGGGACGGCCCCACTGCTTTTCCGTATAGCCTTTGACCAGCTTTTCAAACAAATCGCGCCCGACGAGGGAGACCGCCTGCTCCTCCAGATTCCGGGGCTCGGCAATGCCCGCCTGACGGCGCTGCTCCTCAATCTTCGCCCGGGCTTCCTCCGGCGTGACGACCCCCCACATCTTATTGAAGGTATACATATTAAAAGGAAGGGAATAGAGCTCGCCATGATAATTGGCCACCGGGGAATTGGTGAAGCGATTAAAGACGGCGAAGCGATTCGCAAATTCCCAGACCGCCGGATCATTGGTATGGAAGATATGGGCGCCATAGCGATGGACATGGATGCCCTCCACCTTTTCCGTATACACATTGCCGGCGATATGATCCCGGCGCTCCAGCACGAGGGGCTTCAGGCCGGCGGCCTTCGCCCGGTTCGCCATGACGGCGCCATACAGCCCGGCGCCGACGATCAGGACATCATAGACAGCAGACGGATTCAACGCGGGATTCCTCCTCCCGACCGGCGCAGCCGGGCGAGCCCCCGGCCGGCCAGCTGTTTCAGATATTGATATTCCTCCGCCCGGCGGAAGAGCAGGATCAGGACGCCGTTCACCAGCAGAAAGGCGGCCGCCGTTTCCGCCAGGAGCAGGGCCCAGCCGGGGGTCCAGGCCAGGCGGGACTTCAGGAACCCCACCCCAGCGGACAGGGCCAGGGTCAGCGCGGCAAAGGCGCCATAGCGGAACCAGTATTCCCGTACCCGGCGGCGAAAGGCAAAACGATACATCAGCAGGGGTTCCCGCCACTGGGCCGTGAGCCCCGTGGAGATCACCGTGCCCAGAAAGACGCCGGTGATACCCAGCCAGCGGGTGAGCACGATCGAAATACCCAGATTCAGGGCGGACTCAATCAGGGGGCGGATCCGGTCCTTGACAAAAAGACCGTCCGCGGTGATAAAGGCTCCGTTCACAGAGCGGGAAACCGTCATAAACAGCTGGAGACAAAGGACCGGGGTGGTCCACCCCTGAAACATATACTTCGGCCCCAGCCAGACGGCGATCAGATCATCGATGGCCGCATAACAGCAGACCGTGACCACCGACGCCACCCAGAGCCCCAGAAACACCATCTTCCGGAAGAGGGCATAATACGCCTCCCGGGTCATATTCTGCCTCGCGTTACCGACGCTGGGGGTAAAATTGCCCAGGAACTGGCCGATCAGAATCTGGATATACTGCAGGATCATGGCATAATTCGAATAAATGCCGGTGGCGGCGAGGGAAACCATGCGGGTCAGGACCGCGTTATCCGTGGAGACGAGAACCGTGGCGCCCACCTTATGATACATGACCGCGCGGGTATCCCGGTAAATCCGGCCGCGCTCCTCCTTCGGGAGCATTTCCCGCACCCGGAACACCGGGCGATACTGCGCGGTGACCCAGCGGGAGAAGGCATAATTCACCAGAAGGACCAGGCCGATGCCCACGCCCAGGGTGAGCGTAAAATTACGGGTCAGGAGGAGGACGACGATCTGGGACACATAGCGCGCGAGGGTAGCCGCCAGATCCGCCAGGGAGAACCAGTAATTCCGCTGGTCCGCCGTGAGGAGGGTGAGCTTATAGGTAAAGAGATAGGTGGAGAGGGTATTCAGGAGGAAGAGGAGATAAACGACATAGAGATTGACATCCGGCGGGACCTCCGAGGCGTTCCGGATCAGGAGATGAATAAAGGGCATGACGGCCAGCCCCAGGGCCAGAATCACCCCGGCGATGACCCCGTAAACCCGGCGGAAGAAATTCATCAGCATACCGACATACTGCACATCCTCCCGGTTGATCGGATCATAAAACCGATAGACGATCGCCGTGGAAATGCCCAGCTCCGCCAGGGAGAGCACCTGCAGAATACTGGTAAAGAGGCCGTTAATACCCAGATAGGTTTCCGAAAGGATCATCAAAAACAGGCTGCGGTAACCGAAACCCAGCAAAATCTTGCAGAGATTAACAGCCACCCCGGCCACGGAGGTCTTCATGGCATTTTTCGTACGAGAGGCCCGGTTAAACACCGACATGACTGATCCCGCCCTCTCCGGCGCCGGAGCGCCCCTTATTTGGGGCGCAGCACCGACCTTATTTTAGCAGAAAAACGGCGTTTCGCAAGGAGCGAAATCACCGCGTCCGTATCCCGACGACAAAAAGGCCGGAGCAGGGCCTGATCCTCCGCGGAAAAGCCGGACCAGTCGAAGCGAGATTCCAGGGAGGGAGGAGAACTGCCATCCCGGGAAGTGGGGAAAAGGGGCTCCAGCGCACGAACAAACCGGAGAATCATCTTCCTTTTTTCCTCCCGGGGAGCCCGGCGATTAAAAAAAAGAAAACGATCGATCCCCTGCTGCAGGATGAAGAGCGCATAATAGGTCAGGGATTCCGCCATGGGCGGACAGGGGGCCAGCCCCTCCCGCAACGCGCGGAAGAGGGATTCCGCCCGGGGCAGATAATCCGGATCCCAGGCATTCGAAAGGGAGGCGGGAGACACCCGGTAATGATAGGGAAAGGCATTCGTCAGCACCGCCACCCGGGACGCCCGGGCCAAGGCCGGATAGGTTACCGCCGCGTCATCCCCCATGCGCAGATCCGGGGGCAGAGACGGCAGGGACAGGAGGAGAGAGCGCCGGATCAGCTTACACCAGAGGGCGGGAACGATGCCCGGCGTATAAAAGGAGCCGGTATAGAGCGCCCGGCGCGCAAAAGCGGCGGCTTCGGGGGAGCGCCTGTCCCGCAGATCCACCACCCCGGGAGGGATCGCATTGGCGCAGGGGAGCGGGGGCTTGCCCTCCTCCTCCTTCCAGAAGCCGACGGCGACAACATCCGCCCCCGTATCCGCCATTCCCCGGCGCAGGAGGGCCAGCATATCCGGATCCAGCCAGTCATCGCAATCCGGAAAGATGACCGATTCGCCGGTGGCCGCGAGAAGCCCGGCCTGACGGGCCGCCGCCGCGCCCCGGTTCGGCTGATGCAGGACGCGGATCCGCGAATCCCGGGCGGCGAGGGCATCACAGAGCCGGCCGCTGGCATCCGGGGAGCCATCCTCCACGAGGATCAGCTCAAAATCCGCAAAGGTCTGGGCGAGGATGCTTTCCACGCACCGCTCCAGCGTCCGCTCCCCCCGATAGACCGGGACCACCACACTGATCTCAGGCATGCGCATCCTCCCCGACGGGGGCGGACGCCAGGAACCACACCATCCGGGCATCCCGCGCGAGGGCGGGAGGGGCGACGGAGGGGGGAGCCGGCAGCGGCGCAAACCCCTGTTTTTGATAAAAACGAACGGCCCGGGCATTTTCCCGGTTCACATACCAATAAACCACCGAGAGCCCCAGATCCCGGAAGGCAAAGCGCAGCGTTTCCCGGATCGCGAAGGCCGCGAAGCCCCGACCCCAGGCCTCCCGCCGGGTGGCAATGGCGAACTCCGCCGTGCCCCGGGCCGGATCCACCGCCTTGAGGCTGACCGTGCCCATATATTCATCCCCATCATCCGCGATCGCCCAGTGCAGCGCGGGACCGGGCCGCGCGGCCGAGGCGATAAAGGCCCGGCAGTCCTCCAGGGTTTTCGCCGCAAAATTCGCGGAAAGGAGAGACGTGACCTCCGGATCATGCATCCAGGAGAGCATCGCCCCGGCATCCCGGAGCTCCAGCGGACGCAGCCTCATAAGGCCCCCTCCGCCGGGAAGCTGTTCACCGCGGCCACCACCGCCCCGATTTCCTCCGGGGTCATGCCATAATACATGGGCAGGGAAAGCTCCGTGCGGCTGATTTCCTCCGCGATCGGGAGGGACCCCTCCGGCAGATTCAGATCCCCATAGCAGGGCTGGCGATGGATCGGGACCGGATAATGGCGGCCGGTCTGAATGCCGCAGGAGGCCAGATGGCGCTCCAGCGCCTGCCTGCGGGCGCAGCGAACGGCAAAGATATGCCACACCGGCTCCGCCTCCGGCCGGACGACCGGGAGGCGCACCTCCGGATGGCGGATTTCCCGCAGATAACGATCCGCGGCGGCGCGGCGATCGGCGCCGATCCGGGGCAGAAGGGGCAGCTTCGCCAGGAGGAAGGCCGCCTGGAGCTCATCCAGGCGGGAATTATGCCCCTTATATAAATGATGATACTTCTCCAGCGAGCCATAATTGCCCAAGGCCCGAACCTTTTCCGCCAGGGCCGGATCATCCGTAACCACGGCGCCGGCATCCCCCAGGGCCCCGAGATTCTTACCCGGATAAAAGGAAAAGCCGGCGGCGACCCCGAAGGAGCCCACCCGCTTTCCCCGCCAGGAGGCGCCGTGGGCCTGGGCACAATCCTCCACCACCGGGAGGCCATGGCGGTCCGCCACGGCCATGACCGCATCCATATCGCAGGCCTGGCCATAAAGATGCACCGGGAGGAGGGCCTTCGTACGGGGGGAAAGGGCCGCCTCGATCCTGTCCGGATCCAGATTAAAGGTATCCGGGACCGGCTCCACCAGCACCGGCCGGGCGCCGGCATAGGTGACCGCCAGGGCGGTGGCGATATACGTATTCGAGGGGACGATCACCTCATCGCCCGGACCGATGCCCAGGGCCTTCAGGATCAGCATGAGGGCGTCGAGGCCGTTACCGACCCCCACGCAGCAGCGGACGCCGCAGAAGGCGGCAAAGGCCCGCTCAAAGGCCGCGTCCTCCTCACCGCCGATATACCAGGAGCGGCGGTACACCCGGTCAAAGGCCGCTCGCAGATCCGCGTCCAACTCCCGCTCCAGAGGCCGAAAGGAAACAAAGGGAACCGTCACGGGCGCTCCTCCTCTCCGAATTCTTTTTCTCCCAACTCTTTTTCTTTCCAAGCTTCCTCCGCGAGGGCGCGGAAGGCCTGATAATCCCGGATATAATCGCTTTCATCATAGAGTTCCGAAGCCAAGACCATCAGGACGGCATCCGGGGAGAAATGATCGATTTCCCGCCAGAGGAGACCATCGATCTCCAGCCCCCGCCGGGGTGAATCCAGCAGGACTTCACACCGCTCCCGGCCGTCATCCAACCGAACCCGGCAGGAGCCATGGACGCAGACCAGCACCTGGCGCAGGGAACGATGGGCATGCCGGCCCCGCACCGCCTCCGGCGTGGTGGCATACACATAATAAACCCGGCGGATCGGAAAGGGGATTTCCTTTCCTTCCTCCAGGGCAATCAGCTGGCCCCGGTCATCCCCATGGGGCTGAAAATCGAGGAACTGAATTTGCATGACAATCTCCCAATACACAAAAATTCAGAATTCAGACGATCCGGATCCCGCACCCGGTCAGGGGAGATCAAACACCGGGGCCTCCCGCAGCGGCGGCCAATGCTGATCCTTTTCCGAGAGAATCAGGGGAACGCCCTCCACCCGGTAGCCCTCCGCGGAGGGGGAGCCATGATAATCGCCCTCCAGCCCCGGCCAGGCGATGCCCAGGGCCGGATCATTCCAGGCCAGGCCGGCCTCATCATTCGGATGATAAAAATCATCGCAGAGATAACAGAACTCCGCCCGGTCGCTGAGCACGAGGAAGCCATGGGCAAAGCCCCGGGGGATCAGGAACTGGCGGCGGTTTTCCTCCGAAAGGAGCTCACCGTGATGCCGGCCGAAGGTGGGGCTGTCCCGGCGCAGATCCACCGCCACATCATAAACCGCACCGCGGATGACCCGGACCAGCTTCGACTGGGGAAAGCGCTTCTGATAATGCAGGCCGCGAAGGACGCCCTTGACGCTGCCCGACTGATTATGCTGGACAAAGGTGAGGTTCAGCCCGGCCTCCTCCATATCCCGCTGATGATAGGTTTCCATAAAATAACCCCGGCTGTCCCCATGCACGGCCGGCGTAATAACACACAGGCCGCGGATTCCATCCACATCCCGCTCCACCGTGATCTGACCCACAGCAACTCCTCCCTCCGAGATCAACCTGCTTTCTGCCCTTCAGCATACCACAGAACCCGGAAAAAAAACAGAGCCATGGAAATGATTGACAGGGTTCGATTGACAAGCTTCTATGATCCAGAATATAATCCATATCGACGCCTGGACAGCCGACAGGTTTATTTCCTTTTGGCCGGACAGACGAAATCCGCTGACATCAGCTAACTGACAAGGAGATTTTTTCCATGCGTTTGTACATCGATCCCGGTACGGGGAGCATGCTCTTCACCATCCTGATCAGCATCCTGGGGGTACTGATCTACGCCTTTCGGAACGTGCTGGTGAAAATCCGGTTCATGGCCAGCGGCGGAAAACAGCAAAAAGGCGAAAAGGCCCGGGAGCCCATCGTGTTTTTCACCGACAGCAAACGCTATCAGGCCATCTTCAAGCCGCTATGCGACGAAATGGAAAAACGGCAGCAGGCGGCGCTGTATCTGACCGCCTCGGCGGACGATCCCCTGCTGGGGGAAAGATATCAATACGTCAAGACCGAATTCGCCGGAGAGGGGAACAAGGCCTTCGCCCGGATGAACTTTCTGCGGGCGGACGTGGTGCTTTCCAGCACGCCGGGGCTCGACGTATACCAATGGAAGCGGTCCCGGGACGTGAAATGGTACGCGCATGTGATGCACGCCGCCAACGACATTACCGGATACCGGATGTTCGGGACCGATTACTACGACGCCGTGCTGGTCAACGGGGAATTCCAGATCCGGGAAATACGGGCGCTGGAAAAGCTGCGGGGACTGCCCGAGAAGGAGGCCGTGCTCGTGGGGCTGCCCCAGCTGGACGACCTGGCCGAAAAGCTGGCGAAGGCGGGAAGCTGCCCGCGCGAGGACGGGAAGCGGACGATCCTGCTGGCGCCCTCCTGGGGAAGCAACAGCATCTTTAACCGATACGGCGAGCGCATGATCGAGAGCCTGATCCGGACCGGAAATACCATCATCATCCGGCCCCATCCCCAATCCATGACATCCGAAAAAGAGATGATCGACCGGCTGCGGGCGGCCTATCCGGACGGGGAACAGATCGAATGGAACTTTGACAACGACAACTTCGAGGCGCTGCGCCGGTCGGATGTGCTGATTTCCGACTATTCCGGCGTGGTATTCGACTTCGCGCTGGTATTCGACCGGCCGGTGATCTACGCGGACGTATCCTTCGACAAGGGGGTATACGACGCCTGGTGGCTGAAGGAGGAGATGTGGAACTTCGAGATTCTGCCGAAGATCGGCGTGCCGCTGACGGAGGAGAAGATCGGGGAGATCGGCCGGGTGATCGAGGACGCCCTGCAGGCGCCGGAGCTGAAGGCCGGGCGGGAGCTGGCCCGGCAGCAGGCCTGGGCCAACCCCGGAAAGTCCGTGGAGGCCATCGCAGACTATCTGATCCGCACCCGGGACCGCCTGCATTCTAACAAGAAAAACAGCGGGGAGGGAGAAAAATGAGCTTCTTCGACTTTCTTTACCAGATGATCATCGGTCCCCTGCACCTGCTGTTCGACACCATATTCTGCCTGGCGCTGGCAATCCTGCAGAACCCCGGGCTGACCATCATCGTGCTGAGCCTGGTGGTCAACCTGCTGGTGCTGCCGCTATACCGGCGGGCGGACGCCGTGCAGGACGAGGAGCGGCGGCAGTCCGAAAAGATGGCCCCCGGCCTGGCCCACATCCGGAAGGTATTCAAGGGCGACGAGCGGGTAATGATGCAGCAGACCTACTACCGCCAGAACCACTACAAGCCCTGGCACGCGCTGAAGGGCAGCATATCCCTGCTGCTGGAGATTCCCTTTTTCATCGCGGCCTACAACTTTCTGAGCGGGCTGCAGATTCTGCAGGGGGTTTCCTTCGGGCCCATCGCCGACCTCGGCGCCCCGGACGGCATGCTGAAGATCGCCGGGATGAGCATCAACCTGCTGCCCATCCTGATGACCGGGATCAACATCGTATCCGGCGCCATCTACACCAAGGGGATGCCGATCCGGAGCAAAATCCAGCTGTACGGCATGGCGCTACTCTTCCTGGTGCTTCTGTACAACTCGCCGGCGGGGCTCGTGTTCTACTGGACGCTGAACAACCTGTTCTCCCTGGTCAAGAACTGCGCCGCGCGGCTGAAGAAGCCCCGGATGGTGCTGTGGGTTTTCTTCTCCCTGGCGGGGATCATCCTCGGCATTTTCTTCACCGCGGTGCGGCCCCTGAACGGCTTCGCGCGGCAGGCGGCGGCCGTAGCCGCCGCCCTGGCGCTGCAGATTCCCCTGATCCGCGAAATTCTCATCGGCAAAAAGGAAAAGGAAGGCCGGCTTCGCCCCCGGCCGGCTGCCGCCCGGAACATCCGGGAGGAAAAGGGCCTATTCTGGTGCAGCGCGATCCTGCTTTCCGTGCTGACCGGACTGCTGATTCCCTCCGCCGTAGTGAAAGCCTCCGTGGCGGAATTCATCGACTCTTCCCATCCGGCGAACCCCATCCGCTATCTGCTGTGGTCCGGGGCAATGGGATTCGGGACCTTCTGCGTATGGGGGGGCGTATTCCGGTACCTGACCGCCCGGGAAAAGCGGGCCCGGGTCAGCCTGATTTTCGCCATCGCCGCCCTGGGGTGCACCATCACCTTCATGTTCTTCGGGAAGGAATACGGGAACCTGTCCTCCCTGCTGAAATACGACCTGCCCATCCAGATCCGGGGCAAGGGGCTGCTGCTGAACACCGGCGCGCTGATCCTGATCGCCGGGGCGATGATCTTCCTTTTCCGAAAGAACCGGAAGATTCTGAACGCCGTGATGGCCGCCGGGATGATCGCCCTGTGCGTGCTTTCCGGGATCAACATGGTGAATATTCACAGCGAATATCAGAACATCCAGGTTGCCTCGCTGCGGAACTCCCGGGAAAAGCCCAGCTTCGCCCTGGACAAAAGCGGAAAGAACGTGGTCGTGATCATGATGGACCGGGGGATCGGCTCCTTCGTGCCCTTCCTATTCGAGGAGAAGCCGGAGCTCAAAAAGCAGTTCGAGGGCTTCACCTGGTACCCCAACACCCTGTCCTACGGCGCGCACACCCTGGTCGGAGCCCCGGCGCTCTTCGGCGGATACGAATATCTACCGGAGAAGATTGAGGCCCGGACGGACACGCCGCTGGTCACGAAGCACAACGAGGCGCTGAAAATCATGCCCCTCAACTTTCTGAACGAGAAATACAACGTGACGGTATGCGATCCGCCCTATGCCAACTATACCTGGATCCCCTCGCTGGAGATCTACGACGAATATCCGGAGATCCACACCTACAACACCGGGCACTCCTTCCTCGAATACGGGGACGCCATCCATGAGCGGGAGGACCGGATCCGGCAGCGGAACCTGTTCTGCTACAGCCTGACCCGGAGCGCCCCCGTCGCGCTGCAGACCCTGCTGTACGACAGCGGAAAATACAACGAGACGGACGTGGAGAACCACATCGGCGCGAAGGGGCTGAACGGGCTGCGCGGCAGCTTCGTGAACGCCTATCTGGCACTGAAAAACATGAGCTACATGACCCGGATCACGGACGAGGGGCAGAACACCTTCCTCATGTTCACCAACGACACGATGCACGACGTCATCTCCGTGCAGGGGCCCGCATACGACCCGGAAATCCGCGATCCGGAATCCACCTACAACGAGGAGCACCGGGTCAAGACCGCATGGGACGGGCGGACGATCCGCATCACCAACGACAACCAGGAGGAGCACTACACATCCGACATGACCGCCTTCCTGCAACTGGGGGTGTGGATGGACTATCTGCGGGAGAACGGGGTATACGACAACACGCGGATCATCATCGTATCGGACCACGGATTCAGCCTGGGATTCTTCGACATGGAGCTGCGGAGAAACGATCCGGACGAATGGACCGACGCCATGATCTACAACCCGCTGCTGATGGTCAAGGACTTCGGGGACAGCGGGGAAATCCGGACCGACAACACCTTCATGACCAACGCGGACACCCCCTTCCTGGCCTTCGACGGCATCGTGAAGGAGCCCCGGAACCCCTTCCTGGACGTCAACATGAGCAACGAGGCAAAGAAGGATCCGATTCACCACATACTGCAGGCGGACTGGCACGCGGAAAAGAACACCGGGAACACCTTTACCGATCCCATTTCTCTGACCCTGGAGGGGGACGAGGTACTCAACCGGGAGAAATGGACCATCGAGACCCAGCCCTGAGGTTGTATTTTTCCTATACTTTGTGATATGCTAAGGATTGGGCGGTTTCAGGCACAATCCGTTTGCAGGATATGATTCCACGAGACAGGACCGGCCCGCGGGCGGCAGACGGCCGCGCGAAAGAACACTGATCCGAAAAGGAGTCCGGATATGACGAACACCTACCGCGACAGCAAGGGCAACGTGATGGCCCTGGTCATCCCCGCGGAGCACTCCGTAACGGGGATCGAGTTTTTCACCCGGGACGAAGACCCGCAGCAGGTCGCCTTTATGGGGCACCCGGCGGGGCACGAGATTCAGCGCCACTACCACAACCCCAACCCGCGGACGATCGACTATACCTGCGAGACGCTGGTGATGCGCAAGGGCATCATGCAGGTCGACCTATACGAAAACCGGGAGATTATCCACAGCTTCCGGATGAAGGCCGGGGATATCGTGACGCTGTTTTCCGGCGGGCACGGATTCAAAATGATCGAGGACACGGAGATGGTCGAGATCAAGCAGGGGCCCTATCCCGGCCCCGCGGACAAGACCCGGTTTTAAAGAAGGGAAGAAAACACATGAACGTACCAGTCAATACCCCCGTATTTCAGGGGAACGAGAAGAAATACCTGATGGACTGCATCGACACCGGATGGATCTCCTCCGCCGGGGCCTATATCGAGAAATTTGAGCAGGGCATGGCGGAGCTGACGGGGCAGAAATACGGCATCGCCGTATGCAACGGGACCGCCGCCCTGGAGGCGGCCGTGCTGGCCCTGAACCTGGAAAAGGGCGGAGAGGTGATCCTGCCCGACTTCACCATCATCAGCTGCGTTCAGGCCATCGTCAAGGCCGGGCTGATTCCCGTGCCGGTCGACTGCACGGCGGACACATGGAACATGGACGTGAGCCAGGTCGAGGCAAAGATCACCGACAAGACCCGGGCGATCATGGTGGTTCACATCTACGGCCTGCCGACGGACATGGACCCCATCCGGGAGCTGGCCCGGAAGCACAACCTGAAAATCATCGAGGACGCGGCGGAAGCCCATGGGCTGACCTACCGCGGGGAGCCCTGCGGCGGGATGGGCGACGCGAGCATTTTCAGCTTCTTTCCCAACAAGCACATCACCAGCGGGGAAGGCGGCATGATCATGACCAGCGACGAGGCCGTCCGCGACCGGGCCCGGGGCGCCCGGAACCTTTTCTTCGACCCGGAGCGGCGCTACATTCACTCCGAATTCGGCAGCAACTTTCGCATGACCAACATGCAGGCCGCCGTGGGGCTGGCCCAGCTGGAGCAGATCGGGACCACCGTGAAGCGGAAGCGGGAGATCGGCGCCTACTACCAGGAAGCGCTGCAGGGGATCGACGGGATTCAGCTGCCCCTTCCGCGGACGGAATACGCGGAGAACATCTACTGGGTATTCGGGATCGTGCTGAAGGATCCCGACCGGAACGCGGACGAGATCATGAAAAAACTGGGGGAGAAGGGGATCGGGACCCGGCACTTCTTCTACCCCATGCATAAACAGCCCGCCCTGCTGAAGGAGGGATGCTGCCCGAAGGAGAGCCTGGAGGACAGCCTGTATCCCAACGCGAACTACATCAGCACCCACGGATTCTACATTCCCAGCGGACTGGGCCTGACCCGGGAGCAGCAGGCATACGTGGCGGAGGAACTGCGGAAGCTGTTTTGAGAGGCGGACAAAGAGACATGAAAAGCGTAACGGTATCCCTGCTGGCCTACAAAGAGGCGGAAAACCTGGCGGTGCTGCTGCCGGAAATCCATGAGCAGATGGGCAAAATCGGCGCGGACTACGAGATCGTCGTGATCGACACGAAGGAACCGCTGGACAACACGGAAGAGGTATGCCGGAAGCTGAACGCCCGATACGTCAACCAACGGGGGACGGGATTCGCGGACGCCTTCAAGACCGCGATCGCCGAATCCCACCGGGATCTGACCATGCTGCTGGACGGGGACGGATCCCACCGGCCGGAATACATTCCCGCCATCTATCAGAAATACACGGGCGAGAACTGCGACATCGTGATCGGATCGCGATACGTGCCCGGGGGAAAGAACCACGACCTGAAGAGCCACATCGTGATGAGCAAGATCCTGAACACCGTGTTCCGGATCGCCCTGGGGATTCAGGCCCACGACATTTCCACCGACTTCCGGCTGTACAACACGCAGCAGCTGAAGCGGGTGGAGCTGGAGAACAAGAACTACGACGTGCTGCAGGAGGTGCTGCTGAAGCTGCGGCTGAACAAGCCGGATCTGAAGATCGGCGAGGTTCCCATCACCTTCGAGCTGCGGCGGTACGGCGAATCCAAAAGGCGGACGATTCCCTTCATCATCGGATACATCAAGAGCCTTTTCCGGCTGACCTGGATGCGGATCCGATACGAAGGAAAGAGCAGAAAGGGCGGACAGGCATGAAGACAGCCGCGCTAATCATGGCCGGGGGACGGGGCGAGCGATTCTGGCCGAAAAGCCGGAAGCGGTTTCCGAAGCAGTTTCTGACGCTGACCAACTCCGACCGGACCATGATCCAGAGCACCGTGGACCGGATTCTGCCCATGGTGAACCCGGAGGACATATTCATCGCCACCAACCGGGACTACCGGGAGCTGGTACGCAAACAGCTGCCCCAGATTCCGGAGGAGAACATCCTCTGCGAACCGGAGGCGAAGAACACCGCCCCCTGCATCGGATGGGGCGCGGTGGCCATGCGGAAAAAATACGGGGACGCCATGATGGTGGTGCTGCCCTCGGACCACATCGTGCTGCAGCCCCTGCTGTACCACAGCGTGCTGCGGAACGCCATCGCCGCGGCCGAGGAAACGGACGCCCTGGTGACCCTGGGGATTCCGCCCTCCTCCCCCAACACCGGATACGGATACATCCAGTTCGACACGGAGAGCCTGCCCGGCGGGCACGGCGCCTTCCGGGTGAAGCACTTCGCGGAAAAGCCGGATCTGGAGACCGCCAAGCGGTACCTGGCCGGCGGGGAATACCTATGGAACAGCGGAATGTTCATATGGAAAACCTCCGCCATTCTGCGGGAGATGCAGGAATACCTGCCGGAAAACTACGAGGAACTGGTGGCCATCGAGGCAGCCATCGGCACCCCGGCGGAGCAGGAAATTCTCGAAAGCCGGTTCATCCGGATGAAATCCATCTCCGTGGACTACGGGATCATGGAGCGGAGCAAAAACGTATACGTGCTGCCCGCGTCCTTCGGATGGGACGACGTGGGATCCTGGCTGGCGGTGGGGCGCATCAACCCCACCAACGACATGGGCAACGTGATCAAGGGCGACGTGGTGACCGTGAACTCCACCCGGTGCATCGTTCAGGGGGACAGGAAGACCATCGCCATGGTCGGCCTGGAGGACATCATCATCGTGGACACACCGGACGCGCTGCTGGTATGCTCCAAGGAAAGCGCGGGGGACATCAAGCGCGTGGTGGAAATCCTGCGGGCGGTGAACCGGACCGAGCTACTGTAAAACAAAGGAGAAGGGCATGAAGAAAGCACTGATCACCGGCATTACGGGACAGGACGGATCCTTTCTGGCCGAATTCCTGCTGGAGAAGGGATACGAGGTGCACGGCATCATCCGCCGCAGCTCCCTGCCGAACACCCAGCGCATCCAGCCGATCCTGGAAAAGCTGCACCTGCACGAGGGGGATCTGAGCGACAGCTCCAGCATCGCCAAAATCGTGCTGAGCGTACGGCCGGACGAGATCTACAACCTGGCCGCGCAGAGCCACGTGCACGTATCCTTCGACGCGGCGGAATACACCGGGGACGTCGACGCCCTGGGGGTGCTGCGGCTGCTGGAGGCGGTGCACAACGCCGGGCTGGACCGGAGCTGCCGGATTTATCAGGCTTCCACCTCCGAGCTATACGGCAAGGTGGAGGAAGTGCCACAGAACGAGAACACGCCCTTTCACCCCTACTCCCCCTACGCGGTGGCGAAGCAATACGGATTCTGGATCGTGAAGCAATACCGGGAAGCCTACGGGCAGTTCGCCTGCAATGGGATCCTGTTCAACCACGAATCCGAGCGGCGAGGCGAAACCTTCGTGACCCGGAAAATCACCCGAGCGGCAGGGCGCATCGCCATGGGGCTGCAGGACCACCTGGAGCTGGGGAACCTGGACAGCCTGCGGGACTGGGGATACGCGAAGGACTACGTCGAATGCATGTGGCTGATCCTGCAGCAGGAGGAGCCGGATGACTTCGTGATCGCCACCGGGGTGCAGCACAGCGTACGCGAATTCACGACCCTGGCCTTCGCCCATGACGGGATCGACATCGAATGGCGGGGCGAGGGAGCCGACGAAAAGGGATACGACAAAAAGACCGGCAAAATGGTGGTATGCGTCAACCCCAAATGGTACCGGCCGACGGACGTGGTTAACCTGCTGGGGGACCCCACCAAGGCCCAGACCCAGCTGGGGTGGAATCCCCTGAAAACCAGCTGCGAGGAGCTCTGCCGGATCATGGCGGAGCACGACCTGCAGCTGGCAAAGGCGGAAAAGGCCGCGGCGCGGCCCTGATCTGCCATACAAGAATATTTTCTACTTACAATATTCCCACATCGTTGTCCGATACGCCTCCGGAAGACCGATATCAAAGGAACGGCCATCCGGGGCGAATCCAATTAAGCCCTGCTGCTCGCAGACCTTCTGGAGCGCTTCCGTGAGCCCGAATTCTCCGCCATGGGCCGGCTTACCGGAACGGATTTCCTTTTCCAGCTCCTCGAAAACCTCCGGCGTGAGCACATACTGGCCGAAGGTGGCATAATACTTGCGCTCGCCCCGGGCATTTTCCACCCCCAGATATTCCCGGGCATAATCATCGGTCGGCTTTTCCACCATCACGTCCGCCTTCATCATGGTTTCATTCTCATCCCAGACGCCATGGAGAATGCCATAATGCACGACCTGGTCCAGGGGAATTTCCGCGATGCTGACGAGGGGACGGCCGCACTCCTTATACGCATCAATGACCTGGCGGCAGCAGCTGACGCCGGTATTGGACCGATAAACAAAATCGCCCAGGAGGAGCAGCACCGGATCGCCCTCCGAAAACCGGCGGGCCAGCCACACCGCGTGGCCAAAGCCCCGGCGCTCCGACTGATAAATATACGTTACATGACGACGGAGCTCGAGGATCTTTTCCTCACACTTCAGCTTATCCGGGGGGAGCTTTTCCCGATGCGCCTCGGGAAGCGGCTGGAAGAAACGATCAAACTCCGGCTGCTCATCCTCCCCGATAATCAGGGCGATATCCTGAATGCCCGCCTCCAGCAGGCGCTCCATCATGATCATCAGGGCGGGCTTCAGGATGCCATCCGTATCCAGGAGGGGCATAAAGCATTTTCGCACACATTTGGTCGCCGGAAAGACCCGGGTACCGAAACCGGCCAGGGGAATGACCGCCTTTCTCACCGTCTGGCCCGGCTTCACGGTCAGCGTAAAGGAGGGCATGCCCCTCTGATTCAGGAGATACGCCTGAAGCGCGGCGGCATCACCGGCGCTCCGGGCCAGAAACTGGACCGAACCATCCCCCTGGGAGCCAATGCCCTTCGCGCCCCAGATCCAGGGCCGGATGGCCGGATCCGAAAGGACGGAATGCAGGACCGGCGCCTTCAGCTCCTCGCAGGCGGGCATCACCTTACGGTCAAAATTCCGCTGCGCCTCATCCATCAGGCGGCCCAGGCCTTCCGGATCCCCTTCCCGCAGGCAGATTTCCGCCCGGCGGACAATGGCCTGGTTATCCGCGCCGAAGGCTTCCTGCACCCGGCGCTCCGCTTCATTTTCCGCAAAGGGAAAGGCCTTATTCAGATCCCCCAGGATCCGAATGGTATCCTTGGAGGCCATCAGATTCGCGATCACCCAATGAAAGGTGGTTCCCACCCGGAGCTCATGGGAATCGATTTCCATTCCATCGAACTCCATGAGGACCGGCTTGACGCCATAGGCACAGGCCTGATCCAGCCGCCCGCAGCGGGAAGGCGTACGCTGCTCCCCCCGGAAGGCCGCCTGCATTTCGCCCTTAATATTCATCCGCAGATGATAGAGCTGATTAAAGGCCCGGGCCACGAGCACACAGATCGCCGCCGAGGAGGAAAGGCCGCTCTTCAGCGGCAGATCCCGGCGAAGGAGCGTAATCTTCACCCCGCCGACGCTGTAATTATCATTAATATAAGACGCGACACCCGCCACATAGGAAAAATAGCCGCCCTGCTGCGCCGTTTCCAGCAGACGGGCGGAATCCATTTCACACTCCCAGTGTTCATCCTCCGAAATTTCTTCCTCGCCGCACATGATAAACCGGTCCGCACGCTCCGCCCGGGCATAAATCCCCTGCTCCGTGCCGCAGACAATGGCACGGCCTTTTTCAATCGACGAATTCACCGTACGGTACATACCGGCCCAGTCCGAATGCTCGCCAAAGAGGCAGAGACGCCCCGGGACAAAAAGCTCAATGGGTTTCCGGTCATTCATGGCAACGCGCCTCCCTCTGTGTCAGCCCTTGCGATATTTCCAGATACAGACAATCGCCCGAACCCCATCCTTATAGCCGATCTTTTTCCCCTCCTCATTCGTGCGGGGATAATAGGAAATCGGCACTTCCTTCACCCGGACCCCCGGCATACGCGCAATTTTCGCCGTAATCTCCGGCTCGAAGCCGAAGCGCTTTTCCTGAATATCCACAGACTGAATAATATCCCGGCGGAAGCACTTATAGCAGGTTTCCATATCCGTGAGGCGCAGATGGGTAAAGCCATTGGACAGCTTCGTCAGCGCCTTATTGGCCAGCTGATTCGCCTTATATCCCTTCGCCGCCTGATTCAGGAAGCGGGAACCATAACAGACATCGCACTCACCGGAGACGACGGGCAGCACCACCCGGGGATACTCATTCGGATCATACTCCAGATCCGCATCCTGAATAATGACCACATCCCCGGTGGCATGCTGAAAGCCCGTGCGGAGGGCACCGCCCTTGCCCTGATTCACCTGATGATGAATCACTTTGCTGACCAGCGGCGCGATATCCCGGTCCAGGATTTCCGACGTACCGTCCGTACTCTTATCATCCACGACGATGATCTCCATATTCTTCACCGGGGCGCTGCGCACCTTATCAATAATCGCATGGATGCTGTTTTTTTCATTATAGCAGGGAATCACCACAGACAACACAAAAGAATCCTTATTCATTCACCGAAGCTCCTTTCACCCCAACAGATCCCTCATCATTCACCAGATCAAAATCGGCCGCGGCCGCATCGACCTTGATCGTTACCACCACTTCCTCCCCCGGGGCGATCTTCTTCCGGGGAAGATCCACCCGGGTACCGGACGTCCGATCCAGAAGGCGGACCGTTTCATAATCATGATTCAGCCAGGCCGGGCCCTCATTCCGGATCCGGACGGAACAGGCGCCCGCATCCGACCCTTCCACCGTGAGGGAGAAGCGCAGATGGCCCTCCTCCCGATTACGGCAATAATACCAGAGGGGGGATTCATACGGATAAGCCGCAAGCTCCAGATGGCCGTTCCGCTGCAGCGCCTCCATCAGGAGGGAGAGCCTTTCCGGGTTCTCCGCGACATGGGAGCTGATGATCCAGAGCCGGTCCGCCTCCAGCAGGCGGCTGATCTCCCGGTCACACTCCCCATGCTCAGCAAAATGCACATCGCCCAGGATCACATTATCCGGCATCCCTCCGAGACTCCGGTTTTCCTTCCCCATGCGATACTGATAGGTATTGACACTGGAACGGAAGACATAAACCTGATCCCCGGGCTGAATATGATCCCGGACATAGGCGATCTCCGAATTGACCTCCTCGCCGGGGCGGTAAACCCGCTCCGGATGGCCCAGATAGGTGGGAATGCCCCAGGCCGCAACGACCAGAACCACCGGCAGAACCAGACCGAGCAGGACCGCGGGCAGGCGCTGCCCTTTCCGCAGGAGCGAGGCGCAGAAATCCGCCAGCGCGCCGAAGCAAAAGACGATATCCAGCGGGATCAGAAACAGCCACAGCCTGTCCATGACCGGGAAGAAATGCAGCCAGGACGCCACCAGGGCCACAAACAAGCCCGCCAGAATATACAGGCCCCAGGCCTTCCGCTTCACCAGGACATAGACCGCCGCCAGGACCGTGAGGGGAAGCATGACCCACATATCCAGCCCGAAGCCGCGGAACATCCGGTAAACCGACTTCGCCAGATTCACCAGCGCCGTTTTCGACGTCGGGATCAGCGGAAACGCATAATCATTCCAGTAACTCTGCATTCCGTCCCGGGTGGCCACCGGCTTCAGCCAGAAGAAATAATACACGGCAAAACTGGCCAGGATCGCAGCCCCGACCCCCACCAGGGCCAGCAGCCCTTTCCGGTTCTTCGCCCGGAGAAGACGAATCCCCTCCACCAGCAGGCAGCCGCCCTCCAGGAAGCAGACCGGATTCGAAAACCAGATCAGGACCGCCCAGATCAGCGCCAGGAGCCAGGCCTTTATTTTCCCCTTCCGATACGCATGGAAGGCGAGAAGCACCAGCAGGACAAAGAAGCCCTCGGCGATATACGGCTTAAACTCATTCGAATATTCCAGGACATAGGTGATATTGGCAAAAAGCGCCGCGGCGGCCGCCGCCAGAACCGGGGGAACCTCAAAGATTTTCCTCGCGGCCAGCCAGACGGCCCCAATCGTCAGCAGATAAAACAGCACCGAGCCCAGGCGGAGCGCAAACTCCGACGTGCCGAAAATCACCGTGATCAGCTTCGTGACATACAGCCAGCCGAGGGGCGCCGTCTGATTGCCCTCGAAGGGGCCATCCCACAGATTGGCCAGGGAGCGATCCAGGAAAGAAACGGACAGGCTCGCCTCATCCAGCCAGAGGGAGCGATTGACCAGATTCATGGAAACACTCGTCACAAGGCCGAGCACACAAACCAGCGCAAAAACAACGATCAGAACCCGCGTCCCTTTCCGATCCATTTTCAAGCCCTCATCTGTCATGTTTCGAATTTCCATCCTTATCTGATTATTATGAATTGTCTGATTCCTGTCCGATTCTGTGATCCTATGATTCTGGGATCCACAGATAAAATAAGCGTGCGCAGGACGTGCCTCCCTGCTATCCATGCGCACCCTATCCTATATTATAAGGGTTTTACCAATTATCGTCAATATAAGGGATTTCCCAATGATCGTCCATCATTTGTGTTTCCCCGCCGAATGCGCGCCGATTGCGCGTTTGCGTTATGTTTGTGTTTCCCGCCGAATGCGCGTTCGCGTTATGTTTGTGTTTCCCGGCCGATTGTGGTAGAATTGGCGCGAAGCATTCCAAACGAACTGGAGGACCGTTTTCATGAAAACACTCACCACCCGGGAACTGAAGGAACAGCTGGCCTCGCTGCAGGGGACCGAAGTGACCCTGCGGGGATGGATCCGGAACCACCGGAAACAGAAGAACATGGGGTTCATCGACTTCTTTGACGGGATGTGCTTCAAGAACCCGCAGGTGGTATACGACCAGAACATCGCCGACTTCGAGAAGATTCAGGCGCTGCACGTGGGCGCCGCCGTGCAGGTGACGGGGACGGTGGTGCCCAGCTACAAGGATCCGGAGACGCCGGAGATTCAGGCCTCCGCCATCGTGCTCGAGGGCGACTGCCCCGAGGACTATCCGCTGCAGCCGAAGAAGCACAGCCTCGAATATCTGCGGGAGATCGCGTATCTGCGGCCTCGGACACGGCTCTTCCAGGCCGTATTCCGGGTGCGGAGCGTGGCGGCGATGGCCATACACACCTACTTCCAGGACCGGGGATACGTATACGTACACACGCCCCTGATCACCGGGAACGACGCGGAGGGCGCGGGCAACACCTTTACCGTGACCACCCTGACGCCCGAGGAGCGGGCGGCCGGGCAGGAGGACTTCTTCGGGAAGAACACGAGCCTGGCCGTGACCGGCCAGCTGGAGGGCGAGACCTTCGCCATGGCTTTTTCCCGCATCTACACCTTCGGGCCCACCTTCCGGGCGGAGAACAGCAACACCAAGACCCACGCGGCGGAATTCTGGATGATCGAGCCGGAGATCGCCTTCTGCGATCTGAACCAGCTGATGGACATCGAGGAGGACTTCCTGAAGGCGATCGTGGGGACCGTGCTGGAGAAATGCCCGGACGAGCTGGCCTTCCTGGACAAATTCAGCGGCGGCGGGCTGACCGACAAGCTGAAGGCGCTGCTGACCAGCCAATGCGCCCGGATCACCCACGAGGAGGCCATCACCATTCTGCGGAAGGCGATGGAGAACGGCACGGAATTCAAATTTGAGCCCCAGTACGGCGGGGACACCGCCAAGGAGCACGAGAAATACCTGACGGAAGAATATTTCCACAGTCCTGTATTCGTATACGACTGGCCGAAGGAAATCAAGGCCTTCTACATGTATCAGAACGACGACGGGAAGACCGTCAGCGCCGTGGACCTGCTGGTGCCCGGCGCCGGGGAGCTGATGGGCGGCAGCCAGCGCGAGGACCGGATGGAGAAGCTGACGGAACGGATGGACGAGCTGGGCATCTCCAAGGAGGAGATGTACTGGTACGTGAACCTGCGGAAATTCGGCGGATGCACCCACGCGGGATTCGGCATGGGATTCGAGCGGCTGCTGATCTATCTGACCGGCGTCGAAAACATCCGGGACGTGATTCCCTACGCCCGGACGCCCATGAACTGCGAATTCTGAAAAAAGACGATTGCGCGAAGTACGGAAGAGCCCCGGCCGACGGCCGGGGCTCTTCTTTATCCGCGGGGTAATTATTTGGCGTATTCGGTGCTGCGGGTTTCGCGGATGACATTGACCCGGATCTGGCCGGGATACTCCATCTGCTCCTCGATCCGCTTGGCGATCTCCCGGGCCATGACCTTGATGCCGTCATCATTGACATCCTCGGGCTTGACCATGATCCGCACCTCGCGGCCGGACTGGATCGCATAGCACTTATCCACACCATCGAAGGAGTTCGCGATCTCCTCCAGCTTTTCGAGCCGCTTGATATAATTTTCCAGGCTTTCGCGGCGGGCGCCGGGACGGGCGGCGGAAATCGCATCCGCGGCCTGAATCAGGACCGCCTCGACCGTCTGGGGATCCACATCATTATGATGGGCCATGATGCAATGGACCACTTCGGGATTCTCATGATACTTCCGGGCCAGCTCGGCGCCCAGGGTGACATGGGTGCCCTCGCTCTCATGATCCACGGCCTTGCCGATATCATGGAGCAGGCCGGCCCGCTTGCACAGCTGGACATCCGCGCCCAGCTCCGCCGCCATCAGGCCCGCCAGATGGCTGACCTCGATCGAATGCTTCAGCACATTCTGGCCATAGCTGGTCCGATACTTCAGGCGGCCCAGGAGCTTGACCAGCTCATGATGAATACCATGCTGATTGGTTTCGAAGATCGCGTTTTCCCCGGCTTCGCGGATCTGATTATCCACTTCCTTCCGGGCCTTTTCCACCATCTCCTCAATGCGGGCGGGATGAATACGCCCATCCATGATCAGCTTTTCCACCGCCACCCGGGCCACCTCGCGGCGGACGGGATCGAAGGCGGAAACGATGACCGCCTCCGGCGTATCATCAATAATCAGATCCACGCCGGTCGCCGTTTCCAGCGCCCGGATATTCCGGCCCTCGCGGCCGATAATGCGGCCCTTCATATCATCATTGGGCAGGTTGATGACGCTGACCGTGGTCTCCGCCACATGATCGGCGGCGCACTTCTGGATGGCCATGGCGATAATATTCCGGGCCTTCTTTTCGCCCTCTTCCTTCGCCTGGGTCTCCATATCCCGGACCATGGCGGCGGCATCATGGAAGGCTTCCTTCTGCACCCGGTCGATGACGATCTGCTTCGCTTCCTCCTTCGAGAGGGCGGCCACCCGCTCCAGCTCCTGGAGCTGCTTTTCCTTCAGGGCATCGATTTCCTGACGGTACTTCTCCAGCTCCTCGCTCTGGCGAGCCAGCTCCTGGGCCCGGTTATTCAGGTTCTCCTCCCGGGACTCCAGATTGTTCGCCTTTTTATCCAGGGTTTCCTCCCGCTGAATCAGGCGGCGCTCGTTCTTCTGCACCTCATTGCGGCGCTCGCGCATTTCCCGCTCGTTCTCCGCCCGCTCCCGGTCGTTTTCCGCCTTCGCCTTCAGGATTTCCTCCTTGGCCTCCAGCACCTTTTCCTTCTTATATTCCTCCGCCTTATGCACCGCATCGTCATAAAGGCGCTTGGCATATTCCTCGGTCCGCTCGATTTTCTTTTCCGTGTAGTTCTTCCGCCAGGTGTATCCCACCAGACCGCCGACGGCCGCGGTCGCCAGAGCGATCAAAATCACTACAATCGCATTCATGGCTCCCCTCCCTTTCTCTCTTCCGTTTTTTTCTTCACCGGGTCCAACATCCACTGAAACGGAGGCCAATGCTCCGTGAACGGCAAAAAACCGTGCGAAAAGCTACGCTTCGCACGGCTGTACGCTGCTCCGAAGGAGGAAATCCCGGGATACCATCTCTTCCGCGGAAAAGGGCAGAAAACCCCCTGTCCGTGGAAAACTATGCGGTTCACCGCCAGGCGGCGCCCGAAAACAGATCGCGAATGAATCGCGGAGCAATTGGGAAAACTCTATCGACAACAGCAGCGGGGGAACACCCCACACAGCCGAACAGATTAATTATAACAAGTGAGGTAATATTTGTCAACTAATTTGTAATAATTCGCCAGAGGCGTCAGATGGCGTTCATTGTACCTGTTCATTGGGCTCATTGGGCTCATTGCGGCGCGGGAATGGTGGAGCAGTGGGCGGCGGCAGATGACAGGACGAATTTGGGGAAACAGAGGGACAGCGGACGATCGCAGGACGGCAGGCGGCGGGCTGATTATGGAATAGCGGGTCAACTGCCGGATTCGGATCAGGGATCCCGGGTGAAGAAGGAGCCGAAAAGGCCCCCTTTATCCGGCTGCTGACGGGAGGACCAGCGAAGGAGCCCCGCCCGGGGAAAGACCAGATTTTGCGGCGCCAGGAGAAAGCGGCGATACGGGAAAAGGGCGGACAAGCTGCCGGAGCGGCCCGCGGAACCGGAGGAAGAGGAGCGGGAGGAGCCGGAGGGATTCGCCGAAGGCTCCGGATCGGAAGGCCGGATCGCCGGGGCGGGGGGCGGAAGCTCCGCCTCATAGGTGACCACCGGGGCGTATTCCTCCTGATTCGTCTCCGTCCAGGCGGGAACGGGCGGGAGGGAGAGGCCGCTGTCCGACGGCTCCGAAACGGAGGGCGGAAGCACCGGGGATTCCGAGGAGGACCAGCCGGAGGAGCCGGAAGAGGACCAGGGACGGCCGGAGGTGCCGGAGGAAGATTCCGGTTCCGACGCGGAGGGCGGGAGCACCGGGGATTCCGAGGCCGACCGGCCGGAAGAGGACGAAGAGCCGGAGGAAGAACGGCCGGAAGAGGAGCCGGAAGAGGAAGAGGAGCCACCGGAGGACGAGGAACCGGAGGAGTACGCCGGTTCCGACGCAGAGGGCGGGAGCACCGGGGATTCCGAGGCCGACCGGCCGGAAGAACCAGAGGAGGAGCCGGAGGATGAGGAGCCGCCGGAAGAACCGCCGGATGAGGGGGCGGGATCGGGATCCCGCGGGGGCGGCGCGGGTTCAGGCTCCGGCTCCGGTTCGGGCTCAGGTTCGGGTTCTGGTTCCGGCTCGGGTTCAGGTTCGGGAGGCAGAATGGGTTCCTCCTCATTCCAGCTGGAAGCCAGCGGCGGAATTTCCGCCCCGGCGCGAACCAGATCCCCGCAATACGGGCAGAAAAGATCCGGCTCCCGGCCCGGGGAGGATTCCGTCGGAGGATAGCCACCCTCCGCCCGGCACTCCTCCAGGGTCACCGCCCCCACCTTGCAGAGGCATTCATCCGCAACGGCGGAGCCGGCCAGGAGCACGCCCAGGAACACTGCCTGCAGCGCCAGCAGCAACGCCGTCCGCAGCGATGTTCGCAATGTCGCCCGCAGCGACTTTCGAAGGACCGTCCGCTGGAAGAATGCCGGCGAACGTTTCGTTTTTTTCATGGAAGATCCTCCCCGTCCGATCATTTCGCGATTGCATTATGTTTTTTCGGTTTATCGGTTATTCTTCTGTTTTCTCTCTTCCGGGTCATTATACCAGAAGAAACGAGGGGCGGGTATCCCCCAGATATAGTAGGAGGGAATCCCGAACAGCGCAGGGCGGATGGTGCGGAGAAAATGACGCAGCGGACGGCGCGGCGGGGAAACGATTGTCACGGGGCGAAGAGATGTGATATAATTGACAGGATTATGGGGAAATTTCAATCCGGGCCGGAACCGGAAGGGATCGAAGGGAGAACCGCTGTCATGAAAAGAATCATGGGAATCCTGCTGGCCGTCATGCTGACGCTGAGCCTGGGGGGCTTCGCCCTGGCGAGCGACGCCGCGACACCCGCCGCGACCCCCGCTCCGCCCGTCGATCTGAGCGGCGCGCCGGGCTCTGCCGAGATCGCCGCGCTGGCGGAACAGCTGAAAACCCTGGCGCTGGGCGCCGCTCCCCTGAACGATCCCGCCGGAGAGGACGCCCGATACGAGGACGGCATCCTGATGCGGTACGAGTTCGCGAGCCTTTACTGCGACCGGACGGAGATGACCGCGGAGACGGAGATTCAGGCTTTTTCCATTCAGGCCGGCAGGGACCTCCTGATGCGGGGAACCGGCATCGACAGCAGCACGGAGGAAGTGCTGGCCCAATATCCGAACGGAAACCCGGAGATGAACGGCACCCGGAACGCCGCGATTCTGTATCTGGCCGACGACGGGGAGGGCAGCTTCCGCTACGGCATGATCGTGCGGGACGGACAGCGGCTGCGCCAGATCATCTACGGATCCGCGGAGAAGGAAGGGGAGCAGTACCGGCTGGCCCGGCTGACCTACCACCTGCAGAGCGGCATGGTGAGCGAGATTCAGGCCACCGGGCTGGGCGCCGCCGGGCTGGCGGACGCGAGCCTGAGGAACGAGCTATATCAGGAGATCCGCAGCCTGATCGGCGAGGGCGGATACCGCCGGGTTCCCACCTCCGCCACGGGGACGGATCTGACCGCCTTCGGGCCGGAGGATCTGCACTTCGGGGCTTTCAACCTGGACGGCGGACTGCCGGAAGAGCTGCCCGGAAACCCGGACATCTTCGGGCCGGAGGCATGGGATGAAAACTCCTGGGCGATCCGCGTCGCCGGGGACGGATACGAGGCGGTATACACCTGCGAGGCGGACGGAAGCCACCCGCAGCTGCTGAGCTTCGACATTACGGGAGAGGATCTGGAAGGGCCCCGGGCCGTGCGGCTGGGGGACGCCCTGTACGAAGACATGAACCGCTTCCGCCACGGGGAGAACGAGACCGACGGCGTGACGGAGCTGCTGTACGGCGAGGCGGGAAAGGCGCCCTACGGCATGGCGGACTACGCCGGGGACGACGGGATGAGCCTGACCTACGCCACCCTGATGAGCGACGGGCGGGAAATCCAGATGAAGATGGGATACGAAGGGGCCATGATGACGAGCCTCTATCTGATGGTTGTGACCGAATAATATTCATCCTGCGTGGGATGATTCATCCACAGGGTTATTCATCCCGAAAGGATTTATCAGCGGCCGAAATCATTCATCCGATGAAGCCCGGCAAACGATCAGGAAAGGGTTGACAGCGGCCGGGAAGGCCGGGAGGGAGAAGAAGTGACGATCGATCTGACCTGTCCCGCGGAGATATTCCGGACAGAGCTGCCGACGGAGGAGATACCGGCGGCCGGGCTGCTGCTATACAACCTAAGCGACCGGGTAATCTCCTCCGCCGAGGCGACGCTGCGGCTGCGGGGAGCCGCCGGGGAGGAGCGGGAAAAGGTAGTATACCGGGCGCGGGCGCTGAACGGGCGGCCCCACTCCACCTTTACCATGATGATTCCCTGCACCGCGGATCCGGACGCCCGGAGCGCGGAGGCGGTGATCGAGAAGGTATGGTTCGCGGACAACGCCGTATGGCGCCGGGATCCTGCCGCGGAGATCGAATACATTCCCAACCAGCTGCCCGTGAGCCAGGGGCTGACGGCCCTGAAATACATCGCCGGGGAAACGGCGGTCGGCTTTCCCAGCCAGCAGGACGGGCTATGGGTATGCGTATGCGGACGGCCCAACTCCGACCGGGAGGCCTACTGCGCCCGGTGCCGGCGGGAAAAACAGACGATCTTTACCCGATACAACCGGGAGGCGGTGGAGCTGCAGCTGAGCCAGAAGGAGCGGCGGCTGGAGCTGGACACCCGGAACGCCCGGGAGGACACCCTGCGGCTGCAGCGGATCCGAGAAGAGGAATACAACCGAATCCGGGACCGGCGGAAGCGGCGGATTCGCACCGCCCTGGCCGGGCTGGCCGGGATCGGGCTGGCCGCCGGCGCGTTTTTCGGCGCCGCGCCCGCGCTGCAGCTGGTAAGCGGGAACCAGGCCCTGGAGGAAGGGCGGCTGGAGGAGGCGGAAGCCATCTACACCTCGCTGGGATCCTTCGGGAACGCGGAGGCGCAGCTGAAGGAGACCCGATTCCGGAAAGCCGGGAAAACCGCGCGGGAGAGCGAGGATCCGGCGGAGCTGGACGCCGCCGCCGAAGCCCTGCGGGCCCTCGGGGACCGGGAGGACGCGGCCGACCTGGCGGACGAGGCGGGGATCAAGGCCGCGCGGATCCTTCTGGACGGCGGCGACTGGGCCGGCGCCCGGGAGAGGGCAACGCGGACCCGGGAAGGGGCGCCCGGACGGGAGGCGCTGCTGCAGGACTGCCTTTTCGCCGAGGCGAAGGAGCACCTGGACAACAAGGAATTCACCATCGCCCGGGAACAGTTTCTGGAACTGGGGAGCTATGAGGGCGCGGCCGACCTGGCGGCGGCCTGCGTATACGAGCCGGCGCTGCAGCTGATCGAGGACGGGGCATACGACGAGGCCATCGCCGCGCTGACCGGCATCATCAACTATCAGGACAGCCGGACGCTGATCCTGAAATGCCACTATCTGAAGGGCATGATGCTGGAAAAGGCCGGGGATCCCGACGGGGCGGCCGCGGAATACCTGCTGGCGGCCGACTGGGACGACGCCCGGGAAAAGGCCATGGCCATGGTATACGCCCAGGCGGAAGCCGCCCTGGCGGAAGGGGACATCGCCAAGGCCGCGCCGCTTTATTCCTCCATACCCGACTATCCGGGGGCGCAGGAGAAGAGCTGGTACTGCCTGCACAGCCTGGCCGTGAAAAGCTACGCGGACACCGAATACCTGCGCACGCTGGAGCTGCTAAGCACCGTGCCGGACGAATACGAGGACACCGCCGCGCTGCGGAAGCGGAGCGCCTACCGCGCCGGGCTGGCCGCCATGGAGCGGAAGGAATGGGAAACCGCCGCCGGGCTGATGGAGCAGGCGGGGGACGAGAAGGACGCGGCGGACCGGCTGGCAGCCGCCCGGGAAGCCTGGGCCCGGGAACGAATGGACCAGGGGGATCTGACCGGAGCGGAGAACGTGATCCGCCAGATGGACGAAACGCCCGCGCGGGAGGCGCTGGAAAAGCGGCTGACCTGGCTGCGGCTGAAGGCGCAGGCCGAGAACGGCGGCGACCCAAAGGAAATTCTGGAGGCGCTGCTGGCCCTGGGGGACTACGCCGAGGCGAAGGAAACCATCGCGAGCCTGTACTACACCCTGGGGGAGAGCGCGGCCGAACGGAACGAGGCCCTGACCGCGGCGGACTACTACACCCGGGCGGGCAAATACCTGGATGCCGAAGAAAAGGCGAAGGCCCAATACGACGCCTACTACGGGGAGCGGGACAGGGCCATCCGGGAGGCCATGCGCAACGGGGAATACGCCCTGGCGGTGACGCTGCTGGAGAGCCTGAACCTGGACGACCTGCCCGAGGCCTATGCCGGGCTGAAGGCGCTCTATCCCCAGGCGCTATACGAAGCGGGGGCCGCCCTGTACCGGGACGGCAAGGTATACGAAGCCCTGCCCTACTTCCGGGCCGCGGCGCCGGAATCCCGGCAGGCCGCCAACCGGCTGAAAGCCCCCTGCTACCTGATTCTGGGGAGCTGGACGGACCGGGAGGGGAACACGCAGGCGGAATTCCGGGAGGACGGGAGCTGCACCCTCGCCGGGGAGGAGCTCGCCTTCCGGCTGGCCAACAGCTACAGCCTGGAGACGGGGCCCGACGCCGGCCACCTGGAGAGCAACATCCGGATCTCCGACCTGACGGAGAACCATCTGGGGCTGCGGGACCTGCGGAGCGAGCCGGCCACCCTATACAGCCTGAACCGGGCGAGCGGGGACGGGGAAACGGCCGGGCCGGCGGAAACCGGCGGGACCGGCGAGACCGGCGCCGCACCGGCGGACAGCAGCGCGCCGGAGGACGGCAGCGCTGACAGCTTCACCGTGGTGGACGGCGAATAAGGGAGAAAAAGCAGGGGACGAGGCCGGGCGGCGAACCACGGGAACCCGGGAAGACGCAGGGATGAACGGGGAACGGGAACGAACGGCAAATCACGGGAGACGGCGAAGACAGGGGACGAGGATGAACGGAAAGGAACGGATTCCCCCGCTGGACGGGCTTCGGACGATCATGATCTTCATCGTCAGCTGGTACCACATCTGGCAGCAGAGCTGGCTGCAGCCCATGATCGGCCGGACGAGCCTGGACTGGCTGGTGCGGAGCGGATACGTATGGGTGGACGGAACGGTGCTGATGAGCGCCTTTCTGCTTTCCCTGCCCTACGCTCGGGCCACGCGGGGAGAAGGCGCCCTGCCCGAGCCGCAGGAATTCTACTACCGCCGGGCGCGGCGGATTCTGCCCTCCCACTACTTCATCATCCTCCTCACCTTTCTGGCCATCTGCCTGCCCTGGGACCTGTACCACGGGAACGGGCCCTGGATGGTGAAGGATCTGGCGACCCACCTGACCTTTACCTTTCCCTTTTTCTTCGACACCTACATGGCCACCCCGCTGGGAGGGGCCAGCTGGACCCTGGCCATCGAGGCGCAGGCCTACCTGCTATTCCCCTGGATCGCGCGGTGCGCGATGCGCCACCCCCTGAAGACCGCGGGATGCCTGCTGGGGATCTGCTTCGGATTCCGGGCGTGGTGCCTGTGGGGGCTGACGGAATACGGCATGGTGGTGAACCAGCTGATCAACTTTCTCGACGTATACGTGATCGGGATGGCGGGGGCGGTACTCTACACCGGGGCGGACGCGAAAATGCGCCAGGCGGGGCGGAAGGGCCGGAGGATTGCCGAGGCGGCCGCCACGGCGCTATTCATCGGCGCGGTGGCCGGGCTGACGGCGCTGCTGAAGCACCAGGCCGGATCCAACGGATACGACCAGATTCAGGCCCGGCAGATGATCTACCGGCCGCTGTACGCCCTGCTCTTTCTGGGGCTGATGGGCGGTGGGATCTTCGGGATCCGGCCCCTGCGGGCGCTGCTGGGGAACCGGGTGACCCGATTCCTGGCCGGGATCAGCATGAACTACTACCTGATCCACCAGGTAATCGTGGTGCACATGAAGCGGATTCACTTTCCCCCCTCTGCGAGCGAGACGCCGCACATGGCGGGAGAGCAGCCCTGGCAGAACCAGTTTACCCTGCTGGCCTTCGGGCTGTCCCTGGGGGCGGCCATCCTGATTACCTACGGGATCGAGAAGCCCTGCGGGCGGCTGATGGACCGCCGGCGCGCACGAAAACAGGCCTCCGAAGCGGAGGCCTGAGGGGAACGGATTCCTTCTGGACGGGGTTATTTCTTCTTTTTCGGGGCGACGCCGCGGATCGTGGCGCTGGGGACCGAGGCCTGCTTCATAAAGGCGCTCGGGCTGATGCCCACGATATGCTTGAACTGCTTCGAGAAATGATAGGGATCCTGCATACCCACCTCGACGCCCGCCTGGCGGACGGAACAGTTCTGATCCCGGAGGAGCTCCTTGGCCCGCTCCATCTTACAATGGAGGACATAGGAGAGGGGCGGCATGCCCACCTCCGCCACGAAGCGCTTACGGAAGGTTTCCATCGGCATGCGGGAGATGGCCGCCATCTCCGCCAGGGAATAATTATCCCGGTACTGATTGGCCCGAAGGGTATCCACCACCTTGGCGATCTCATGGGAGAGCATGGCATCCATGGCGACGGGCTGGCCCCAGTGGGAGGCGACCATGCCGTACATGAGGTGCTGCAGCTGATAGGTGGCATCGGCGGTGCCGGAATGGCGGACGATGACCTGGACAATCTGCTCCGCGAGATAGAGCTGGCTCGGGAGGGCGCCCTGGCGCAGGGGCATATGCAGGAGCGCCCCCATTTTACGCACCACCATCGGGCTCAGGGGGCCCTCCAGCGCGATCCACAGGCAGCGGGCGTACTCCCCCGTCTCCACCCAGCAGGGCTTATCCCCCCCGGGGAGGAAGCAGGTGAACCCCGCGGAAAGAGGCAACTCATTACCATCCCACCGGAGCAGGATATCCCCCTTCTCCACCGCCAGCCAGACCCACTGCTCATGAGGGCGGAGATCATATTCGCCCTTTTCCACCACAAAGGAGCCCGCGGCATGAATCCAGGCGCCGCTCGCCCGGGTCAGACTGCCCGGCCGGTGGAAGCCTTCCACCACCAACGGTTCCATTTTTTCAGGAACCTGGCTCAGGAGATAGGAAGTCATGGCTTATCCTCCATCCAAAGCGACCAAATATGACAAAACCTGGATTCAGTATACGCCCCATTCTTCTTTCCTGTCAAGGGCTGAAGGGCTGAAACCACCAAATCAACAAGGTTTTTTTATGAGGAAAGGAGGCCGTGTATGAGCGCCATCGAGCGAATCCGGGAATACCGGAAAAGCCACGGCACCCGATACACCCTGAAACGGCTGGCGCAGAAGGGACGGGAGCGGCTGATCGGCACCTATGACCGGCGATTCTGCAGGGAGGCCTGCAGCCGGGAGGAGCTGGAACGGCAACGGCAGCATCCCCCCGCGGCGGGGCTGATTTCCGTGGTGATACCCATATACAACACGGAGCCGCACATGCTGGGCGCCCTGCTCGACAGCCTGAAGGCGCAGAGCTACGGGGATTACGAGGCCATCCTGTACGACGGCGGGAGCACCCGGCCGGAAACCCTGGCCGCGCTGCAGGCCGCCGCGGAGGGGGAACCCCGCTTCCGCGTGATTCACGGCGGGGAGAACCGGGGCATCAGCGGGAACACCAACGCCGCCATCGCCCTGGCCCGGGGGACCTACTGCGCCCTGTGCGACCACGACGATCTGCTGACCCCGGACGCCCTATGGCGGGCCGCGGAATGCATCGCGAGGGAGCAGCCGGACCTGATCTACAGCGACGAGGACCGGATCACCCAGAGCGGGCGCAGGCACATGGATCCCCACTACAAGCCCGACTACTGCCCGGACAACCTGGTATCCGACAACTACATCTGCCACCTGGCCGTGATCCGGAAGGCGCTGCTGGAGGAGATTCACGGGCTGCGGAGCGGATTCGACGGGAGCCAGGACCACGACCTTTTTCTGCGGCTGGCGGAAAAGACGGACCGGATCATCCACCTGCCCTACACCCTGTACAGCTGGCGGGAAAACTTCGGGAGCATGAGCCACCGGAACCTGCTGCGGTGCCTGGAAAACGGATGCCGGGCGGTCGAGGAGCACGAGGCGCGGATGGGGCGGCCGGTGACCGCCGTGCCGGTTCACAAGGAAATCCGGCTATGGTACGAGATCGACCCCTCCGCCTCGGTGGAGGCCCTGGTATGGGGCGGGGACGAGGAAGAATGCGAAAGCTGCCTCGGGGAGCTGGCCTTCCTGACCGGATGGGGAAAGATCAGCGGGGTGCTGATCACCGGGAACGGGCGGGACAAATGGAAGATGATCAACGAGGCCGCCCGGGAGAGCGAGGCGGACTACCTGCTGATCATCGAGGCGGGGACCGGCGGCATGAACCGGCACTTTCTGCGGGAGATGATCATGTACGCCCAGCGGGAGGACGTGGCGGCCGTGACCCCCGTGATCACCGACCGTAAGCAGCGCATTACCCACGGGGGATACGCCCTGGGGATGAAGGGCATCGCCCAGTGCATCAACGAGGGGCTCTACCGCACGGCCGGCGGATGGCACGACATGATGAACAAGGTACACAACGTGAGCGCCGTGAGCCTGTGCTGCTGCATGGTCAAAAGAAGCGGATGGATCGACCTGAGCGAGGAATACGAGGGCGGGCTGGTCAGCATCGACTGGGCCATGAAGGCCCGGGAGGCCGGGAAGCGCTTCATCCTGACCCCCCAGGCGACCGCAATCCACGCTCCCTCCGCCCTGCTGCTCAGCGGGAGGGAGCGGAACGGGGCGGACGCCGAACGATTCCGCGCCCGGTGGGGAGAGAAGATCCACGATCCCTGCTACAGCGAGCGATTTTCCCGGGAGAAAGCGAACTATGGTTTAGGTTGATGAAACACCGGGATTATGCTATACTTTCTTCTGATTTTTTCCCCGCCCCGGCGGGGATCCAACAACGAACAAGGACCGGTGAGCGCAGATGGAACACGTGTATGACCCGAAAACAATCGAGAAAAAATGGCAGGAATACTGGGCCGAGCATCAGACCTTCCACACCGACGTATGGGATTTTTCCAGGCCCAAATTCTACGCCCTGGACATGTTTCCCTATCCCAGCGGCGTCGGGCTGCACGCCGGGCACCCGGAAGGATACACCGCGACGGACATCGTGAGCCGGATGAAGCGCATGCAGGGATACAACGTGCTGCATCCCATGGGATACGACAGCTTCGGGCTGCCGGCGGAGCAATACGCCATCAGCACGGGGAACCATCCGGAAGGCTTCACCGCCCACAACATCGAAACCTTCAGCCGCCAGCTGAAGGAGCTCGGATTCGACTATGACTGGGACAAGATGATCGCCACCAGCGATCCCTCCTTCTACCGATGGACCCAGTGGATCTTCAAACAGCTGTATCTGGACGGATACGCCCAGTACATCGACATGCCCGTGAACTGGTGCGAGGAGCTCGGCACCGTGCTGAGCAACGACGAGGTAATCGACGGGAAGAGCGAGCGCGGCGGATATCCCGTGATCCGGAAGAACATGAAGCAGTGGGTCATCAACCAGCCCGCCTTCGCCGAGAAGCTGCTCGAGGGGCTGAACGAGATCGACTGGCCCGAGAGCACCAAGGACATGCAGCGCCACTGGATCGGCCGGAGCGAGGGCGTGGAGGTTACCTTCCAGATTCAGGGCGGGGGGAGCTTCAGCATCTTTACCACCTGCATCGAGACCATATACGGCGTGACCTTCATGGTGCTGGCGCCGGACGGGCAGCTGGTGCAGGACCTGATGCCCCGGATCCGGAACAAGGAAGAGGTTCAGGCCTACATCGAGGAGACCCGGAAAAAGAACGACATGGACCGGACCGAGCTGAACAAGGGCAAGACCGGATGCCGGCTGGAGGGCGTGACCTGCATCAACCCGGCCAACGGGAAGGAAGCGGCGCTGTTCATCGGCGACTTCGTGCTGGCCAGCTACGGCACCGGCGCCGTGATGGCCGTGCCCAGCCACGACCAGCGGGACTTCGAATACGCCACCGCCCACGGGATTCCCATGATTCAGGTAATCGACGGGGCGGACGTGAGCGAGCACGCCTTCGAGAAGCAGGACTACCTTGGCAAAGGATGCAGGCTGATCAACAGCGAGGAATTCACCGGGCTGACCGTGGAGGAAGCCAAGGAAGCCATTACCGCCAAGCTGGAAAAGGCGGGCGTGGCGAAGCGCACCGTGAACTACCACTTCCGCGAATGGATCTTCGCCCGGCAGCGCTACTGGGGCGAGCCGGTACCCATGGTGCACACGGAAGAGGGGACCATCTATCCCCTGCCGGACGACGAACTTCCGCTGGTGCTGCCGGAGCTGGAGGACTACAAGGGCCGGAACGGAAAGGCGCCCCTGGAAAACGCCGAGGAATGGAAGCACTACGACCGGCACGGCGTGAAGGGCCTGCGGGAAACCAGCACCATGCCCGGATCCGCCGGATCCAGCTGGTACTACATGCGATACATCGATCCGCACAACGATCAGGAATTCGCCAACCAGGAGCTGCTGAAGCACTGGCTGCCGGTGGACCTTTACATCGGCGGGCCGGAGCACGCGGTGGGCCACCTGATGTACAGCCGGATCTGGAACCGGTACCTGTACGACAAGGGGCTGAGCCCCGTGAAGGAGCCCTTCCGGAAGCTGGTGCACCAGGGCATGATCCTGGGCGAGAACGGCATCAAGATGGGCAAGCGTTTTCCCGAATTCGTGGTCAACCCCAGCGACATCGTGCGGGACTACGGCGCGGACACCCTGCGGCTGTACGAAATGTTCATGGGGCCGCTGGAGGTATCCAAGCCCTGGAGCAAGCAGGGCGTCGAGGGCGCCCGGAAATTCCTGAACCGCGTATGGACCTTCTTCACCAACGAGGAGAACATCACCGGGGACGGGGACGGATCGCTGGACAAGATCTATCACCAGACCGTCAAAAAGGTGACGGAGGACTTCGAAAACCTCGGATTCAACACCGCGATCAGCCAGATGATGATCTTCGTGAACGCCTGCTACAAGGCGGGAAGCTGCCCGAAAGCCTACGCGGAGGCCTTCATCAAGATGCTCAGCTGCATCTGCCCCCACATCGGCGAGGAGATGTGGAGCCTGCTCGGCCACGGCGAATCGCTGGCCCGCGAGCCCTGGCCCGTATGGGACGAGGCCGCCCTGAAGGAGGACACCCTGCAGATTCCCGTACAGGTGAACGGCAAGGTGCGGGCCACGGTGGAAATCGGCGTACACGAGGAGCAGGACAGCGTGCTGGCCAAGGCCCACGCCATGAAGAACGTGCAGACCTACGTGGAGGGCAAGACCATCGTGAAGGAAATCTACGTCAAGGGACGGATCGTCAACATCGTGGTCAAATAAAGCGAAACGAAGCATACAGCGGCGGATTCAACAAATCCGTCGCTGTTTTTATATACTTTCTTCAAGGATTTTTTCATTTTTTATTGACATTGTAACAGTTTTTTAATAAAATAAGGGTGTGTTCGTTTACACATGACCGCGATACTATCCGCGAGGTGATATGAAGATGACTACATTCCGAAGCAGGCTACTGGCTTTCGCGCTGACGCTGATGATGGTGACAGCGCTGATTCCCCTGACCCTGCAGCGGCCGGCTGCCGCGGAGAACGATCTGGGCATGACCACCGCGGACAAGGTGAACCTGCGCTATTCCGCCAGCCCGAAGAGCGAATACATCGTCCGGCTGCCGAACCAGTATGTATGCACCGTGCTGAACGAGGTGGACCAGGAGGGATACCACTGGTTCCAGGTCGAGGCCATCGATCCCGAGAACGGCCGGAAGCAGATCGGATATATCCGGGGAGACTGTTTCCGCCGGCTGACGGACGAGGAGGCCAACACCTACCAGACCAGCGGCACCACCGCCTCCTCCAGCAGCGCCGTGGTGAACGAGAACACCACCGTGAGCGGCATGACCGGCATCGTGGTCAACGGCAGCGGCGTCAACGTACGCCAGGGGCCCGGAACAAGGTACCCCAGCCTGCTGAAGCTGAACCGGGGAGACGTGGTGACCATTCTGGAGGCTCCCTCCGTCAAGAACAGCAGCGAAACCTTCTACAAGATTCAGACCGGGAGCACCGTGGGATACATCATGTCCACCTTCCTGCAGGAATCCGGATCCCCGCAGCCCGTGCCCCCTTCCCCCACCGTCAAGCCGGATGAGGTGCTCGGCTACGTCATGACCACCGTCGGCGGCGTCAATCTGCGGGCCACCATGGGCGGTTCCGTGATCCGCCAGCTGGGCAAGGGCGAAACCTTTCCCTACCTGCTGGCCCCCGCGCAGAAGGGCGGATACACCTGGTACTTCGTGCAGGCCGGGGCCAACCGGGGCTACCTGCGCAACGACGTGGTCAAGGTCGTCGGCGGCGGGGGCGATCCCACCTCCGCACCGCCGACCACCGACCCGGACGACGACAAAATCGGATACGTCATCACGACCGCCGGCGGCGTCAACCTGCGGAAAGAGGCGGGCTTCACCGAACCCATGGGCCGGGTCGACCGCGGCGTAATCATGCCCTACTACAAAACAAGCTCGGTCAAGGGCGTGACCTGGTTCCAGGTGGTTCATCCCACCCTGGGCACGGGATGGCTCCACGGCAACTATCTTTCCCTCTGCGACGCGAACGGCAACCTGAGGCCCGACAACGGCAGCAGCAACACCGGATCCAGCAGCTCCCAGCAGGAGGCCAGCTACAACACCCTGAAGGTCGGATCCACCGGCGACGCGGTGCTGAACCTGACAACGGAGCTGAAGAAGCAGGGATACTACAACGGATCACCCACACGGAACTACACCACCGCCGTCAAGAACGCCGTCATGACCTTCCAGAAGGCCAAGGGGCTGACCGTGGACGGCGTGGCCGGCGCGGCGACCCAGCACAAGCTCTACGGCACCGTGCCCATCGGCGCGGCCGACAAGAGCAACCTGGAATTCGTGATGTATCCGGCGGAAAAGATCGACTGGTACACCGGCGGCATCAACGAGCTATGGGCCAGAGGCGACAACTACAAGGTATACGACGTGAAGACCGGCATCGTCTGGTGGGCGCACCGCTGGGCCGGCGGATACCACGTAGACGCGGAGCCCCTGACCGCGGCGGACACCGCCCGCCTGTGCAAGAGCTACGGCGTGACCACCGCGCAGGAAATCGCGGACAAGAACCTGTGGCAGCGGCGGCCTCTGCTGGTGACCATCGGCACGAGAACCTTCGCCTGCTCCCTGTACGGCGTGCCGCACAACTATCCGGAAGGCGACACCATTTCCACCAACGACTTCAAGGGCCAGCTGTGCATCCACTTCACCAACAGCCGGACCCACACCGGCAGCTCGGTGGACAAATATCACACCGAAGCCATCCAGTACGCCTGGGAGAACGCTCCGAACGGGCACAAATAAACCCTATTGAATTCCCGGAAACCATCCATCACATCCAATCAGGAAGCAGGGCGCGATTCCGCCCTGCTCCCGTTCTTTATCAGGAGGGCCGAGCCATGGCCAAAGCCAAAGTATGCTACACCTGCAGCGCCTGCGGATACGAAAGTCCCAAATGGACGGGGCGATGCCCGGGATGCGGCGCATGGAACACGATGGAGGAGGCGATCGCCGCCGCGGCCGACAAAGGCTCCGCCGGGAAAATCGCCGCCAACCAGCGGCCGGGCACCGGCGCGAAGGCCATGCTGCTGAAGGACATACCCGAGGACATCACCCTGCGGATTCCCACGGAGATCAGCGAGCTGGACCGGGTGCTCGGCGGCGGCATCGTCGAGGGCGGACTGATGCTGATCGGCGGGGATCCGGGCATCGGGAAAAGCACCCTGCTGCTGCAGGCCTGCTCCCATCTGGCCCGGCAGGGCAAGCGCGTGCTGTATGTCAGCGGGGAGGAATCCGCCCGGCAGATCAAGCTGCGGGCCTCGCGGCTGGAAATTTCCGAACCCATGTACATCCTGGCGGAAAACGCGCTGGACGAGGTGGAGAACAAAATACGGGATCTGCAGCCGGACGTGGCGGTCATCGACAGCATTCAGACCATGTACCGGCCCGAGATGGCCTCCGCCCCGGGCAGCGTATCCCAGATCCGGGAAAGCACCAGCCTGATCATGCGGCTATGCAAGGAAACCGGGACCAGCATCTTTCTGGTCGGCCACGTGACCAAGGACGGGGCCATCGCCGGTCCCCGGATGCTGGAACATATGGTCGACGTTGTGCTATACTTCGAGGGGGACCGGCAGCAGGATTACCGGCTGCTGCGGGCCGTGAAAAACCGGTTCGGCAGCGTGAACGAGCTGGGCGTTTTCCGGATGACGGGAAAAGGCATGCAGACGGTGGAAAACCCCAGCGAGGAGCTGCTGAGCCACCGGGCCAAGGGCGCCAGCGGCAGCGCCGTATTCTGCGGGCTGGAGGGATCCCGCCCCCTGCTTTGCGACGTGCAGGCCCTGACCAGCCCCACCTACTTCGGCACGCCCCGGCGCACCGTGAACGGTGCCGACGCCGGCCGGGTGGCCCTGCTGCTGGCGGTGCTGGAAAAGCGGGCCAGCCAGCGGACCTACAACCAGGACGTATACGTCAACGTGGCCGGGGGGCTGGAGCTGAGCGAACCCGCGGCGGATCTGGCCCTGTGCGTGGCGGTGGCCAGCAGCCTGAAGGACCGGACCCTTTCCCCCGAGGTGGCGGTGATGGGCGAGGTCGGGCTGGCCGGAGAGGTGCGGACTATTCCCCAGTGCGAGCGGCGCATCAGTGAATGCGCCCGGCTCGGATTCACCACCGTGATCGTTCCCCGGTCCAACGCCCGGCGGATTCACGCCCCGGAGGGGGTTACCCTGATCGGCGTGGACACGGTTGCCCAGACCCTGAGCGTTCTATTTTAAAGCGTTCTTTTTTTTAACAGAAAGCGAAGTGAAATGCAATGAAATCCAAAGGCACGGAGCGGCTGCTCCGGTTTCTGCTGGTTTTGCTGGGCGTCGGCATCGGCCTGGCGGTGACCCAGATCGGCCTGGATCTTTACCGGACCGCCAATCCGGACACCAAAATACCCGCCCAGTATCCCGTGATCGGCTATACCGCCATGGGACTGATCGGCGGGATTCTGCTCATGATTTTTTCCGGAAAAATGATCCGGAATTTTACGCGTTTTTCCAACGACGTACAGAAACAATTTGACAAAATGCCCCTGAATCAGCTGCTCAGCGCCGTGCTGGGGCTGATTCTGGGGCTGATCGTGGCGGCGCTGTTGCGCCAGATGATCACCCTGGGGCCGGGGATTCTTTCCTCCACCCTGAGCGCCATCCTCTATCTGGTGCTGGGGGCGCTGGGATACAACATCGGCAAGCGGCGCAGCCGGGAATTCATGACCATGATCACCCGCCTGTCCGGCGCGCGGGAAAAAAGCAAGATCCGCAAGCACGGATACGCGGCCCGGAAATTTCTGGACACCAGCGCCATCATTGACGGCCGGATTCTGGAAATCGCGGGGACCGGATTCATCGAGGGGGAATTCGTGATTCCCCAGTTTGTGGTCGACGAGCTGCAGCACGTGGCGGATTCGGCGGACGATTCCCGGCGGGAGCGCGGAAGGCGCGGGCTGGAAATCCTGCAGGAGATGAAGGAAAAGCTGCGGCAGCTGACCATCGACGACGCGGACATCGAGGGCATCAGCGACGTGGACGTCAAGCTGCTCCGCCAGGCCCGGGACTGCGGCGGCACCGTGATCACCGTGGACTACAACCTGCAGAAGGCCGCGGCGGTGAGCGGGGTCAAGGCCCTGAACGTGAACGAGCTGGTGGAAGCCCTGCGGCCGACGGTGATCCAGGGCATGGAGCTGCGGATCCGCGTGAGCCGGGAAGGCAAGGAAGCGGGCCAGGGCGTCGGATACCTAAGCGACGGCACCATGATCGTGATCGAGGACGGGAAAAAGAAGATCGGAGAGGAAACCGACATTCTCGTAACCAGCGTGCTGCAGACCTCCGCCGGACGGATGGTATTCGCCCGGCTGAAGCCGGAGGCCTGAGCTCCGCCTTTCCTTACCGGAGGAGACTGCTGGTTTCCTCCTCCTCATACTGGCGGGTATACAGCCGGTAATACGCTCCCCGGGCCTCCAGCAGCTGCTGATGGGTGCCCTGCTCCACGATTTTCCCGTCTTTCACCACCAGAATCAGATCCGCGTTTCGCACCGTCGAGAGACGATGGGCGATCACGAGGGAAGTCCGCCCCTGAATCACCGTATCGATGGCGGACTGAATTTTTTGCTCCGTGAGGGTATCCACGGAGGCGGTCGCCTCATCCAGCACCAGGATCCGCGGATCCGCCAGAATCGCCCGGGCAAAGGAGATCAGCTGCTTTTCACCCGTCGAGAGCATCTCCCCGCCCTCGCCCACATCGGTATCGATTCCCTTTTCCATTTTCGCGATCACTTCATCGGCAGAAACCAGGCGAAGGGCTTTTTCAATCTCCTGCTCCGTCGCGTCGGGATTGCCGTAGAGGAGGTTTTCCCGGATCGTGCCGGAGAAGAGATGGGGCGTCTGAAGCACATAGCCGATGGCGCTGTGAAGCCAGAGCTGGCTGCGCTCCCGGGCATCCCGGCCGTCGATCAGCACCCGGCCGGAGGTCGGCTCAAAGAAACGGCAGACCAGATTGACTAGGGTGCTTTTTCCCGCGCCGGTTTCCCCCACGATGGCAATATTGCTGCCGAAGGGGATCTTCAGATTAAAATGCTCCAGGACATTTTCATGCCCGTCCGGATAACGGAAGGTGACATCCCGGAACTCCAGATCGCCCCGGATGGGCTCCCAGTTTTCCTTCTTCGGCGAAAAAGAATCCCCGTATTTTTCAATCACTTCCGGCGTATCCGAGACATCCGAGGGCGTACGGAGCAGCCGGGTCAGCCGCTCAATATTCACCTGGGTGGTAATCACATCCGAAATGGCATCCACGATCCAGCGCACCGGCTCCATCATGCCCTGGGCATAGCTCATGAACATGGAGAAGGTACCCACTTCCTCCGCGGCGATATAGCCGCCCTTCCACAGCACAATCGCCAGGGCCAGGGAGGAGGCCAGATTCATCGCGACCGCGAAGGCTCCCCGCAGCCGGGCCGCGCGGATGCTTTTTTCCCTCATTTCACCCGTATCCCGGAGGAAATCCTTCGCCATCCGGTCCTCAATGACGAGGGTCTTGATGGTTTTCGCCCCGGTGATTCCCTCATTAAAATCCCCGGTGATCCGGCTGTTCAGCTCCCGGATCTGACGGTTGGCCCGGATCAGTTTACCCTGGAAGAAAGCGAAGAGAATCGCGAGGAGCGGAAGGATCAGCATCACCAGCAGCGCCAGCCGCAGATTGATCACGAGCATCACCGCCAGGGCCCCGATCAGATAGCTGAGATGCCAGACCGAGTCCATCAGCGTCCAGGAAGCCAGGGATCCGATCCGCCCGGTATCGCTCATGACCCGGGCATGGATATAGCCCACGCTGTTCTGATTGAAATAACTGAAGGAAAGGGTCTGGAGATGATTGAAGGCAGCGGTGCGCAGATCCCGGTTAATGGAAACCTCCGTGGTCATGGCTCCCCGGCAGGAGATATAATTCATGACGGAGGCAAACAGAATGGCGCCGACATACAGAACAATATACCAGGGAAGCGTATCCATCGTATTGCCGGCAATAAAATGATTCAGGGCATAGCGCTGGAACAGCGGCAGGATGATATCCACCGCACTGCCCCCCAGGCCGCAGAGGATCATCAGGATCAGCGTTTTCCGGTACACCCTGATATAGGGCATGATCAGCGGAATGCCGAAGAAGCGCAGACCTTTCCGGTCCCGCGGACGGCTTTTCTTTCCGGCGGTCATTTCCATGATTCCTTCACCTCCTCCCGGTGCATGGACTGAATCCGATCGATTTCCTGATAGAGCCCCGGCCGGGCGCGCAGCTCCTCCGGGGTGCCCAGCTGGGCCATTTTTCCATGATCCAGGACCAGCACCTGATCCGCTTTGGAAAGGGTCGTGATCCGGTGCGAGATCAGGATAATGGTCGCCGTGCCGAAACGCTGCTCCAGCGCGGCACGAATTCTGGCATCCGTTTCCGTATCCACCGCCGACAGGGAATCATCAAAGATCATGATGGGCGTCGGGCGCGTCAGCATGCGGGCGATCGCCGCGCGCTGCTTCTGGCCGCCGGAGAGCGTGACGCCCCTCTCTCCCACAAAGGTATCATACCCCTTCGAGAAGCCGGCAACCGTATCCTCCAGGCAGGCGGCCTTCGCCGCCGAACGCAGATCCTCCTCCGAAAGATCCCGGGAGGCAATGCTCAGGTTTTCCCGCAGCGTACGAGAAAAGAGGAAGGGTTCCTGCAGCACGATACCGATATTGCGGCGCAGATGGTCCAGGCGGATCCGCCGGATATCCCGGCCGCCGATCGTGATACGGCCGCTGTTTTTCTCCAGGGGATACAGCCGGTCCAGCAGATACATGAGGGTACTTTTTCCCGAACCGGTGCCGCCCAGGATGCCCAGGGTCGAGCCGGCGGGAATCGTCAGGCTGATATCATGCAGCATTTCCGGACATCCTTCATACGCAAAGGAAACATGCTCAAAGCGGATATCGCCGTCCATCGGCGCGTCCTCCGAGCCCGGAAGATCCTGCTCCTCCTCCGCATCGATAATATAACCGATGCGGTCGATTCCCACGCCGGCCTTCGACATCTCGCTGATCATCCGGCCCAGCTGGCGAACCGGCCAGACCAGGATGCCGTTATAGCTGACAAAGGCGATAAACTCGCCGCTGGTCATCTGGCCCCGCAGGCAGAACAGCACACCGAAAACAATCACCAGCATGACCTGCAGGCCGGAGAGAATATCCGCCGTGGACCAGAACAGGCTCATCAGCTTGCCCAGCCTGACCCACAGGGAGGTATAATACCGGTTCTGCGCCTCAAAGCGATCCCGCTCATAGCGTTCCCGGCCGAAAGCCCGGACCACGCGCACCCCCGTCAGGTTTTCCTGCGCCATGGAGGAAAGGCGGCCCTCATTTTCATCGCAGGCCTGGAAGCCCTTCCGGAAGCGCTTGTGGAAAAACAGGGAATACCAGATAATCACGGGGAGGGGAATCATGGCGATCAGCGTCAGCCGGGCGTTCATGCCCAGCATAAACACAAGGCTCATCACCAGCAGAATCAGAATCCGGATCAGATTGGTCATCTGCTCGGAAATGAAATTACGGGTGGTTTCAATATCGCTGGTGCAGCGCTGAATGATATCCCCCGTATGATGCTGCATATGCCACTGGAAGGGCAGGCGCTCGATATGACGGTACAGCGTATCCCGCATGGTTTTGACCAGGGTTTCGCTGCCGCGGGCATTCATCACCCGGAAACCGTAGAGGGCGATCACCTTCACCACCGCCACGGCCATCACCGCCGCCGCGACGATCCACAGCTGATCCCTGATCCGTCCGGCGCCGCCCGCGGCTTCCAGCAGGCCTCGCACCGCCGGGCTCAGCTGATCCGCCGGGGCGGAACCCAGCACCTGGTCCACCGTGACCCGGATAATCTGCGGCGTGACCATATCCGCCAGGGTGGACACCGCGGCGCAGAGCATACAGAGCAGGAAAAACCACCGGCTGCCCTTCAAAAATTGCCAGATCAGCCCCGCCCGGTGGAGACGGGACTGATTCGTCTGTTCCTGATTGCTCATCTTACCTCCATTGGATCCGGTTTTCTACGATTCCGTCCGCGGACCGGGAAACCGGGTCCGGCTTTGTCTGCCATTCATTCCGGATGAGCCTGTTTTTGATTCCGAAAAAGCATAAAAATGCCCGCTCTCGTTCTCCGAAAGCGGGCATGAAAGACCATCTTATCCCCGGCAGGCTCAGCAGCTCAGCAAGAAGAGCCTGTCGGATCAGCAGGCGGAAGAATTACTTCAGTTCCGCGAAGTACTTGATGGTACGGACCATCTGGCTGGTGTAGCTGTTCTCATTGTCATACCAGGAAACGACCTGCACCTGATAGGTGTCATCATCGATCTTGGTCACCATGGTCTGGTTGGCATCGAACAGGGAGCCATAGGTCATGCCGATAATATCGGAGGAAACAAGCTTCTCAGTGGTATAACCGAAGGACTCAGAGCTCTGGGCCTTCATGGCGGCGTTGATCGCTTCCTTCGTCACATCCTTGCCCTTGACGACGGCAACCAGAATCGTGGTGGAGCCGGTGGGCACGGGTACACGCTGGGCGGAGCCGATCAGCTTGCCGTTCAGTTCGGGGATTACCAGACCGATCGCCTTGGCGGCGCCGGTGGAGTTGGGCACGATATTGGCCGCGCCGGCCCGGGCCCGCTGCAGATCGCCCTTCCGATGAGGACCATCCAGGATCATCTGGTCACCGGTGTAGGCATGCACGGTGGTCATGATACCGCTGACGATCGGGAAGGTGTCATTCAGCGCCTTGGTCATGGGGGCCAGGCAGTTGGTGGTGCAGGAAGCGGCGGAAATAACGGTATCTTCGGGCTTCAGCACTTTGTGGTTCACGTTGTAAACGATGGTAGGAAGATCGTTACCGGCGGGAGCGGAGATAACAACCTTCTTGGCGCCGGCCTGGATATGAGCTTCAGCCTTCGCCTTGGAGGTGTAGAAGCCGGTGCACTCCAGAACCACGTCAACATCCAGCGCTTTCCAGGGCAGATTCGCAGCCTTGGGCTCAGCATAAATCGTGATTTCCTTACCATCAACGGTGATGGATCCGGGAACCTTCACGGTCTTTCCGTCTTCTTCAAAAACGGGCTCCTTGCTGGCAACGGTGTGCTTATTCTCGCCGATCACACCGCAGTAGCCCCTCTGGGCGGTATCATACTTCAGCAGATGAGCCAGCATGGCGGGGCTGGTCAGGTCATTAATCGCGACCACTTCATATCCTTTGGCCCCGAACATCTGACGGAACGCGAGACGGCCAATCCGACCAAAACCATTGATAGCAACTTTAACTGCCATTTTGGAAAACCCTCCTTAATCAATCGCTCTTGGCGTAATTAGTTCCAAAGCTTATTTTATCTTGTTTTTAACTATTTTGCAACTCTTTCTTCAGGCTTTTTATCTACGGCCGCAGGTTTTCTTTTCCGCCCGGTTTCTGTTCCGGAGCCGCTTTTTCTTTTTTGGAGCAAATCATAACCCGATCCCACAAATCACGTTTTCCACAGGTCCCGCTGTCTTGTATTTTCCCAAGTTAACAGTTTTGTAATGTAAAAATCCTTAATTTTCAAGGCTTTCAGCGATTCACAAGGGGGTGTTGAAAAGTTTCCGTCATTTGTGGAAAACCTGTGGAAAATGTGAATAACTAATCGTGCTTCTCTTTCATCAGCATGGAAAGCGGGAGATCGGTATCCGCAAAAGGATCATTCTCATAGGTCTCCTCCAGCGACTGATCCTGATCCTCATCCGCCTTCTCTTCGGTTTCCTCCTGGTTGACATAGGTGCCGTCATCATACATTCCGGCCGGCACGTTCCGCACCGGGAAGGAAAGATCAAAATATCCGTCGTCCGTTATTTCCAGACGGATCACATCGCCATACCCCGGCATGGCCACCACCTCGGTCAGCCGGTTGCCGGCGGTACGGGCAAACTCCATCGCCACATCCGCCCGATGGAAATAATGCATGGGGATGAACAGCGTCGGCTTCACGGCCATGATGAAATAATTGGCGCCGGCATCGTACATGGACCCCTGCCTGGGATCCACCGGGAAGAACGCCAGATCGATCCTTTCCTTCGTCAGCGGCTCCATCGCCTTCCGGAATTCCTTTTCCGCCTCCTCCATATCCTGTGTGGAGGATTCCTCCCGCCAGTGCCAGAAATTCAGGTCCCCGGCGTGGAAAAAACGGAATCCGTTCCAGTCCACCAGAAAGCTGACCCCCAGATCCGTCGAATCGAACGCCGTTACCGTCAGTCCCTCCGCCAGCGTCAGCGTATCCCCGGGAGCCATTCTCTTTCCCCTGGTGCCGACCGGCATATCGGACGAAACAATATACGATACGTTCGCCACATCCTTCCAGGTGAAAACCACCGGATCCATATGATCGATATGCTCGTGGCTGATAAAGACAAAGACCTGCTGAAATTCCCGCAGGATTTCCGGGGTCAGCTCCAGATCCGGGGTTAATTCCCCCTCCTCGCCGCGCCAGTAATCAAAAACCAGCAGAATTTGACCTTCCGAAACGGAAAAGCCGCTGTGATAGTAATGAGTAATTCTCAGTACTCTGCTCACGGAACTGCGCTCCTTTTCAGCTTTATTTTCTTTCCCGCCAACCGGCCTCTTCAGAAAACAGGAACACCTTGGGTGTCATTTTACCACATTTCATTGGGAAATGTCAAATATTGCCTGTTCAAAACACGTTATTATTACCACTCAACATATTAAAAATTGGTTGAAAAGATGTTATTCCCCCACTTTCGGATTAAAAAGAATGAAAAGGCGGACTGTCAATGACAGTCCGCTGAATTATTCCGTTATCCCGTTATCCGGATCCGATCAGGCCCAGGGATTTTCTGTCGGATAAGGAAGGGTCTTCGGCTGATTATACGCGATATCCGACACGCCGAGATACTTGAAGACTTCGAAGAGCTGCTTCGCGCAATGAGCGAAAGCCACCGCGCCATGGTGCGGATAGCGCTTCTGAACCAGCACATGACGATAGAAGCGGCCCATCTCCTTAATGGCGAAGACACCGATTCCTCCGAAGGAACGGGTTGCCACAGGCAGCACTTCGCCCTCCGCGATATAGGCGCGGACCGTTCCTTCACTGTCACACTGCAGACGATAGAAGGTGATGGGGCTTTCCGCGATATCGCCTTCCAGCGTTCCGCGGGTGAAATCCGGATCGCTTCCTTCCGGCTCCAGCAGACGGTGCTGAATCAGCTGATACTTCACAGCGCGGTCCGCGCACATCTTGCAGCTGGGCGTATTGCCGCAGTGGAAGCCCATGAAGGTATCAGTCAGGGTGTAATCAAACTTGCCCTTGATATCCTCATCGTAAATATACTGCGGAACGGAATTGTTGATATCCAGCAGCGTGACCGCATCGCCGGTCAAGCTGGTGCCGATATACTCGCTCAGCGCTCCGTAAATATCCACTTCGCAGCTGACCGGAATGCCGCGGCCGGCCAGACGGCTGTTCACATAGCAGGGCTCGAAACCAAACTGGGAGGGGAAAGCGGGCCAGCACTTATCCGCAAAGGCAACATACTTTCTGGATCCCTTATGCTTTTCCGCCCAATCCAGCAGCGTGACCTCAAACTGGGCCATCCGCTCGCTCAGCTCGGGATAATACTTACCCTCGCCCATTTCCTTCGCCATATCCTCGCAGATGGCGGGAATCCGGGGATCGCCGGCATGCTCTTTATAGCTGACCAGCAGATCGAGCTCGCTGTTTTCCTCAATTTCCACACCCAGCTCATACAGGCCCTTGATCGGAGCGTTGCAGGCAAAGAAATCCTGGGGACGGGGTCCAAAGGTGATAATCTTCAGATTCTTCAGTCCGACGATCACCCGGGCGATCGGAATAAACTCGGCAATCTTGTCCGCCAGCTCATCCGCCGTGCCGACCGGATATTCCGGGATATATCCCTTCAGATGACGCATTCCGAGATTGTAGCTGCAGTTCAGCATGCCGCAATAGGCATCGCCGCGGCCATTGATCATATCGCCGTCGCCTTCAGCCGCCGCAATATACATCACGGGGCCGTCAAACTTCGCCGCGATCAGGGTTTCCGGCGTTTCCGGACCGAAGTTTCCGAGGAACACGCAGGCCGCGTTGCACTCATTCGCCTTCAGCTCTTCCACCGCTTTGAGCATATCCAGCTCATTTTCCACAGTGGTTTTAATCTCAACAAAATTCAGTTCCTTCTGGCCGCACTTTTCGGCAATCGCCTTTCTGCGCTTTTCGCTCAGCACGATCGGAAAGCAGTCTCTGGACACTGCCACAAGACCCAGTTTGATCACAGGAATGTTCTCCATAACCTTACCCCCTCATTTTTCATGCTTCATGACCGCACAACAATTGTACGGACTTGTATCTCTCTGTAGGATATCATTTCGTTTTCCATTCGTCAACCGCTTTCTGCGGCGTTTTCCATTTTTCTGACCGGGTGATTTGCAGTTTTCCACAGGCACTTCATCAAAAAACGCCGAAATCGTTGAAAAATAAGGATTTATGACCTGTGCAAAACCTGTGGATTTTTGTCAGACAAAGAGCGGATCCTCTTTCAGTGTTTCATGTGAAACGCTTGATTCATCAGGATCCGACTCGCTGTGGATTTTTTTCACTTTCCCTTTTCCCTCATGACTGGAGACCGAAAAAAAGCGCTGATGCTCCTTCATCAGGTCGATCCGGTCCGTACAGGTAATGAAGGTCTGAAACGACGCGATTTCTCTCAGCAGGCCGTCCCTTCGGTGCTGATCCAGCTCGCTCATCACATCATCCAGCAGCAGAATCGGTTTTTCTCCGCTCAGCTCCATCAGCATATTCATTTCCGCGATCTTGATGCTGAGGGCCGCGGTCCGCGTCTGACCCTGGGAGGCAAACATTCTCATGTTTCTCCTGTTCAGCGAGAACAGAAGATCATCCCGGTGAGGGCCCGCCGAGGTCAGCCCCAGCCGGATATCTTCCTCCCGGGAGCGGGTCAGCTGGCTGATCAGCGCTTCTCCGATCTTTTCCTCATCCTTCAGAGAACTGTGATAGGACAGCGCAAATTCTTCCTGATCCAGACCGGTGATTCTTCTGTAGCTTTCCATGGCCAGCTGGTTCAGCCGCTCGCAGACCGTTTTTCGCTCCCTGACAATCATTTCCGCCGGACCGGCCAGCGCCCTGTCAAAATCGCTCAGCCAGTCCGCAGACTGCGATCTGTTGCTTTTCAGCGTTTTCAGCAGCGCATTCCGCTGATCCAGGCCGACCCGGTACTGCTGAAGCGCGATAAAATACTTCCGGTTGACCTGGCTGATCATCATATCCAGAAAACGCCTTCGGACAGAAGGACCTTCCCGGATCAGACCCAGATCCTCCGGCGAAAAAATAACGCACTGCAGGCAGCCCATGAGTTCGGAGAAACGGCTGATTTTTCTGTCATCCAGTAAAATCGTCTTTCTCATGGAAGGGGACGCATAAAGCTGAACGGAGATCTGACGCGCCGTTCTGCTGTCCGCAACGGAAACACGGCACAGCGAGGCGGCTTCCCCATACTGAACCGCGGACTGATCATGATTCATCCGGTGCGATTTTCCGAGCGAACAATAATGAATCGCTTCCAGGATATTTGTCTTTCCGGAACCGTTCGATCCGAAAAAGAGATTGACGCCTTCCGACGGACGGATATTCAGTTTTTCATAATTTCTGAAATGGGAAAGCGTTAATTCCTGAATTATCATTTTGCATTCAAAAGGGTTACTGCGCCACTCTCACGGGAAGAACCAGATAAAGATACTGATCCCCCTGTTTCGGAACCACAACACAGGGCGCCACGCTGGAATTGAATCGCATGCAGAGAACATCCTCCGACACATTCCGGATCAGATCAATAATGTAGCGGGCGTTAAAGGAAATATCCAGATCTTCGCCGCTCATGGAGATTTCCATCTCCTCCTCGATATTGCCCATCTCCGCGTTGGACGTGATCTTCAGAACATTCTGGCGGAAAGACATTCTGATCATATTGTTCTTTCCTTCCCTGGCCATCAGGCTGGCCCGTTCAATCGCATCCTGAACCGAAGACCGATCTGCCAGCGCTTCCACCTTATACTCCGTCGGGATAATCCGGCGATAGTCAATATATTCCCCGCTGAGGAGAGAGCTGATCAGACATATATTGCCGAAATTGAACTGAATCCGCCCGTTATCCACCGTCATCACACAGAAGGAATCATCATCGGGAAGGATCCGGGCCATCTCATTGATCACCTTTCCGGGAATAATGGCTTTGATCATCTCCATGCCCGCCGGCAGCTCAAAGGGCTGGAACAGTTTCTGCAGGGAAAGACGGAATCCGTCCAGAGCGATCAGCCTCGCTTCACTGCGGCTGATTTCCATCAGGCTGCCGGTCAGAATCGGACGGCTTTCGTCACTGGCAATGGCAAAAGTCACGTGGCTGATCATATCCTTCAGCTTCTTCTGCGGAATCTTGACCAGGGTTCCCTGATGAAGATGCTGAATGACGGGATATTCCGCGGGATCCATGACAGCCAGCGTACTGCGGTTTTTCATGCAGCGAATCACGGCGGAACGCCCCTCCGTTACCTGCACGGAAACCGTTCCGGCAGGCATCTTTCGGATCAGCTCCGTAATCATCCGGCCGGGAAGAACCGTTTCCCCTTCCTCTTCAATATCGGACGCGTTCGTATATTCAATCACCATGGAGCCATCGGAGCAGGTCATCGTGACGCGGCCATCCCTGGCGGAAAAGAGAATTCCTTCCAGAATCTGTTTCGCCGGACGGGCGGAAAGAGATCTTGTTACCGTCGTCAGCCCTTCCAGCAGATCCTGCGTATTCATCGAAAACTTCATTGGACAACCTTCTTTCGTCGAAATAGGGAAGATGGATTCCTATTGATTATATAATATATATCGTACTCATTGTAGGGCCTGTGAGTTCTGTGGAAAACACGCAAACCATGGAAATACCTTGCCCGGAGAGAAACGAAAGATGTGAACAAAACCGGGAAAAAGTGAAAATCCAGTTCATTATTCGATTCATCCGGCCGTAAATCCTTCTTTGGGAAGCCGGAACCGGGAGATGAACTCCGGATCCGGACAGAACGGAAGCGAAAAAGGGGACGCGGAGGGCCGGAAAAAAGCCTTTCATGCACAGATTTTTTCCGGCTGTTGAAAACTCATGCACAGGATGAAAAGGTCAGGACTGACTGAGAAAACGGCCGTTTTTCCGGAAATAATCCACACCCGAAAGCAGCGTCATGAAGACCGCGAGAATCAGCAGAACCAGGCCGGTCCAGTGGGAATAAACGGAGCGCTGCAGAGCCATGGTCCATATGATCAGAATCATCTGGGTGACCGTTTTGATTTTTCCCAGGGGAGAAGCGGCGATGACGGTCTTCTTCGTGACGGCAATCAACCGCAGACCATCCACGCTGAGCTCCCGGGCCAGAATAATGATCACCGCCCACGGCGGAAGAAAACCCTGATAAATCAGCATAATCATGGTTGACAGAACCAGCAGCTTATCGGCAATGGGATCAATGAAACGGCCGAAATCCGTAATCAGCCCGTGTTTCCGGGCAATATGGCCGTCTAAATAATCGGTAAAGGAAGCGAGAATGAACAGCGCCAGCGCGATCCACTGGCAGGTTCTGTCCTGAATCATCATAAAAGTGACGATTACCGGAATGCTTAGTACACGCAGAATACTCAGCTTATTCGGCAGGTTCAAAGGATCACCCCCTTCAGATCATAAACATCGGCTTCCGTGATCCGAACGGAGACGAAAGATCCAACTGCGGGAGAATGACCGGTGCCCTGAACCAGAATCTGACCGTCGATTTCCGGCGCTTCACGGGAACTGCGTCCAACCCACGCGTCGGGACCGGCGGATCCGGTAATCAGAACCTTTTCCACCTGGCCGATCCGGGACCGATTCCGCTTCAGGGATACCTTCTGCTGCAGGCTCATCAGACGGTCCAGACGATCCTGGCTGACTTCCGGCGGAATCCGGCCGGGCATTTTTGCGGCCGGCGTACCGTCTTCGGGAGAATAGATAAAGGCGCCGAGACGGTCAAACTCCGTTTCTTCCACAAAGCTGAGCAGTTCCTGAAACTGCTCTTCCGTTTCACCCGGAAACCCGACGATCAGACTGGTTCGAAGCGTCAGGCCTCTTTCACGGGCGCCCCGGACGGCCCGGAGAATATCCGACTGATCTCCCCGCCGGTTCATTCTGCGAAGAATCTCGTGATTGATGTGCTGAATCGGAATATCCAGATACGGGCAGATATTCGGGATACCGGCCAGAACGTCCAGCAGATCCTCCTTTGTTTCGTCCGGATAGCAGTACAGAACCCGCAGCCATTCCACACCGGGAATCGCCGCCGCTTTTTTCATCAGATCCGGCAAAGTGGAACGGGCATGCTGATCGGTTCCGTACCGGGTGGTATCCTGGGCAATCAGGATATGCTCCCGTACACCCTTTTCCGCCAGGGTACGGATTTCCTGAAGAATCAGCGATTCTTCCCGGCTTCGGTAAGGACCGCGGATGGAAGGAATGGCACAGAAGGTGCACCGGTTGGAGCAGCCTTCCCCGATCCGCGTGTAAGCCGAATAAAAAGGTGTGGTCAGATACCGGCCGTATTCAAAAATGGTTCTGTCATCCTGACAGGAGGAAATCCGGTGTCCCGCCAGCGCTTTCTGAATCAGGTCGGGAAGCCGGGCATACTGATTGACTCCGAGAAAAAGATCGACTTCCGGCAGCTCTTCCATCAGTTCCTTTTCATATCGCTGAATCAGACAACCGGAAACAATCAGGAGTTTGCAGGTACCGGCTTCTTTATATTTCGCCATTTCCAGAATGGCATCGATCGATTCCTGCTTGGCGGATTCAATAAAACCGCAGGTATTAATGAAGAGAATATCCGCCCGGGCCGGATCGGAAGTAATGGTATATCCCCGGTCAACGAGAAGCTGCAGAGCAATTTCCGTATCCACACGGTTTTTGTTGCAGCCGAGGGAAACCGTTCCTACTGAATACGACATGGCCATTCCTTTCATAAATATCATTATGACGCAGGGGGTGGAATGAATGATCCGGAAAAGTATAGCATGTTTCGAAAAATTTGAAAAGAATAGACAGAAGGAGAAAAAAACCGGTATAATGAAAAAAACGGAAGAACAGACTCAGGAGGTCTGAAGCGATATGAAAGATACATTACTGCTGGTAGACGGGAACAGTCTGATGCACAGAGCTTTCCATGCCCTGCCTTTAATGGACGCAGACGGAATCTATACAAACGCCGTTTACGGTTTTCTGAATATGCTGCTGAAAGTGATTGAGGAGGAGAAGGTTCAGTATCTGGCCGTCTGCTTCGATGAGCACGGACCGACTTTCCGCCATCTGGCCTATGCGGACTATAAAGCGGGGCGGGCGGAAACGCCGCCGGAACTGAGACAGCAGTTTGAGACGATTTATTCCCTGCTGGATGATATGAAGGTCCGGCGGTTTTCTTTGCAGGGATGGGAGGCGGATGATCTGCTGGGAACCCTGAGCCTGAAGGGAGCCGAAGCGGGCGCTTCTCCGCTGATTCTGACGGGAGACAGGGACGCGCTTCAGCTTGTCGGAGGCGGGACAGAGGTGCTGTTTACCCGTAAGGGAATCAGTGAAACCATCCGGTTTACGCCGTCCAAAGTATATGAAGAATACGGTTTTACCCCGGAACAGGTGACGGACTGGAAAGGACTGGCCGGAGACGCCAGCGACCATATTCCCGGGATTCCGGGAGTCGGGGATAAAACAGCCGTCCGGCTTCTGCAGGAATACCGGAATCTGGAAACCGTGCTCGAAAACGGAACAAACATCAAGGGCAAGCTGGGAGAAAAAATCGTTCAGTGGGCGGATCAGGCCCGGATGAGCAAGGATCTGGCTACCATCCGAAGGAATGCTCCCGTTTCTTTTTCCCTGGAGCTCTGCACCCTGCCGGATTTCAGGGAAAGCATACCCGCGCTGAAAAAACTGAAGCTGAACAGCATCATCCGGCGGCTGGAGGGAACCGGGAATTCCGTTCAGGAGGAAGCGCAGATACCCGTTCCGGGAATCACGTTTCAGGAAGAAGCTGATCTGGAATCGACGGACCTGATCACCGAATGGATCAGAAACCGGGAAGCTGAAGGGGCGACAGTCTGCCTCCATATGACGGAAACGGCTCTGACGCTTGCGGCAACCGACGGCCAAAGGGCAAAAGCCGCCCTGCAGGTGGATCTGCTGACACAGGGGCTGGATCTGCCGGAGGTTCTGCATACGGTCGGAAAGGAAATGAAGGAAAGAGCCTGCGTGGTTCACCATATGAAGGACTGGCTGCACCGTCTGGATCAGTTCGGGGCGGAGCTTCCGGAAAAAATGGAATGGGATACGATGCTCGGCGCTTATTTGCTGAATCCGCAGGAAAAGAGCTACCGGCTGAAAGCGTTGGCGCCGGATCAGGAGGAAAACGCTTCCTCCGTCTGTTCCCTGTATCTGTGGCAGAAGGAGCAGATCCTCAAATACGGAATGAGCGCGCTGATGAAGGATGTAGAAATGCCGCTCAGCTTTGTTTTGTTCCACATGGAACAGGCAGGCTTCTCCGTGGATACGGAGAAGCTGAAAACGCTCGGAAAACAGTATAAGGAACAGATTGAGGAATGCCGGAAGCAGGTAATCGCGGCGACCGGAGGCCACAGCTTTAACCTCAACAGTCCGCAGCAGCTGGGGGATGTGCTGTTTGAACAGATGAATCTGCCCCATGGAAAGAAAACGAAAAAAGGATATTCCACCTCCGCGGAAGTTCTGGAAGGGCTGCGTTTCGACGCGCCGGAGGTGATTAACCCCCTGCTGCGGTACCGCCAGCTGACAAAGCTGAACGGAACCTATGTGGAGGGGATGCTGCCGCTGATCGACGGAAACGGACGGATTCATTCCTACTTTGATCAGGTAGCCACAGCCACCGGCCGGATCAGTTCCTCGGAGCCCAACCTTCAGAATATTCCGGTTCGCAGCGAGGAAGGAAAGGAAATCCGGGAGGCATTTCTGCCCAGGGAAGGATGGGTTTTGCTGGACGCGGATTACAGCCAGATCGAACTGAGACTGATGGCCCATTTCAGCGAGGATCCGGCCTTGGTGGACGCGTTTCGGAAAGGCGAGGATATCCATGCCAGGACGGCCGGCGAAGTATTTGAGGTTCCCCTGGAATGGGTTACTCCGGAGATGAGGAGCCGGGCGAAAGCCGTCAACTTCGGACTGATTTACGGTATCAGCGGATTCGGACTGAGCCGAAATATCGGCATCAGCCGAAAAGAAGCGGAAGATTTTATCGCCAAGTATTTTGAAAAATATCCGGGCGTCCGGCGGTTTATGGAAGAAACCGCCGTGATGGGAGCCGAAAAGGGATACGCCGAAACCCTGATGGGCCGGAGGAGATATCTGCCGGAACTGAAAAGTCCCAAGGCCCAGATCCGGGAATTCGGAAAGCGGGCGGCCATGAATACGCCGGTACAGGGAACCGCGGCGGATATCATCAAGCTGGCCATGGTCCGGGTGGACCGCAACCTTCGGGAACACGGACTCAGAAGCAGGCTGATTTTGCAGGTACACGATGAGCTGCTCCTGGAATGCCCTCCGGAGGAAAAGGAAGAAGCGGCCAGGATTCTGCAGGAAACCATGGAGCAGGTGATTCAGCTGAAGGTCCCCCTGAAGGCGGAGGTGCATGAAGGGAAGAACTGGGCGGAGGCCAAGTGACGGTAACCGCTGACATTCATTGACTTTTATGTCATATAATGATAAAGTACCCCACGGATTCAGCAGAGAGAGGGAGGAAAGAAACGTGCTGGAATACAAATTCGATACGCAGCTGTTAATTGACGGGAAAAACCTGGATGAAGACGCGATTAACGATTATTTCACGGAGAACTTAAAGGGAGACTGCCTTCTGGCTGTCGGCGATGAGGATCTGATTAAAATCCACTTTCATACGAACGAGCCGTGGGAAGTGCTGAAATACTGCGCCAGTCTGGGAGAGATTTACGATATCGTTGTGGAAAACATGGAGAGACAGGAAGCCGGTCTGAAAGGCTGATCAAGCCGGGGAATTCCCCCGGTTTTTTTTAACAGGAGATTAAAAGAATGAGCAGACTAGGAGATTTAATCCGGACAGAACGCATCCGGCAGAAAATGACGACGAAGCAGGTTGCCCGAAAATGCGGCGTCAGCGAAAGCTATCTGCAGGCTGTGGAAGCCGGAACCAGAATCATAGCGGACGATCAGGCCAGAAGGATCCTGAAAACGATCGGTCTGAAACAGCAGAACGAAGCGGAATTCACGCTGGATGATATCGCGGCGACTGTCGATCTGGTTCAGGTACAGCCGAAGATGGCGGCCGCGGCGGCTCCTAAAAAGAAGGAAGCCGAGCTGGTCGCCAGCACGGAGGAAAAGGATCAGGGAGTGGCCGGCAGCGTATGGCTGGACGCGCTTCAGAGCGTTCTGAAAAGAGTGCCGATCATGAATGCCGTGATGCAACCGGTCGGATACAAGCTGATCCCGGTGGAAAACGGAAGGATCGAAGGAGCCAACCCGGATAAAGTTTTTCTGTATCTGGCGCCGGATGACAGCATGAGAGGATTCAGGATCCACAAAGGCGATCTGGTTCTGACCGTGCCGGCTCAAAGCCCGGTGAACGGAGCTATTATGCTGATCAATTATAACCAGCACCGCTACCTGAGAAAGATCAAAATGCTGGATGACCGGAAAGTACTGCTTCAAAGCTATGACAGAGAGTTTGAATACGAAACGGCACAGATCGCCGATATCGGTTTTATCTGCCGGTGCGTCCGGGTAACGTTTGAACTGTAATCAAGGATACCATCCTGTTCTGACGTTCTTTTGAGTTCTGCCGCGGGGACGGTCCTCAGAACGGAGACCGACAGATCCGGTTCCCGGAAATGACGAAACGATCAGAAGGACGAAACGATCCGACTGGCGAAATCATCCGGATCAAAAAAAGCCTGACTCTTTGCGGAGAGCAGGCTTTTTTGATGGTTTTCTGGGATTCCGGTTTTCCTGGATTCATTTTTCCCCGGAACCGACAGATCCGGACCGGTTCAGATCTGTTTGGCTTCCATATAGAACCGTTTTTCGTCAGCTTCTCCCATGGAGAAGGTTTTACGGGGAAGGACGCCGAGGGTTTTCACATCCTCAAAGAAGGTGTGTTTATCAATTTCGGGAAGGAGAAAGCCGACGGTATCCGGCGCTGAAGCCAGACGGCGGAGAGAGGAATCTCCATGAATATAATCAATGCTGGCAGACGGATGACCGGCCAGGAAATCATCCAGGAATTTCTGAAGGGTTTCACAGGGAATGGCGCCTTCCGGATGAATAACCGTGACCGTTTCTTCTCCGGTTTCGGAAATCAGGGTAAAGGAATGACCGGCGCCGGAGGACTGAAGCGACATGCCTCTGGCTTCCGCATATTTTTTCCATTCCGCGGTCAGAAGAGAGCGGTCAGTTCCGGTGACAATCCGATGAATCGGCTCAAAAAGCAGCGCGGGATCATGAATATTGACGATTTCCGCGAGCGCGAAACGGGCCGGATGGACAGCCTGTTCGGAAGGAGACAGGTTCGGTTTGATTTCCTCCCAGTATGCTTTGGCGGTCGCCAGCGAATGATTGCCGTCTCCGACAGCCAGGAACAGAGGATTCGGCCCCATCCTGTCCAGCAGGGCGTTTAAAGCATGATCCAGAGCATTCAGATGATCAGGCTGATCGACGGCATATCCGGTCAGATGTCCTCCTCCAAGCATCAGATCAAAATCATATAACCTGGAAAGGGAAGCTTTCTGATCCCGGATCGGCTCGATCACGGTTTGATCCGGATCATCAATCAGAATCATGATATGGGTCAGCTCCAGGGGAGCGTTCCGGCGAATCGCCAGGCGGGCCGGAAGCCGGGAGGCGATGGTTTGCTCGGTCGGACGAACGAGAGAAAGCGAACCGGCTTCAAAGGAATACTGTTCCAGATCCACCGCGCCGACCAGGCCGGTCCGAACTCCGGAGGCAATGGTACGCTCGCAGAGAATAAATCCGTTTTTCACAGCGGGAACCAGAATTTTCTGTTCCAGATAGCGGCTCATGGTCTGATGAATCCGGGGAATCAGGGTATCGCTGTCCTTCAGGAAGCATTCCGGAAGAATCAGCCGCAGGGCGGAGGGGGCGTCTTTGACAATCTGTTCCGCCTGATTCCAGTATTCCGGTTCGGAAGTATATTGATCACAGGCAACACAAGCCCATGTTTCACGTGAAACATTCTGATCGGGAAGAAGAATGGACGCGGGATGAAGACCGACGCGATCAAAGGACATGAGAAACACGCTCCTGTTCTGATTAATCAAAGCGAATCATGCGCTTCATCCTATCCTATCACGGCGCTGCGGAAGATACAAGCTTGTTTTCCCGGATTGATTCTGGTAGGATGATGAGGCTGAATCTGTCGGATGAATGAAGAACAATGGAGTGGGAAAAATGACTGCGATCCGGAAAACGGCAAAGACCGATGAAATAAGGAAACGATCGGGTAAAACAACAGCCGGTCTGCTGAAACGCTTTGTCGGCTATTATAAGCCACACAAAAAACTGTTCTGCATGGATATGACGGCCTCCTTTCTGGTGGCGCTGATCGGCGTGGTCTATCCGATCATTACCCGGACCATGCTGAACACGCTGATTCCGAACCGGAATTACCGGATGATCATCATCCTGGGTATCGTGCTGCTGATGATGTATCTGAGCAAGATGATGCTGAATTATTTCATTCAGTATCAGGGACATATGATGGGTGTTTACATGCAGGCCAGAATGCGGAGCGATATGTTTGAGCATCTGCAGAGACTGCCCTACCGTTTTTATGACAATCACGAAACCGGAAAAATTATGAGCCGCATGACGAACGATCTGTTTGACGTCGTTGAGCTGGCTCACCACGGACCGGAGAACATTATCATCTCCGTGCTGAGCATTGTTATTTCCTTCATTTATCTGAGTTCAATCAATATCTGGCTGACGCTGATCGTTTTTTCCTGCGTTCCGTTTCTGGTGGTGATTTCCTATTCCCTTCGGAAAAAAATGAGAAAGGCTTTCCGGGATACCCGGACCGCGATGGCGGACATTAACGCGAATCTGGAAAGCAGCATCAGCGGAATCCGGGTCACCAAGGCTTACACGAATGCCGAAAAGGAAAAAGAAAAATTTGAAGAGGGGAACAACCGATTTAAGGCGGCCCGGAAGGAATCCTACAGCGCCATGGGCAGATTTCACAGCGGGAATACTTTCATCACAGATATTTTCAACGTTGTGGTACTGATTGCCGGCGGTCTGTTTCTGTACAACGGACAGATTCAGTTTGGCGATTATTCCGCTTTTATCGTATCCATCAATATGTTTATCGGCCCTGTGATGACGCTGATTAATTTCATGGAACAGTTTGAAAACGGGATTACCGGGTTCGAGCGTTTCTGTGAAATAATGGATGAAGAGACAGAAAAAGATGAAGAGGGAGCTGTGGACGCCGGAGAACTGGAAGGACATATTGAGTTCAGGGATGTGAACTATGCTTATGATGAAGACAAAAGGGTGCTGCGCCATGTCAATCTGAACATCGAAAAAGGAAAGAAATTTGCGCTGGTCGGTCCGTCGGGAGGAGGCAAAACCACCATCTGCCATCTGATTCCGCATTTTTATGATGTGGTCAGTGGTGAAATCCTGCTGGATGGAAAGGAAATACACAGCCTGACTGCCGAAAGCCTTCGAAGAAACATCGGAATTGTGCAGCAGGATATCTATCTGTTCAATGACTCCATCAAGGAGAATATCCGATATGGCAGACTGGATGCAACCGATGAGGAAATCATCCGGGCCGCAAAGCGGGCTAATATTCATGATTATGTGATGACGCTGCCGAAGGGCTATGATACGGTGATCGGGGAAAGAGGCGTCCGGCTCAGCGGCGGTCAGAAGCAGCGGCTGAGCATCGCCAGGGTATTTCTGAAGAATCCGCCGATCCTGATTCTGGATGAAGCGACAAGTGCGCTGGACAACACGACGGAAATACTGATCCAGAACGCGCTGGATGAACTCTGTGTCGGCAGAACCACGCTGGTGGTGGCTCATCGGCTGAGTACAATCAAAAACGCGGATGAAATCGCCGTTGTGGATGACGGGCAGATCGTAGAGCAGGGAACGCACGAGAATCTGATGAAGCAGCAGGGCATTTATTACCGGCTCTATCAGCTGCAGTTCCGGGCAAATATCGGAGAAGAAAAAACCGGAAGCATATCCTGATTAACCGGACCGTATATGGGAATCAGACCGGAAAAGAAAGACAATAGGATTTGGAGAGGTCGGAACGATTGCGTTATTATGTGAAAAACTGGGCATCTCTGCTTTTCAGAAAAGAATACGCGTTGGTAAGGGAAATGTTCGTTTTCGGAAGAAATCCCTTACAGCGGCGGAAGGCTGTTTAAAGAAAAAAGCGTTCTGATCGGAAAGCTCAGGGAGAAATACTGGAATGAGAATTGAAACGGAACGGCTGGTTATCATGGACATGACGATGGATATGGCAGAGGCTGTCCATCTGAATTCGCTGGATGACGATGTCAGAAGATATGTGCCGGATGAGGTTTTTGAAACCCCGGAGGAAGCGCGGGAAACCATTGAATTCATCCGTTCCCGGTACGGATCCGCGGAAGGACCCTGGATCTTCGCGGTGATCACGAAGGACACCGGTCAGAATATCGGGTATGTTCAGCTGGTACTGATGGACGGGGGCTGTTGGGAAATCGGTTATCATATCGCAAAAGCATACACTGGCAAGGGATACGCGACCGAAGCGGTGAAAGCGTTTCTTCCGGCGGTCACAGAGTATGCGGGGATCAGGGAGGTATACGGAATCTGGCTTTCCGAAAACGCCGCTTCCGGACGCGTGCTGGAAAAATGCGGATTTCAGGTTTATTTCAGAGGGGAAGGCGCTTATCAGAACGGAGTATCCGAAATCTGTAAAAGCGTCTGGAGAAGGAAAACGGCCGGGCAGTCAGACCGCTGTTCGTTTGGACAATAAGCAGACCGTCTCCACCCCGCTGGTCCAGGCGAACATATCCACAGGCTGAACCTGATTCACGGAATAGCCGGATTCATAAAACAGTTGAACATCCCGGGCGAGGGTGGCCGGATTGCAGGAAACATAAACAAGCCGGTCCGGAGCGGCCTGTGTGATGGCCTGAATCACTGCCTGCGCCAGGCCTTTTCGGGGAGGATCCACGACAATCACGTCCGGCTTCATTCCATCCGACACCAGCCGGGGAAGAATCTTTTCCGCATCGCCGCAGAGGAAATCAGCATTCTGAATTCCATTGAAGGCAGCGTTTCGTTTTGCGTTTTCCACCGCGGGGGGAACGACTTCAATACCAAGGACTTTCCGGCAGTGTAAAGCCAGCATCAGCGTGATGGTACCGACGCCGCAATATACGTCGCAGACCGTATCATCGGGTTTCAGGTTCGCCATGGACCGCACGGACGCGTAGAGCTTTTCGGTCTGAATCGGATTGACCTGGAAAAAAGAAGCGGGAGAAAGCTCGAAACGCAGACCGCAGAGTGTGACGGGAAGCGTATTCCTTCCATATATATGATGGAAAGAATCCGAAAGGATTACATTGCTTTTTTCGCGATTGGAATTAAAAAACAGGCTGACCACTTTCAGCGGGATCAGTGCCTGAACGAGATCCTCCGCGCAGGGAAGGGACGGGGCGTTCCCGACAACCGTAACCATGCTTTCGCCCCGCAGGTTTGTGCGGATGACCAGGTGCCTGAGGATTCCGCAATGACCTGATTCCTGATAAGGCGGAATATGTTTTTTCCGAATCCATCGGAGAAAGGCCTGAATGATCTCTTCCGCGGGGGGCATCGCGTTCGGACAGCGATCCACGGGGATGATGGCGTGACTCCGGGAGGCAAAGAAACCGATCAGCGGCTGATCGGCCGTTCCGCCGACGGGCAGGGAGGTTTTATTGCGATAGGCAGTCGGATCCTCCATTCCGGAGGGAACGGGGACGGAAAGATCCAGGCCGGCAATCTGATGAAAACAGTTCTGAACCTGAAGACGTTTGGCTTCCAGCGTAGCTTCATAGGTCATATGCCGGCAGGAACATCCTCCGCAGCGGGGAAAGGCCGGACAATCCGGAATCCGGCGGAAAGGAGCCGGAGATTCCGACGGACTTTCCATCCGTCCAATAGCGAAACGCTTTTCGGTTTTAATGATTTTTACCCGGGCGGTTTCTCCGGGCAGCAGTCCGGGAACGAATACGACCATGCCTTCATGACGGCAGACACCCGCCTGGTTTGAATCCAGACCATCCGCAGTCAGCAGCAATTCATCATTTTTTTTCACGGTCAGCCTCCGGTTTCGATCTTGTACAGGCAGGATTGTAACAGGAAAGGAGTCAATTGTCCACAAAATATGGATTGGAAGAAGAAAAGGGATCACAAGATGTGGGAAAGTCACGAAAGCCTTGAAAAATCTGAAAAAAAAATCAAAAAAAGGGATAAAAAACGCTTGACAAAGCGGAAAAAGTCTGTTATCCTATTCAAGCTCGCTCGAGACGAGGCGCCCCGGAAGGGGGGCTGAGGGATCGAAAAGGGCAGGCGAACCTTGAAAACGATACAGAGAGAGAAACGCGCAATTAAGGAAGAAGACAGCGAAGATTCTGAAGAGTTTGACCGGACGGAGAGTCGAGAGGCTTGAGTTCGGATCGAAGGATTAAACGGAAGAGTTTGATCCTGGCTCAGGACGAACGCTGGCGGCGTGCCTAACACATGCAAGTCGAGCGGGGACATTCGACGGACCGGAAGTTTTCGGA
>SVGS01000006.1 GCA_015056205.1 Clostridiales bacterium | reverse complement strand
CCGTTACACTAATATTGTACCACGAATCCAATACTATCGCAAGGGGGAAATGCTTATTTTTCAAGGTCCTGAGCAGCTTTTAGAAGAAAAGCTTCGGCTTTAGTGGAACCCGACAGAAGAGTTCACATTGCAACGGGAGGAGCATCGATGTCTGAGAGTAATGATAAGATTCTGGCAGTCGGAAAGAATGCCAATGATACCGCCGGTATTGTATGGTCTGTAGCGGATGACCTTGTGGGTGCGTATAAACCGCATGAATATGGCCTTGTCATCTTACCGATGACTGTAATCAAACGATTCCACGACTGTCTGCTGCCGACGCATCAGGCCGTTCTGGATACATATAAAAAGGTGGAGAAGCTGGCCGTGAAGGATGGTTTCCTTCGCAAAGCGTCCGGCTATCAGTTTTATAATACAAGCCCGTTCACCTTTCAGTCCCTGCTTGCGGATCCGGAAAACATCGTGGACAATTTTCGGGCGTATCTGAACGGCTTTTCCGATAATGTCCAGGATATCCTGGCGCGTATGGAGTTTGATGCGCAGATCAAACATATGGATGAAGCGGGACTGTTGTATCAGGTGATTTCCGATTTCTGCGACGCCCGGGGGGATTTCTCACCGGAAAAGATCAGCGCTGTGGATATGGGTTATGTGTTCGAGAATCTTGTGCGCCGTTTCTCTGAGTCGTATAACGAAGAAGCTGGAGCACATTTTACCAGCCGCGATATCATTTATCTGATGAGCGATCTGCTGGTTGCCGGAGATCAGTCTGCATTTACCAGCGACGGGATTTCCAAGACCGTATATGATATGACGATGGGCACTTCCCAGATGCTGACCTGTATGGAGGAACGGCTGAAGCAGCTGGATGCTGACGCAGACGTGACGGTATTCGGACAGGAGTTCAATCCGTTCACCTTCGGTATTGCCAAGGCGGATATGCTGATCCGCGGAGGCGACCCGAATAATATGCAGTTCGGCGATACCTTGTCAGATGATAAGTTCTCCGGATATAAGTTTGATTATATAATCAGCAATCCGCCCTTCGGTATCCCGTGGAACCGGGAAGCCAGGGAAGTGGAAGCGGAGTATAAGAAAGGCAATGCCGGACGGTTCGCTCCCGGTCTTCCGGCGAAGGGCGACGGTCAGATGCTGTTCCTGCTGAATGGTGTGGCTAAACTGAAGGACGATGGCCAAATGGCGATCATTCAGAATGGCTCTTCGCTGTTTACCGGGGATGCCGGTTCCGGCCAGTCGGAAATCCGGCGGTATCTGATTGAGAATGATTGGCTGGATGCCATTGTGCAGCTGCCGACCAATGCGTTTTATAATACACCGATCACAACCTATATCTGGATTGTGACGAAGAATAAGGATCCCCACCGCCGCGGTAAGGTTCAGCTGATTGATGCAAGCGCCTGCGGCATGGCGCGCCGGAAGAACATCGGCTCCAAGAATACGGATATTTCCCAGAACTGTCGGGATCTGGTGGTGAAGGCATACGGGGAGTTCCGGGACGGAAACCTTGAAGGAGAAGACGAAAATGGTGCAAAGATCCTGGTCAAGAGCAAGGTCATTGACGCGATTGACTTTGGCTATAACAAGATCACCGTGGAATCCCCGGAGATGGATGAGAACGGGAAGCCGGTCCTGAAGAAAGGAAAGCCTGTTGCTGATACTTCCAAGCGGGATACGGAGAATGTACCGTTGGCGGAGGATATTGACGCGTACTTCCAGCGGGAAGTGATCCCGTATAATCCGGATGCCTGGATTGACAAGACGAAGACCAAGGTGGGCTATGAGATCCCCTTTACCCGGACATTCTATGAATATAAGCAGATCGAGCCGTCGGACGTGATTGCGAAACGGATTGAGGCGCATGAGAAGAGCCTGATGGCGAAGCTGCATGATCTGTTCGGGGAGGGTTGATTATGGCAATGAAAGCAAGTGGAGTGCCATGGATTGGCGATATTCCAATTGAATGGATAATACGTCCTGTAAAGGCTCAATATTCATTGACCACGGGTTTTACGCCTTCAAGTGAAAATGATTCTTTATATGATGATGAAGGTGAAACATGGGTCACAATAAGCGATTTGAAATCTGATGTTGTCATCGATTCAAAACAAAAGGTATCCAAAGTAGTGGCTGATCAGCATAAAAAAGAATTGGCTAAGGCAGGCAGTTTACTATATAGTTTTAAACTATCTGTTGGAACTGTTGCATTCGCTGGAAAGGACTTATTTACAAATGAAGCTATTGCGGCATTTCAGCCTATATCGAGTGATGCTGATCTTCATTATTTAAAGTATGCGTCGTCTTTGATTATTGGTAATGCAAATACAAATATATATGGCGCAACAATTATGAACCAGAAATTGATTTATAATGCGCCACTGCCGGTACCACCATTGTCAGAACAGCAAGCCATTGCCGATTATCTAGACAACCGTTGCTCCAAAATCGATGAGATTATCGCAGAGGCTACAGCCAGTATCGAAGAGTATAAGGAACTGAAGCAGGCTGTGATTTTCGACGCAGTGACAAAGGGGCTGGATAAGACGGTTTTGATGAAGGATAGTGGCATTCCCTGGATAGGTAAGATGCCGGAACATTGGCAGTTATCCCGCATAAAGAATGAATGTGATAATTTGGATAATTTACGAGAACCTATTAGAGCAGACAATCGTGAAAACAAATTGGGCCTTTATGACTATTACGGAGCTTCAGGAGTGATAGACAAGATTGACGATTTTAACGTGGATGATACTGTTTTGCTTATAGGTGAAGATGGTGCCAACCTGAAGATGAGAAATCTACCATTAATCTATTTAGCATCAGGCAGGATTTGGGTAAATAATCACGCCCATATATTAAAAGTAAAAGAGCATCGAAATAGTTATATGTTTATGGCATATATGCTTGAAGCTGGCGATTATAATGACTATATTACTGGTTCCGCTCAACCCAAATTATCACAATTCAATTTGATGAGATTTCCAATAGTACATCCGCCGTTGGATGAACAATTAAAAATTGAAGCCTATTTGAACAGATTGATTCCTGAGTATGACGCTCTCATCTCTGAAAAACAATCCCTGATCTATGATCTTCAAGCTTATAAGAAATCCCTGATCTATGAAGTTGTCACGGGTAAACGAAGGGTGGTGTGATTATGGCTGAAAATGAAAAACAGTTTGAAGCCAATATCGAAGAATACCTCATATCCCCTGCCGGTGGTTTTACAAAGGCTACGGATGACGGGTATGATCCTGTTCTGGGGCTGGATATCAGCACCCTGGTAGAGTTTGTCCGGACGACACAGCCGATTGTCTGGCAGCGGTTTGAAAAGCAGTGCGGATCGGATACGGTTCGGAAGTTCTATAAGTGCTTTGAGGACGCGGTACAAATGGATGGTCTGCTTGCTGTTCTCCGGCACGGCTTCAAACACCGGGGGATGGAGTTCCGGGTCTGCTATTTCAAGCCGGAGTCCACACTGAACCCGGTGGCTGTACAGCATTATACGCAAAATATCTGCCAGTGCATCCGGCAGTGGCATTATTCAGAGCTGAACAGCAATTCTGTGGATATGATGCTGGCGGTCAACGGTATTCCGGTCATTGCGATTGAGCTGAAGAACCAGTTGACCGGACAGAGCGTGGATAACGCCAAACTGCAGTGGCAGTACGACCGGGATCCGCGGGAACCGGCGTTTCGGTTCAATCATCGGATTCTGGCTTTCTTTGCCGTGGATCTTTATGAAGCATGGATGGCAACGGAACTGAAAGGATCCGACACCTATTTCCTGCCGTTCAACCAGGGCTCCAATGGCGCGGGAAATGACGGCGGCGCCGGGAATCCCCAGGCGGAAGGGGACGGATATGTTACCGGATATATCTGGGAAGATGTTCTGAATAAGGACAGCCTGCTGGATATTATTCAGAAATTCATCAGTCTGGAAGTAAAGCAGGAAAAGAAGAAGGACGCAAGCGGCACGGAAAAGACGGTGACAAAGAAACGGCTGATCTTCCCCCGGTATCATCAGCTGGATGTGGTACGGAAGCTGATCGCCGATGTCCGCGAGAACGGTTCCGGAACGAACTATCTGATTCAGCACTCTGCCGGTTCTGGAAAGTCCAACTCCATTGCCTGGACGGCTTACCGGCTGGCTTCGCTGCACAATGACGCGAACGAGCCTGTTTTCACCTCTGTTGTGATCGTTACAGACCGGAAGAATCTCGATGCGCAGCTGCAGGAAACCGTCACCGGGTTTGATCATACGTTCGGTTCCGTTTGCGCAATTGATGAGAAGAAATCCTCCAAAGATCTGCGGAACGCGCTGAATGCCGGAAAACGGATTATTGTAACGACTTTGCAGAAGTTCCCGGTGATCTATGAAGAAGTGGAGGATACCAAGGGGAAGCGCTTTGCGGTCATCGTCGATGAAGCCCATTCATCCCAGACCGGTGAATCCGCCATGAAGCTGAAGATCGCCCTGGCAGATTCTTCCGACGCACTGAAGGAGTATGCGGAACTGGAAGGAAAGGCAGAGGATGAAGTTGACGCAAATGACCGCATCGTCCGTGAAATGATCTCTCACGGGAAGCATGAGAACCTTTCGTTCTTTGCTTTTACCGCAACACCCAAGGGGCAGACGCTGGAAATCTTCGGGACGGAATGGCCCGACGGCTCTTTCCATCCGTTCCATATCTATTCCATGCGGCAGGCGATTGAAGAAGGCTTCATTCTGGATGTCCTGCAAAACTATATGACCTATAAGACCTGCTATCAGATTGCGAAGAACACGCCGGACAACCCGGATGTTCCGCAGTCGAAAGCGATGAAGACGATCAGAAAGTATGAAGAGCTTCATCCGTATAATATTCAGCAGAAGTCCGCGGTCATTGTCGAAACATTCCGGGACATCACCAAGCATAAGATCAAAGGCCGGGGAAAGATGATGGTGGTTACCTCCTCCCGCCTTGCCGCGGTTCGCTATTATCACGAGATCAAACGGTATCTGGAAACGCATGGCTATCTGGACATCGAGATTCTGGCCGCCTTCTCCGGATCGATCAAGGATCCGGAAGATCCCTCCGGAAAGGAATGGACAGAGAGCAGTATCAATGTTGACAGCGAAGGCCATTCTGTCAGCGAATCTCAGACGAAACAGGTATTCCATGACGAAGGGAATATCCTGATCGTAGCGGAGAAGTACCAGACCGGGTTTGATGAGCCGCTGCTGCATACAATGATCGTGGATAAGAAGCTGCGCGGGGTGAAAGCCGTACAGACGCTGTCCCGGCTGAACAGGATTCATCCGGACAAAGAAGATACGCTGATCATCGATTTTGTGAATACGAAGGACGATATCCTGAAGGCTTTCCAGCCGTTCTATCAGGAAACCTTTCTTGAGGCAGAAATCAATACGGATCTGATTTACAAGACCCAGCGGATGCTCCGTAACTTCGCGGTTTATGACAATGATGACATTGCAAAGGTTACGGCCATCTACTTTGACGAGGACAAGCGCAAGGCGAATAAGACGCAAGCCGCCATTACAAACGCGCTTCTTCCCATACAGCAGAAATATAACAATCTGAACCAGGAACAGCGGTATCAGTTCCGGAAAACATGCCGGACGTTCGTGAAGTGGTATGGGTATATCTCCCAAATCACAAGAATGTTTGATAAGGCGCTGCACGATGAATTTGTTTTCTGCTCGTATCTGGCGAAGATCATCCCCCCGGATCCATCCATTCCGTTTGATCTCGGAAACAAGGTAAAGCTGGAATACTACAGTCTCGAAAAAACGTTTGAAGGAACGATTGAGCTGATCAAGGAAACCGCCGGAGTTTATAACCCCGCGAAAGTGAAGAAACCGGTGAAGATGACGGAAACACTGACTCCCCTGGAAGAAGTAATCGCGAAAATCAACGAACAGTTTATCGGCGACTTTACCGAGGGCGATAAGGTGATGATTACTGCCCTTCATGAGAAGCTGAAGAACAATAAAAAGCTGATCAAGTCCGCGCAGTCCGACGGACAGCAGATATTTGAAAAGAATATCTTCCCGCAGCTGTTCGATGATGCTGCGCAGGAAGCTTATATCGAAAGCACCGAGACCTATACAAAGCTGTTCCAGGATGCCGCTAAATACCGGGCGATCATGACCGCATTGGCCCGGGCCATGTTTGATGAGCTCCGGGCCGTTGTGAGGTGAAGAACCATGTCAAGAGAAAAGAAAGACGCAAAAAACTTTGGCTGCAAATTTGACAGGGAGATCTTTGAGAAACTGGAAGAATTCTGCGAACTTTCCGGGCAGAGCAAAACCATGGTGGTTGAGCGCGCAGTGGAAAAATATCTGGAAGAGAATCTGGAAAAGATGAGGGCGTTTCGCAAGGAGCTGTAAAGAAGAACCGCCGAACCTGACGGGGTGAATATCCCCCGTCGGATTCGGCGGTTTTGCGTTAACGCGGCGCGTTATGCGGAGCGTTACGGGAACGGGCGCAGACGCTGTGAAGCCGTCAGTCCGCTCTTTGTCCGGAAGGTTACCGTTTTTTCTCCGCTTTCCTTCCCGATCCGGAGATAGGCCGTCAGCGTTCCCTCCCGGGTGCTCCTCCGGTTTTCACTGTAGGGGGTCAGATCGTCGCACTGTCCGTTCTCCAGGCCCAGCAGGGTCAGATCGCCCACCGTCTGGCAGACAATCATCTCATCTCCCGCCGGACGCCCCGCGTCATCCAGCAGCATGGCTTCCAGCTGAACCACGTCGCCGGTTTTCAGGCCTTCCGCCTTCCGGATCACCAGCCGGGTTGCCTTTCCCGGGGTGGAAAGCCGGTCCTCCGCGCCTTCCGTCCGGGCTTCCAGCGTTCCGGCCTCATAGGGAACTGTCCAGACGGCCCGGCCGCCGTCTTCCCGCCGGACCTCCTTCCGGCCCAGGCTCCGGCCGTTCAGCCACAGCTCGGCCGTTTTTCCGTTGGTATAGCAGGAGACCCGCTTTTCCTCACCCGCGGTTCCCTGCCACCGGAATTCTTCGCCCCAGGCGCCGTGGTCTTCCGCTTCTCTTCCGACCGCGATCCGGATCATCGGAGCTTCGGTCCACAGGGCCTGCCGCTGCGCGTAGAGCGGTTTTTCCTTCCCCCGCAGATCCAGGCTGCCGGCCTGGCTGATCCGTTTGGGCCATCCGGGGCATTCTCCCAGAAAGTCAATTCCGGTCCACAGGAATTGGCCCGCGATATACGGATGATCCTCCACCGCCCGCCAGGCCGCCGGATCATGGCTGTTCTCGCTGCCCAGGATCACGCGCCCCGGATAGGTTTCGTGATCTTTCTCATAAAACTGCTCCCGGTAATTGTATCCGGAGAGATCCAGCGCGTCCGCGTAGCCCGTCAGATTGCTCAGCTCCGGAAAGCTCATCGCGCTGGTGACCGGGCGGCTGTCATCCAGGCGATGCACCTGCTCCGTCAGCTCCGCCGCCACCACAGCCAGCCTGCCCGCGTCCGGCTTTCTCACATCGTACAGCCGCTCCGCCAGGGGCTTATTCGCGTCGTTATTGCCCATCACCTCGCGGAACAGGGGGGTCACATACGGATCATTGGGATAATCGATCTCGTTTCCGATGCTCCACAGAATCACGCAGGCATGGTTCCGGTCCCGCCGGACCATGCTGGCCAGATCCTGCTGATGCCACTGCGGAAAGTCCTCGGCATAGCCGAAGTGCTTCGGCGGATAGACATTATGGCCCTGCCACCATTTGTTTTTGATGCCCTCCCACTCGTCAAACGCCTCGTCCATGACCAGAAAACCCAGACGGTCGCACAGATTCAGCAGGTCCGGATCCGGCGGGTTATGCGCCGTCCGGATGGCATTGCATCCCATCGCCTTCAGCTTCTTCAGCCGGATCGCCCAGACTTCCCCGGGAACAGCCGCCCCCAGGCATCCCGCGTCGTGATGAACGCATACGCCCTTCAGCTTCATATTCCGCCCGTTCAGGAAAAAGCCCTGATCCGCGTCAAACCGGAAGACCCGGATGCCGAAGGGAAACTCCTGCGCGTCCCGGACCCCACCGTCCCGCAGGGCTTCGCCGCGCAGCGTATACAGGTACGGATCCTCCGTGCTCCAGAGCTTCGGCCTTCTCACCCGCAGGAGCGCCTCGCCGGCCGTGCCCGCGGCTTCCGCCTCCGCCACCGTCTTTCCCCCCGCGTTCTTCAGGAAAAAGCGAACCTTCTCCGTCTTTTCCGCTTCATAGCGGATCCGGATTTTCGCCTGCCGGCCGTCCGCCTCCAGGGTCACCGCCGTGATCCCGTACTCCGCAAAGCAGGTTTCATCCGTCAGGGTCAGGCGCACGTGCCGGTCAATGCCGCTGCCGGTATACCACCGGGAGTCCGCCACGTCCTCGTGCTCCGCCCGCAGCGCGATCACGTTCTCCCCTTCCCGCACAAACGGGGTGAGATCGAAGGAGAACTCCGTGTATCCGTAGGCATGCTGTCCGAGATAATTGCTGTTGATCCACACCCGGGCGTGCTTATACACGCCCTCAAAGGTCAGCCGGATCCGCTTTTCCGCCTCCTCCTTCGTCAGCGTAAAATGCTTCCGGTACCAGCCGGTTCCTCCCGGCAGATACCCGGTACCGCTGGCCCAGCAGGTATCAAAGGGATGCTCCACCGCCCAGTCATGGGGCAGCGTCACCCGGCGCCACGCCCTGTCATCATAGGCCATATAGAAGGCGTCCGCCGCCTCCCCGTAGTGAAAGAGCCACTCGCTGTCCATATTCCGGTTTCGGGTCATTCCTTCCGTCCTCCGTTCCCTCCGCGATTCGCGGAGTCATGAAAAAAAGGGCTGTCCCGGCGGTTGCCCGCCGCAGACAGCCCGGGAAAATGACTTACTTCTTGTACACAGCGTCCATCTGGCTCTGGATTTCGGTCATCACCATTTCGATGCCGGCATCCTTCAGCTGCTGACGGAACTCAGCCACCAGCGCTTCGGGGTCATCGTTCATACCGAAGACGATTCTCGGCATATAGGTGTTGTACACGTTGCTCAGGTTGTCCATGAACGGTCCGACGTTGCTGTTGTCATAGATGTACTGTCCGTAGGGATAGTCGATCTTGACCTTGTCATACTCGGCGTACAGGGCGTTGATGGCATCCCAGTCCAGCTGAGCGTTCCGGTACTCCAGATTGTCGTTCCGGCCCCACCAGAAGTTGAAGGATACGCCGTCCTTGCTGTCTTCGAAGCCTTCGGGACGGGAGAACAGGCCGTTCTCGTCCACGGTGTACATTTCGCCTTCGAAGCCGTACTGCATCAGATGGTAGATTTCGGGATCGTTCCGCATCAGGTCATAAACCATCAGGGCCCGTTCCGGATGCTTGCTCTGCTTGGCCACCGCCATCGCGCCGTGGGTGATATTCAGAGCGATCAGGTTGCTGGCTTCCTCGCCGAACCAGAAGAATCCGAGGTCAGAACCGGGCTGCTTCCGCTCCATGGTGGTGCGCTCGCCGGTCCAGGTCTGGGTGTGGTGCTGATGGGCGCCGGTCTTGCCTTCTTCCATCTCAGCCACAACATCGCCGGTGTAGTTCAGCACGTCCGCGCGCCAGTAGCCCGCGTCGGCCCACTTCTTCATTTCCTTCGCGAAGTTGACCAGCTCATCGCCTTCGATGTAGTAGCGGCTCAGGGTGTAGGGGTTCTCTTTGCTCTCGCCGTAGAACAGCGCTACCGGGAAGCCCTCGATCGCGATGTTGCCGGTATGGGAGGTCTGCCAGCCGCCGGCCATCTGGGGGCTGTAGGAGGAACCGTTGCCGTTGGCATCCCACGGAATCACATCAGGCATATTGTCCTTGATGTACTGGAAGTACACCGCCAGGTCGGCCCAGGACTTCACGCCGTTTTCCAGACCCGCCGCTTTGGCCCAGTCGCCGCGGTACATGAAGCCGTGGTTGGTCCACTGCGCATAGTTGTCTTCCGGCATCAGATAGATTTCGCCGTTGTATTTGCAGAGATTCCAGTGCGCTTCGGATACGCTTTCCCAGGTCTTGGGGGCGTAGGTCTTCAGCATGTCTTCGCTCAGCGCCAGGAAAGCGCCCTTCTGGCTGTTGGGCCAGGCATCCAGCCAGTCCGTCGCGGTACCGATCAGGTCGATATCGCCGCTCTGGGTCGCCAGCGCCAGATTGTACTGGGTCTGCCAGTCGGTCCATTCGATCCAGCGGAACTCCAGCTCCGCATTGATCTTTTCGGTCAGCAGCTCGTTGATCTTCGCCAGCACTTCGTCGGTCCGGTTGGTGGGCTTGTCGCCGGTCACCAGATACACGATTTTCACGTGCTCGGACGTGTCAATCGCGCCCTCGCCCATGGCCGGAACCATGCAGCACAGCATGGCCAGCGTCAGAAGCATTGCCAACAGTTTCTTCATACCAAGAGTCCTCCTTTTTTATTATGATTTTGCCTGATGATTCAGGCTTAAATCCTTCTTCGCGGTGCTCCGCCGGAGATTATCCCTTCACCGCGCCCACGGTCAGGCCGGCCACAAAGTACTTCTGCACGAAGGGATAGAGCAGAATAATCGGGCCGGTGGCGACCACGGCGGTCGCCATCTTCAGGGTTTCTCCCGGCAGATCGGTGATCACCACGTTGGAGCCGGCCACGGAGTTCTTCAGGCTGGCCACCTTGTTGATCACGTTATACAGGTGATACTGCAGCGGCCGGTAAGTCACCTTCGTGGTCAGGAACAGGGAGCTGTAATACCATTCATTCCAGTAGCTCAGCGCCAGGAACAGGCCGATGGTCGCCAGCGCCGGCTTCAGGTTCGGCATGATCAGGCTGTAGAAAATCCGGAAATCCCCCGCCCCGTCAATCTTGCCGGATTCGGTGATCTCATGGGGAATGGCCTTCACGAAGTTCTTCATCAGGACGATCAGCCAGGGGCTCATCAGCAGCGGCAGCAGGATGGCCAGATAGCTGTCCCGCAGATTCAGCGTCTGCGTAATCAGCAGATAGAAGGGAACCAGACCCGCGGAAAACAGCGAGGTGAAATAGATGAAGAACATGATCCCGTTCCGGTAGGGGAAATCCTTGCGCTGCAGCGCGTAACCGGTCATGGAAATCAGGAACAGGCCGATCAGCGTTCCCACGGCCGTCAGGCAGATCGTCACGATATAGGCGCCGATCATCTGGTCCGGGCTGCGGAACAGCAGTTCATAGGAGAAGGTGCTCTTATCCGCCGGCCACAGGGTGAATCCGGTCCGCCGGATCCCCTCCTCCGAAGAGAAGGAGGAGGCAATAATCATCCAGAAGGGCAGGATGCACATCAGGCAGAAGATGGTCACCAGCACGTAGGTCACCGCGTTGATGACAATCTGGCTCTTGTCTTTCCGGATATGGGTTGTATGCATAACCGGGCTTTTCGGCTGCGTTTTCAGTGTCATTTCCGTCTCTCTCCTTTCTCCTGGATCAGAACAGGGCGTAGTCCGGATCCAGATGCTTCACAAACGCGTTGGCGCCCAGCACGATAAAGAATCCGACCACACTCTGGAACAGGCCTACGGCGCTGCTCTGGGAGAAATTGAAGCTGTTCATCATGGAACGGTATACATAGGTTTCAATGATATCCGTCGTCTTGAAGAGCATGGAGTTGTTGCCGACCAGATTGTAGAACAGGCCGAAATTGCCCTTCAGAATACCGCCGATGGCAAACAGGAACAGGATGATGACCGTGGGCTTCAGCGTCGGCAGGGTGATATGCCGGATACGCTGCCATGCGTTCGCGCCGTCGATCTGGGCCGCCTCCATCATGGAGGAATCCATTCCCGTGATCGCCGCGAAGTAAACCACCGTTCCGTAGCCGGTGGACTTCCAGAGGTTCACCAGAACGATGATATAGGGCCAGGCGTTCGCGTCCTGATACACCTTCGGCATCTCTCCGCCCAGGCTCCGCACCAGATGGGAAATGAAGCCGTAATCATAGTTGATCAGATTGTATACCAGCAGGGAAACCAGAACGTCGGAGATGAAGTAGGGCAGGAACATGATGCTCTGCGCGGTCTTCTTGTATCCCTTGCTCTGCACTTCGTTCAGCATGATGGCGAAGGCCAGCTGCAGGATATTCCCCAGGACGATGAAGGCCAGGTTATACAGCACGGTATTCTTCAGCAGCAGCCCCAGCTGGCCGGAGGCGAACAGGAACTGGAAGTTCTTCAGGCCCACAAAGGGGCTGCCGAAGATGCCCTTGTCATACTGGAAATTGGTGAAGGCAATGTACGCGCCGGGCATGGGCAAATAGGCGAACACCAGGAAAAACAGAATCGCCGGTACGCACATCAGAATCAGCGTCCGGTTCTGGCCCAGCGTCCGTCTCAGGGAAGGCTTTCTGTAATTGATGACCTTCTGCGCTGCTGCTTTTTGCAATCAACTCACTCCTTTTCCCATCGGGGATCTCTGCAGACAGAAGCAAACCGCGTTCATCGGAAACGTTTCCGAAAAATGGTCTCAAACAGAATACTGGAAGCCATTTCATGAAAACAACCTATGAACAATTTGTCTGAGGAAATTATAGCAAGTCTCCGCGCATAATGCAAGGCCTATTTCTGTCCAATTCTGACGCCCGGCCGTGCCGCATGGGGGACGGCGCGAAAGGAACCCGCGGGCCTGCCGGCGCAATCGCAGCCGGACTCAGCTACGCAGCGGCTGAAATAGCGTTTGAGGAAACGACCTGATCAGAAGAATAAGCGGCAACCCTGAAATATGAAATGATCCCGTTCCGGAAAACCGGAACGGGATTTTGCTGCTTTGTCCTTTACTGCAGGAAGCCGTTGATGATCTGCTCTTCCGCTTCGGCTTCGGTCAGGCCCAGGGTCATCAGCTTGATCAGCTGTTCTCCGGCGATTTTCCCGATGGCCGCCTCATGCACCAGGGCGGAATCCACGTGATTGGCTTCCAGGCCCGGGACGGCCAGAATCCGGCCCTCGTCCATGATGATGGAGTCGCATTCCGTATGTCCCTGGCTGGGAGCGTTTCCCACAATTTTCGCGTCAAATTTCTGGAAAGAATGATCCCGGGCCACAGAGCGGGAGACAATATCCGCGCTGGCCCCTTCCCCGTTCAGCTCCACGACATAGGTGCTGATGGCCTGCTGCCCGCCATGGGTCATCAGCCGCTCCCGGACCACCAGCCGGGCGCCGCCGGCCAGTTCCGCCGTGGTCGTCCGGTCCGTATCGTCCACGCCGCGGATCTGCACCATTTCCATTTCCATGGTGCTGCCTTCCTCCATAAACACCCGGGTACCCGGATTCAGGATGCGCTTTCCCTTGCCCTCGCCGGAGCCGTAATGCTTCTCCACGTAGCGCACCCGGGCGTTCCGCCCGACATGGAAGGTATGGATGCCGTCATGCCGGGAATCCTGATTGCCGCAGTTGTCGATGCCGCAGCCCGCCACAATCAGCACATCGCTGTCTTCCCCGACATAAAAATCATTGTATACCGTTTCCTTCAGGCCGCTCTCCGTCAGCACGACCGGAATATGAACGCTTTCATTCCGGGTTCCGGGAGCGATGCGGATATCAATCCCGCTGACATCCGTCTTGGAGACAATTTCGATATGGGCGGAAGACTGACGGCCCACGGACCGGCTGTTGGAACGGATATTGTAGGCGCCTTCCGGCACTTCGTGCAGATCCGCCACTTCCCGCAGCAGGCGCTTCTGAATCTCATCCAGCTTCACCATGATTCACTCTTCCTCCTTTCCCAGCACCCGGATCCGTCCTTCGCATTCGCAAAGGGCGCCGGCCGAGGCATCCCCCATCAGGGAAGGGTAAACCTCTCCCTGCCGGCCCTGGCGCGCCACCTCGCCGTTTTTCAGCACGATGATCTCATCCGCGATGTTCAGGATCCTTTCCTGATGGGAAATAATCAGGATGGAGCTGTCCTGAATCGACTCCCGAAGCTCCCGGAAGACCTCGATCAGGTTCCGGAAGCTCCACAGGTCGATCCCGGCTTCCGGCTCATCAAACACAGACAGTTTCGCTTTTCTGGCCAGAACCGTGGCAATTTCAATCCGCTTCAGTTCTCCTCCGGACAGGCTGGCGTTCACCTCCCGGTCCACATAATCCCGGGCGCAAAGCCCCACGCTGCTCAGATACACGCAGGCATCCGCCGCCGAAAGATGACTGCCCGCCGCGATCCGGATCAGATCGAGCACGCGGATTCCCTTAAAGCGCACCGGCTGCTGAAAGGCAAACGCAATGCCCTTTCGGGCTCTGTCCGTAACCGACAGATCCGTAATATCCTCGCCGCCGAAAAAAATCCGGCCTTCCGTCGGCTTCTCGATTCCGGCGATCAGCTTCGCCAGGGTGGATTTTCCGCCGCCGTTCGGCCCCGTTACGACCACCAGCTTGTTCTGCGGGATGGTCAGGCTGATATTCCGCACAATTTCCCGGTCCGTCCCTTCCGACGAGACCTGGAAGGATACATTTTTCAGTTCCAGCATATCAATTGATTTTCCTTTCTTCTGACGGGCGCTCCGCCCTCAGCCGTAATATTTCCGGATATAGCCGTCCAGATTGCCGTACTCGCTGACCACAATGGCATCCATGTTCAGCCGGGCCATCACCGCCAGCAGAATACAGACTCCATGTACCACAATATCCGCCCGTCCGGGCTGCAGTCCCGCCAGCTGTTTCCGGCCCGCCAGATCCAGATCCGCCAGCGTTTCCCCGATCCTTCGGATTTCCTCCGCCGTTACCCGGGTGCCGTGCATTTCCGTGCGGCTCTGCCAGGGAATATTCCGGGCCAGCGCCGCCAGCGTGGTAAAGGTTCCGCCCGTACCGGCCCAAACCTCCGGTTTCCGGAAATCCGGATGCGCCGCCAGGTTTTCCGCCAGAATCCGGTCCGCCTCCGCTTCCACGGGCGCCATATCCGCCCGGCAGTTCAGGGGAAACTCCCGATACAGGCGCACCGCTCCCATCTGGCAGGAAAACGCGCAGTCCGTTCCCTCCGAACCGCCGGTCACAATCTCCGTGCTGCCGCCCCCGATGTCGATTACGCCGCAGCGGCACTCTTCCGGAAACACATCGCGGGCTCCCAGAAAACTGAGCTCAGCCTCATCCGGTCCGCTCAGAATCTCCAGCGGCACCCCGGCCGCCTTTTCCGCCGCCGCCATGAATTCCCGGCCGTTCCGCGCGTCCCTCGCCGCGCTGGTCGCGAACAGATGAAGCCGTTCCACGCTGCGCCGGCGGGCCTCCAGCGCCATCTGCGCCACAGCCTCCAGCGTCTTGGCCATGCTTTCCGGGCTCAGATTGCCGCGCTCATCCAGGCCGGCAAACAGCCGGGTTCCGGCCCGGTCTCTCGCCAGACGGCGAAAGGCCTGCCCCTGAACATCCACGGTCAGCATACGCACTGAATTGGACCCGATCCCGATCACGGCGACGATCATGGCGCTCCTCCTCTACTTCAGTCGTTCCTCCAGCAGGGTGGCAAATTCATCTCCGGAATAGGTTTTCATTTCTTCCATCAGGATGGTAAACTCCGCCTCGGAATACGCCTGCAGCGCTTCCGGATGATCGTATTCAAAACGAATGTCGTCCTTATTCATAAAGGAATAATCCCGAATGGCGCTGGACACGATATAATCATCCGTTCCCACCCGGGCCAGCTGATTGTTCAGCTCCCGATTTCTCTCCTCCAGCTTCGCCAGTTCCTCCTGCAGCGTTTTTTCCTGCCTCTCCTTTTCATTCAGCGTGCCCCGGAGCATCAGATGGAAGATCAGAAAGACGGACAGCGCCAGAATCAGAATCACGATGAAGCCCCTCATGTTCATGGTTCTGTTCACCTTCATTCCCCCCTCTCTCCGGTCCCGGACGTTTCCGCGGTCCGGCATCCATGCTGTATTATTCTCCGCTCCGGTTTCCAAATCCTTCCGCGTCAGAACATGCTGATCTGGTTTGTCTCGTTCATGCCCTCCAGCGAGCCGTGCGCCCGGAGCATTTCAATGACGGAAGAACCGACCCTGGCCCGGATGCGCAAATCCTCCACGCTCAGGAACGGGCCGTTCTTCCGCGCCTCCACAATCGGAACCGCCGCGCTTTCCCCCAGGCCGGACAGGCTGGTGAAGGGGCAGCGGATATTCCCGTCCTCTATCCGGAAGCGGGTCACTTCGCTTCTGTACAGATCCACCGGCAGGAAGCGGATTCCCCGCATGTTCATTTCCAGCACCAGCTCCAGGCAGGTGGCGATTTCCTTATCCCGGGCCGTCGGCTTGTCCATATTCCGGATTTCACGGATCCTGTCCCGGCAGGTATCCGGCGAAATCAGCATGGTCGCCGCGTCAAATCCGTCCCCCCGGACCGTAAAGTACGCGCAGTAATAAGCCAGCGGCTCATGCAGCTTGAACCAGGCGACCCGCAGGCTCATGGTCACATACGCCACGGCATGGCCCTTGGGGAACATGTATTTGATCTTCCGGCAGCTGTCCATAAACCAGTCCGGCACGCCGGCCTCCACCATCGCCTGGGCCATCTCCGGCTTGAGCCCCTTTCCTTTCCGGACGCTCTCCATGGTGGTAAAGGCCATCTTCGGCTTCACGCCCTGGTCCATCAGATAGTTCATAATATCATCCCGGCAGCAGACGCATTCGCTCAGCGTGGCCACGCCGGAGGCGATGATCTCCTGGGCGTTTCCCAGCCAGACATCCGTCCCGTGGCTGAGACCGGAAATCCGCAGCAGCTCCTCCATGGTTTTGGGCCGGGTTTCCTCCAGCATGCCCCGCACGAATCCGGTACCGAATTCCGGCACCCCGTAGGTTCCGGTATTGCACAGGATATCCTCCTCCGTCAGTCCCAGCGCCGCCGGCGAGGTAAACAGGCTGCGCACGCCCGGATCGTCCAGGGGAACATCCCGGAAGTTGATCCCGGTCAGAATCTCCAGCTCGTGCATCATGGTGGGGTCATCATGGCCCAGGCAGTCCAGCTTCACCAGGATATCGTGCATGGAGTTGAAGTCAAAATGCGTCGTTGTAAAATCGCTTTCCAGGTCATCCGCCGGATGCTGCACCGCCGTAAAATCATAGATCTCATATTCCAGCGGCACCACCACCATGCCGCCCGGATGCTGGCCGGTGGTTCTTTTGACGCCGGTGCATTCCAGCGCCAGACGGTCCTTCTCCGCGTTGCCCGCCTGAATGCCCCGCTCCTCCAGGTAGCGGGATACATAGCCGAAGGCCGTTTTGTCGGCCAGACCGCTGATCGTCCCCGCCCGGAAGACGTGATCATGGCCGAAAAGCTCCTCCACATAGTGATGAGCCCGGTTCTGGTATTCGCCGCTGAAATTCAGATCGATATCCGGAACCTTATCCCCCTCAAACCCCAGGAAGACTTCAAAAGGAATGTCAAAACCGTCCTTGGTCAGCGGCCGGCCGCAGTCCGGACAGGTTCTGTCCGGCAGGTCGACCCCCACATGGTAGCGGCTTTTATCTACATCGAAATAGCCCCGGTGGCAGTGCTCGCAGCGGTAATGAGGCGGCAGCGCGTTCACTTCGGTAATGCCGCACATCCGGGCCACCAGACTGGAGCCCACGCTTCCCCGGCTGCCCACCAGGTATCCGTCCTGCAGGCTGCGGCTGACCAGCTTCTGGGCAATGGCGTACAGCGTGCAGTAGCCATAGCCCACAATGGATTTCAGCTCCTTGCGCAGCCTGGCGTCCACGATTTCCGGCAGCGGGCTGCCGTAGAGGTTCTCCGCCTCGTCCCAGGTCATCTGCTGAATCATGTCTTCCGCGTCGTCCCAGAAAGGCTGGAAGGTATCCTCTCCCCTGGGATGCACCGGGAAAAGCTGCATCTTTTCCACCTGGTCCGCGATCCGGCGGGGCTGCTCAATCACAACCTCCCGGCATTTTTCCGGTCCGAGATAAGCAAATTCCCGCAGCATCTCGTCCGTGGTTTTGAAGTACAGGGGAGGCTGGAGATCCGCTTCCTCGAAGCCCATGCCGGCCTGGATAATCGCCCGGCCCACCGCGTCCTTCGGATCCAGGAAATGAACATCCCCGGTCGCCACGACCGGCAGTCCCATTTCCTCCCCGAGGGCCACGATTTTCCGGTTCAGCTCCCGCAGGTCCTCCTCCGAATTCACCTCTCCGTTCCGGATCATGAAGGCGTTATTGCCCACCGGCTGAATTTCCAGATAATCGTAGAAGGAAGCAATCTCCTTCAGCCGCTCTTTCTCCGCTCCGGAAACCAGCGCCCGGTACAGCTCTCCCGCTTCGCAGGCGCTGCCCACGATCAGGCCCTCCCGGTACTGGCTGATCAGGCTCCGGGGCATATGGGGAACCCGGCGGAAATAATCCAGATGGCTGTAGGAAACCAGCCGGTTCAGATTCACCAGGCCCGTACGGTTCCGGGCCAGCAGAATAATATGCCAGCTTTCCCCGATCGCGCCGCCCTTCAGGACCTCATTCATGTCCCGGTCCGTCCGGATCTGGGGATACCGTTCCCGGGTATCCTCCTCCATGCGCTTCAGGCACAGCGCCGTGGCCGTGGCATCATGAACCGCCCGGTGGGCGTTTTTCAGGCTGACCCCCAAATGCTTGCAAAGGGAGGCCAGCCGGAAGGACTTCATCTCTCCGGCATAGAGCTTTCGCGCATAGCTCAGGGTATCCATCACCGGGTTCTCGAAACGAAGCCCCAGGCGCTTCAGTTCCGACCGCAGCAGATTGGCGTCAAAACCGGCGTTATGCGCCGCGATGGGCAGATCGCCGATAAATTCCATCAGCCGGGGCAGGACCTCCGCCGCTGCCGGCTGATCCTGCAGCATCCGGTCGCTGATCCCCGTTATTTCCGTGATTTTTGCCTTGAGCGCTTCTCCCGGATTCACCAGCTGCTGGAAGGAATCCCGGATCTCCCCGCCCGCCAGCTTCACGGCCCCGATCTCGATGATCCTGGCAGACCCGGTATTCAGTCCCGTGCTTTCGAAATCCAGCACCACGATATCGCCGTCATAGGGCCGGCCGTCCGGATTCTCCCAGACGGGCTTTTCGTCGATCAGGTATCCCTCGCAGCCCGGAATCAGCTTGATTTTTCCCTTCGCCGCCCGGAAAGCGGCCGGAAAGGACTGCAGCACTCCGTGATCCGTCACGGCCACTGCCGGATGTCCCCAGCGGACGGCCCGGTCAATCAGGTCCTTCACATCCGTCAGGGCGTCCATGGTGGACATATTGGTATGCATATGGAGCTCGACGCGCTTTTCTTCCGCGGTATCCTCCCGCTCTTCCTTCTCCGTTTCCACCAGGTCCCGCACCGAGATGGACAGCTCCCGCGCGAAGGTGTCATACAGGCACTCGCCCCGCAGCTTCACCGTCATTCCCACCCGCAGCCGGTCCACCTTATCCTTCACGGCCTTGCGCTCTTCATCGGTAATCGGTTCCTCCGCCGCGTCCTCCCCCTTCCGGGAATAGCGGGGACGGTAGCGGAAAAAGTATTTGCAAAGCACGGAAGAGGTATAATCCGTTACGGCAAAGGTCATCAGCAGCAGTTCGCCGCCCTTGAGCTCCTTCGTTTCCAGCTTGAAGATCTCTCCCTGGACCACCACCAGGCCGCTTTCGTTGTTCAGCTCTTTGATCTCCACCGGATGATCCCCGATCGCCCGCCCCAGAATTGGTTTTCCCACCGTTGGAGCGTCCGGGTCGATCAGCGGGGGGTCCGCCGCGCTTCCGGCCCCGGCCGCCTGTTCCTTTTTCTTTTCCTTTTTCGGCGCGGATTCCCGCTTCGGTTTCACCGTTTTTTCGCCGGTTTCCCCCTCCGCGGCCGCCAGGCCGGTTCCGTACCGCCGGGCCATTTCCTCCAGGGTTACCGTCACCGTCTCGTTCTGCCGCTCTTCCCGCATCCGCCGCAGCCGTTCCTCCCGGGTTCCCGCCACCGTCATCTCCACCCGGACCCGGGCATCGAAGATTTCCCGCACGGCCACCGCCAGGCGCGCTCCCACGTTCTGCCGGCTCATGGAATGCAGCGAAAACTCATCCGGAAACACCAGCGTCAGAATCCCGTCGGCGTCTTCCGCCTGTTCCGGCCGTCCCGGAAGCCGCTCCGTCTTTTCCATCTGCCAGGTGATTTTCCCCAGCCAGCCGCGGCTGAGCGGATAATTCCGGCTCAGAAAATCATCCAGCACCTGTTTGTAGGCCGCCGGATCCGCCAGGAAGGGTTCCTTCATGGCAGGACAGATGACGCGCACCGCCACGGAGGAGCCGGGGAAGGCTTCCCGCAGGATTTTTTCCAGGGCCAGAAACTGCTTCTCCCCCGCCAGCACGGTGCTTTCAAAGGTAATATAGGTTTTCCGGGAAGATTTGATATATTTCACCCGGGGAGACCGCAGGGCCCCCGCCAGCCCGGGTATTTCCCGGGCAATCCGGGCCATCAGATCCTCATAGCTCATGCACGCTCCATCGCCAGCTTCCGGGCTTCCTCAATCAGGATCGCGCCCAGATCGCCGGTCACTTTCCGGGGTTCCTGTCCCTTCACGAACAGGATACCGCCGCTTTTTCCGCCGGCAATGCCCACATCCGCCTCCCGGCCTTCGCCCGGGCCGTTCACCACGCAGCCCATCACCGCTACCTTCAGGGGCACGGTCAGATCCGCCAGCTCCTCCTCCACCCGTCTGCCGATTTCCGCCACCGGGATGCAGGTCCGCCCGCAGGTCGGGCACGCGATCAGCTGTACGCCGCGGATCCGCAGATTCAGCGCCCGCAGGATATCCCAGGCCGCGGCCGCTTCCGGCAGCGGATCTCCGCTGAGGCTCACCCGGATGGTGTCCCCGATCCCGTCCGCCAGCAGCGCGCCGATGCCGATCGCGCTTTTGACCGTTCCCTGCCCCGGAAGCCCGGCTTCCGTCACGCCGACATGCAGGGGGTAATCGCAGCGCTTCGCCGCCAGACGATAGGCTTCGATGGTCAGGCGGACATCGCTGCTCTTCATGCTCAGAACAATATCCTCGAATCCCGCTTTCTCCAGCAGCCGGGCATGCCCCAGGGCGCTCTCCACCAGGCATTCCGCCGTCGGCCCGCCGTAGCGGTCCAGCAGTTCCTTTTCCGCGCTGCCGCTGTTCACGCCGATCCGGATCGGAATCCCATGCGCCTTCGCGCAGTCCGCCAGCTCGCGCACCCTGGCCTCGCCGCCGATGTTGCCCGGATTGATCCGCAGCTTCGCGATTCCGTTTTCCGCCGCCCGGATGGCCAGCCGGTGATCAAAATGAATATCCGCCACCAGCGGCACCGGGCTTTCCGCGGCCAGCGTTTTGACCGCCTCCGCGCACGCCTCGTCATAGACGCTGACCCGCACCAGATCGCAGCCTGCCGCGTGCAGGTCCCGGATCTGGCGAAGCGTTTTTTCCGTATCCCGGGTGTCCGTATTGGTCATGCTCTGGACCAGCACCGGATGGCCGCCCCCCAGAGGCAGTCCGCCAATGGTTACCGTTCTTGTCATGGTATCCTCCCAGCCTTATCGAAACAGCTTCAGAATATCCTTGTACGTAAAGAAAATCATTATCCCGAACAGAAATACCATCCCGACCGTATGAACCAGCGCTTCCCTCCGGGGGGAAACAGGCTTTCCCCGGATCACCTCAATCAGGCCGAACACCAGCCGGCTTCCGTCCAGCCCCGGGATCGGCAGCAGATTCATCAGCCCCAGATTGATGGAAATCAGCACCAGCAGCTGCACAAACGCGCTGAACCCGCCGCTTGCCACCTCCGAGGAGACCAGGCTGACAATGCCCACCGGACCGGAGGTCTGATCCAGTCCTTCCCCGGTCGTCACCAGATTCTTCAGCGCCCGGAGAATCGCGCCGGCGGCGTCCCAGCACATGGTCGCGCTTTCCGAGATGCCGCCCCAGATGGTCACCGGACGGTTCTCCGTCCGGTACACGCCGCCGATGATCACCCCGATCCGCATCTTCTTTTCCGCCTCGTCCCAGACCGGCGTCATGCTCATCCGCAGGGTTTCCTCCCCGCGGCGGACGGTCATGTTCAGGGGTGCGTCCCCTTCCTTCCAGGAGGCCAGCGTGGTCGTCAGCGTATCCACCGTGCCGTCCAGCATGTTGACCCCGTTGATCTCCGTAATCCGGTCTCCGCTCTGAAGGCCGGCGCTGTAGGCGGGGCCCGCCGCCATGACTTCCGCGATATAGGGATCCACCCCCGTGGCAACCGTCACGCCGCTGCACCAGAAAAAGACCGCGGCCACTACAAAAGCCAGCAGAAAATTCATCATCGGTCCCATCAGGATGACCAGCAGGCGTTTCCACACGTTCTGCTTCGGAAACGCGCGGGGGTCGTCCCGGCTTTCCCCGCTCACATCGTCCTCGCCGTAGAAGGCGCAGTAGCCCCCCAGCGGAATCGCCCGCACCGCGAACCGGGTTTCATATTTCCGGCTCTTCCAGCCCAGCAGCTTCGGCCCAAAGCCCACCGCGAACTCCCGAACCTCAATTTTCATCAGACGCGCCGCAAAGAAATGCCCGAACTCGTGAACGATCACCAGAATCGCCAGCAGCAGCAATGCCCAGATAATCGACATACTTCTCCTTATCCGACCCGGCGGGCCTGCCGGTCCGCCTCCCAGATCTCCTCAATATTGTCCGCCCGCAGGCCGTCCAGCTTCTCCAGCGCCCGTTCCACCCGGCAGGCGATTTCCCCGAAGGGAATCTCTCTCCTCAAAAACGCGGCTACGGCCGCCTCATTGGCTCCGTTAAACACGGTGCAGGCCGCTCCGCCTGCCCTCAGGGCGCTTCTGGCCAGCCGGAGCGCCGGGAACTTGTCCTCGTCCGGCGCCTCAAAGGTCAGTTTTCCCAGAGCAAACCAGTCCGGCGCTTCCACGCCGGTTTCCAGCCGTTCGGGGTAGCTCATGGCGTATCCGATCGGAACCCTCATATCCGGCTGCCCCAGCTGCGCCAGCACGGTGCCGTCCCGGAACACGATTCCCGAGTGCACAATGCTCTCCGGATGCACCAGGACCTGAATCCGGTCTTCCGTCATATCAAAAAGCCACCGGGCTTCCATGATCTCCAGCCCCTTGTTGAACATGCTGGCGGAATCCACGGTAATCTTGGCTCCCATATTCCAGTTGGGATGCTTCAGCGCCTGCTCCGGCGTCGCCTGCCGGATTCTTTCCCGGTCCCAGGTCCGGAACGGGCCGCCGGAGGCGGTCAGCAGAATCCGCTCCGCCGGATTGGGGCCGGCAGCCTGCAGGCACTGAAAGATGGCGCTGTGCTCACTGTCCACCGGCAGCAGCGGTTTCCCCTTCTTCCGGGCCAGATCCGTGACCAGATGCCCTCCGGTCACCAGCGCTTCCTTATTGGCCAGCAGCACCTGCCGGCCGGCCTGCAGGGCATCCATCACGCCGGAAAGCCCGGCAATCCCCACAATGCTGACCAGCACCATATCCGCCGGAACCTCCGCCGCGGCCGCCCGCAGGGCTTCCGCTCCGCCGACAAAACGGCAGAAGGACAGATCCGCCGGAATCTCCGACGCGCGGATTCCTTCCGTCAGCCCCGCCATCTGCGGCCGGAATTCCCGGACCTGTTCGAAGAGGAGCTCTTTGCTGGCCCTGGCCGTCAGAGCCGTTACCCGGTAGCGGTCCGGATGCCTGCGGCAGAGATCCAGGGCCTGCCGCCCGATGGATCCGGTGGAACCCAGAATGGATATCGTTTTCATGCGCCCGCCTCCGTCAGATCACAAACAGCCGGTAGCAATACATCAGAACCGCCATGAACAGCACGCTGTCCAGCCGGTCGAGCATTCCGCCGTGCCCCGGAAACAGGTTGGAAAAATCCTTGATTCCGCTGTGCCGTTTGACCAGGGAAGCAAACAGGTCCCCGATCTGCCCGACAAAGCCGCCGAACAGGCCCAGCAGCAGGTATTCCCACCAGCGCGGCAGCTTCGCCAGCGTCGCCGCGTTGCAGGTAAGCGCCGCGATTCCGCAGACAATCATGGCCGCCGCCACGCTGCCTGCCAGGCCACCCAGACTGCCGGATACCGTTTTCTTCGGGCTCACCGCCGGGCAGAGCTTCGGTCCGCCGACAGCGCTTCCCACAAACAGCGCAACCATATCCCCCATCAGCGGTACGCTGTATGTCAGGGAAAGCAGCACCACTTCCACCGCCTTCTGGCCGACCAGGGCCAGCGCCACCAGGCTCAGTCCCGGAAGCGCCACCGTCAGAAGCGGCAGCGCGCTCAGACTCAGATCCGTCAGCTCCGGCTGCTCCCGGAACAGAATCTGTACGACCATGGCCAGCAGGGCGCCCGCCAGCAGGGGGATAATCACCTTTACCCCCAGATAATGGGTCAGCGGCAGCGACGCGGCCAGCGCCAGCCAGGTCGGCCAGCTGACCACCCGGTGGCCTGCCTGGGACAGCGCGTGATATTCCTCCCAGACCGCAAACCCGGTGCAGATCAGCGTCGCGATCGCCATGCACCAGTCCGGCAGCCACAGCATCACCGCCAGCAGCAGAATCAGCAGCGCGCCTGTGATGATCCTCTGTTTCATGTCTTCTCCTTCTATCCTTTCCGTCTGAAAAACAATCCGTCCGTCAGCGCCCGCCGAATCTTCGCTGACGGTGCGTGAATTCCTCCAGCGCCCGGTCGTAATCCGCCACGGTAAAATCCGGCCAGAGCACTTCCGGGAATTCAAACTCCGCGTAAGCGCACTGATACAGCAGGAAATTGCTCAGCCGCTGCTCCCCGCTGGTGCGGATCAGCAGATCCACATCCGGCTGGCCGCCGGTATACAGCCGGGCCGCCAGCGTTTCCTCCGTGATCTCTTCCGCGCTGAGCCGGCCGTTCTTCACATCCTCGGCCAGCAGCCGCGCCGCGCGGACCAGCTCCGCCCGGCCGCCGTAGTTGAGGGCGATATTGAGCCGCAGTCCGGTATTTTTCGCCGTTCTCCGCTCCGCTTCCGTCAGAGTCTCCCGCTGCTTCTGCGGCAGGCGGCTCTTCTCCCCCAGAATCAGGATCCGCACATTGCGCTCATCCAGCTCGTCAATCTCCGAAGCGAAAAAATCCAGGATCAGCTGCATCAGCGCCCCGACTTCCTCCGCCGACCGGTTCCAGTTCTCCGTGGAGAAAGCGTAGAGGCTCAGCGCCCCGATTCCCAGATCATCCGTATGCCGGATAATCTCCCTCAGGGTTTCCGTCCCCTGCCGATGCCCCCGGGAAACGCTGAGCTTATGCTTCTTCGCCCAGCGGCCGTTCCCGTCCATAATCACTGCCACATGCTTCGGCAGCTGCTCCGGCAACAGGGTTCCCGTCTTTTTTTCCATGCTTCCGTCCCTTCCCCGCGGCGCGGCGGTGGTTTTATACGGCCAAAACCCGCCGGTTGGCGGGTTTTGGGTGCGCGGCCTGTGCCGTCATACTTCCATGATCTCTTTTTCCTTCCGGGAATAGACGGCTTCCACGTCCTTAATCCCGCTATCGGTGATTTTCTGCAGCTTTTCTTCCGCGTCGCGCTGATCATCTTCCGTGATCTCGCTGTTCTTCTTCATCTTCTTCAGCTGCTCCATCGCGTCCCGCCGGATGGCTCTCACCGCGACCTTCGCTTCCTCCGCCCCTTTGCTGGCGATCCTGGTCAGATCCTTCCGGCGCTCCTCATTCAGCTCCGGAAACACCAGGCGGATAATCTTCCCGTCATTGGAAGGATTCAGGCCCAGATCGCTCTTCTGGATGGCCTTTTCCACCTGGGGAATCATCTTGGCTTCCCAGGGGGCAATAATCAGCATCCTGGGTTCCGGCGAGGAAATGTTCCCGATCTGATTGAGGGGAGTGGGCGTTCCGTAATAATCCACCGTGATCCGATCCAGCAGCTGGGGATTCGCCCGGCCGGCCCGGAGGCCCTGCATGTCCCGCTCGTACACGGCGCAGGTCTTTTTCATTTTTTCCTTCGCGGTATTCAGTACTTCATCTACCATGGCGATCCCTCCGTATTCTCTCTCCCGCTGATCCCCAGGATCCTCGGTCATTCTTTCATTTGACCCATTATACCGTTTTTTTCCCCCGCTGACAACTGCCTTTTTCTCCGTGCCTCCCGCCGGAGAGCGGCGCTGTTTCCATTGACAGCCTTTCGGAAAATCTGCTATCCTGTGTTCCGGATCCGCCTATGTTTTTCCCCGGAAGGAGACTGCCCGTGCTGAATTTCCGAAAACTCCGGCCCCGGCCGCTGATCGTCCATCTGATCGTTACGCTGCTGTATCCGGCTTTCCGCGCCTTCACAGCGGAGAAAAACGGGCTTCTGGTTTTTACGGATGCCCTGACGGTTACCGGCCTGGTGATGATCATCGGCGGGATTATCTACGCCCTTTTTCTGCACGGGGACTTTGATATCAGCGGCTTTCTGCTGAAGCGGGGCGTGCAGAAGGAGCCCACCCAGACCTACCGCGCCTACCTTTACGAGGTCTATGAAAAAAGAGAGAGCGCTTTTAACTACCCTCTCTTTGTCGGTCTTCTCTACGTGGTTATTTCAATTCTTCTTGCGAATCTTTTTTAGCCCGGATCGCTTCCAGGGCCTCAATCCGCTTTTCATAACCTTCCAGCTCGGCATCCGTGGCCAGGATGAAATGTCCCGGCCGAAGCTCCCGCATGCTCCGGGGAGCTCCGGACTGATCCAGTACGGACGGATCATATACGATATGCTTCCGGGTTCTTTCCACCACGGGATCCGGCATGGGCACCGTGGAAAGCAGCGATACCGTATAAGGATGAACCGGGTACTTGAACAGCGTTTCCGATTCGGCAATCTCCACGATCTCGCCCAGATGGATCACGGCGATCCGGTCCGCGATGAAGCGAACCACCGACAGGTCGTGGGCGATGAACAGATAGGTCAGATCCCTTTCCGCCTTCAGCTTGTTCATCAGGTTCAGCACCTGCGCCCGGATGGAGACGTCCAGGGCGGAAATCGGCTCGTCCGCCACGATGAACTTCGGATTCATGATCATCGCCCGGGCAATACCGACCCGCTGGCGCTGTCCGCCCGAAAATTCATGGGGATACCGGGATTTATGCTCCGGCAGAAGGCCCACATCCTGCAGCGCTTTGTCCACCTTCGCGATCCGGTCCTTTTCGTCCTGATAAAGGTGGAAATTATAGAGGCCTTCCGACACGCAGTATTCAATCGTCGCCCGTTCATTCAGGGAAGCCGCGGGATCCTGGAAAATCATCTGGATATTCCGGATGACATTCCGGTCCTCCTCCCGGCTGATCTTGCCGGAAATCCGTTTCCCTTCAAACAGGATCTCCCCCGCGCTGCAGGGATTGATCCGCATGATCGCCCGTCCCAGCGTCGTCTTTCCGGATCCGGATTCTCCCACCAGGGCAAAGGTTTCACCCCGGTAGATATCAAAGTTGGCATCCTTTACGGCTGTCAGCTTCTTTTTGCGTCCGGTGGAAAAGGTGATATCCACGTGCCGGACCGACAGGATGACGTCCCGTTCCGTATGCTCAGCCGACATGGAAAGCACCTCCTTCATCCGTCATCTTCCGGATCTTCTCATGCAGATCCCGGATCACCTCCGGCTTCTCCAGCTTCGGAGCCCGGGGATCCATCAGCCAGGTTTTCGCGTAATGCGTATCCGTCACCTTGAAGAAGGGAGGCTCCTCCTCAAAGTCAATCTTCAGCGCGTGCTCGTTGCGGGGAGCGAAAGCGTCGCCCTGAATCTTGTTGTACAGGGACGGCGGCGTTCCGGTAATATAGTACAGATCCTCTCCCTTCACGCCCAGCTGCGGCAGGCTCGAAAGCAGCGCCCAGGTATAGGGATGGCGGGGATCGAAGAAGATTTCCTCCACCGTGCCGTATTCCACGATCTGTCCGCCGTACATGACACCCACCCGGTCCGCCACGTTGGCGACCACGCCGAGGTCATGGGTAATATACAGGGTCGTAAACTTCAGTTCCTTCTGCAGGTCCCGGATCAAAGTAATGATCTGGGCCTGAATGGTGACGTCCAGCGCGGTGGTCGGTTCATCGCAGATCAGGATTTCCGGATGGCAGGAAAGGGCGATGGCGATTACGATCCGCTGCCGCATTCCGCCGGAATACTGGAAGGGATACTCATTGAAGCGGTCCGCGGCATTGGGAATTCCGACCCGCTCCATCATATCAATGGCCTGCTGCTTCGCTTCCGCCTTTGAAATGCCCTGATGCTTCTCAATGACTTCCGTGATCTGGGAACCGATGGTCCGGATCGGATTCAGGGAGGTCATCGGATCCTGGAAAATGGTGGAGATCTTCGCGCCGCGGATTCCTTCCCAGTCCTTGTCCTTTTTCAGCTTCGTCAGATCCTTGTCATGGAACATGACGGATCCGCCGGAAATGGTTCCGTTGGTTTCCAGCATTCCCGTGAAGGTTTTTGTGAAGACGGATTTGCCCGATCCGCTCTCTCCGACAATGGCAAAGGTTTCGCCCTCATACAGATCCAGAGACACGCCGCGGATCGCCGTCAGATAATTGCCCCGAACCCGGAACTTGACTTCCACATCCTTCGCGGAAAGGATAACTTTTCTTGTTACATCCATGATGATACCTCTTAAACATGTGTCCGCGGATCAGCGGCGTCCGCCAGTTTCTGCCCAACGATGTACAGGGAGATGGAAATCAGCGCCAGTACACCGACAGGAATCCAGAACAGGTGGGGATATCCGGTCATATAGGAAGTATAAAGGGAAATGGTCCGGCCCAGAGAGGCGTTGGTGGTGCCGAGGCCCAGTCCCATGTAGGAAAGGAACACTTCGTAGGAGATCAGGGACGGGATCTGCCGGGATACATAGGTCATAATCACGGAGATCAGATACGGAAGGATATTCTTGATGATCATCGTCCAGGTCCGGGTTCCCAGGCATTTGGAAGCCATATTGTACTCCCGGTCCCGGATGATCATGACCTGCGTCCGGATAAAATAGGCGACAAAGATCCATTCCGTACAGGTCATGGTAATGATCAGGGACTGCATGCCGGCCCCCAGCACATAGGACAGGATCATCGCCAGCAGCAGGAAGGGGATGTTGGAGATGATATTGTAAACCTCAATCATCCACCGGTCCATCTTCTTGGAGAATCCCCACAGGGCGCCGATGGGAATGCCGATCAGCATATTCAGCGCCGTACAGACAAAGCTGATGATAATGGAGTTCCGGGCGCCGGCCCATACCGCGTCAAAGACCTCGTTGCCCACGTGATCCGTACCGAAGATGTGCTGCGCGCTGGGCTGCTGGAACTTCATCTCCGGCGTGTTGATATTGGGCGTATCAATGGGGCTGTAGCCGGAATACATGGGCTGGATCAGGGCGAAGCCGATGATCAGCAGGAGCAGGACCGCGACGGCGACCGTAAACTTGTTCCGGAAGAAGGTCCGCCAGACGGATTTCCAGTAGGAATAGCGCGGCGCGGCGATATGTTCGGATTTCAGTTCATCAAAATCAGCGAACTCAAACAGATTCACGTCCTGAATCTTTGTCTTGCGAATATCCATTATGACCTCCCTGCTTTCTCGCTGAGCGAAATCCGGGGATCCACCTTTGTCAGCACAATATCACCGGCGAGAACCGACAGCACCGATACGCTGGAGAAAAGGAAGGCCAGCGCGATGATCATGACGTTGTTGTACTGATTGATCGCGTTCGGCAGCATTTTGCCCATGCCGCCGACGGAGTAAATGGATTCCGTGATAATCGCTCCCGTGATACATCCGGCCAGCGACGCGGGAATCCCCTGGGCGATCGGGATGATCGCGTTTTTGAAAATGTGATTGCGGAAGATTTCCCGCTGGTTCAGACCCTTGGACTTGGCAAACTTGACATAGTCCGAATTCATCTGATCCACCACGTACCGCCGGGTCCACAGCATCAGGCTGGCAATCGACGGCAGCGCCAGGGAGATCACCGGCAGAACCCAGCTGCGGAGATCCTCCGGACCGTAGGTGGTAAAGACGGACGGCAGGCTGAAAACCGTGGTTCCGATATAACGGAACAGATATATATAGGCCAGGGACGGTACGGCAATGATAAAGATGATGTATACCATACCCAGCTTGTCTGCAAGCTTATCTTTTTTGCGGGCCATCAGCAGGCCGACCGGAAGGCCGACCGCGTAGGCCAGCGCCATCGCCAGGAAGCCCATGATAAAGGAGGTTCCGATCATGGAGGGCTGGCTCCGGAACACGTCATAGCTGGCGTAATTGTCATTGAATTTTTTCCGGTCCATCCGGTCCAGCACCGGCTTGTAGCGAAGGGTGCCGAAATTGATGCCGGAATCCGCCTCGTAACCTGTGTCAAAGGTCACGTGGCGTTTGACTTCTGTTCCCTGCGGCTGGAACAGCACAGACAGAACTTCCAGCCCCTGATAGGTGGGGTAGGAGGTTCCGAAATTCAGACGGATAAAGTTCTGATGGATAAAGGGGAAATGGCTGTCCGTATAGATCTGGTATTTGTAATTGGTGCCGCTGCCGATCAGGGCCCATCCGCCGGTGGGCGTGGTCCCGAAATGCAGACCCCGCTGCAGATCCGGATTTCCCGGATCCTTCACGGCCCAGGGGGTATCAATGGAAATCAGATTGCCGAGCCAGCTCAGCATCCTGTTGATCACGGGGACATCCTTATAGGCGAAATACCTGCCGCTTTGCAGATACTGCTCCACGGTATACCCCTTGGCGGTGTACTCCGCGACAAAATCCCTGCTTTCCTGGGAGTCCGGCTTCACAGCCTCCGTCATCTGCTCACTGCCCGCCTCATACTTTTCCAGGCAGTAATCATTGATCCGGACGTAATCCAGATAACCCAGCTTTTCCCAGGTCGAATACACGTATTCGGTTTTGTCGTCGGATTTGCTGCTCAGCTTGCGGTACGTGCTGTCCTCAAAAAAGATGTTTTCACGCGGCACCAGGGAATAAACCATGGTAAACACGATCAGCATGATAATAAAAATCGAGATCAGCGACCGCAGGAGCCGTCTCCAGATATACCCACTCTTCAACAGGACCACCTCTATAAAGACAAGGGAGAGCCAGAGGTTTCCCTTCCGGCTCTCCCCTTTCATTTCATGATGGATAACCGACAGATATTCGTCCGGATTATTTTCCGGCCAGCCAGGCTTCCTTCGCGGCTTCAAATTCCGCAGCGGTCACGGGTTCTTCCGTCAGCTGCATGTACTTGAAGTAAGGAACCGCGTTGTAAGCCGCCTGACCATACAGACCGTAAGCAGCGGTGAAGGGCTTGATCTTGGCAATGGTCAGCGCAGCGCCTCTGGTGCTGTAGGGACGGAGGATACCGCCGGTCAGCAGCATGGCTTCAGCCTTGGCGAACAGTTCGATGCGCTCGTCGCCGACGGCAGCCTTCGCCTGTTCCACAACAGCCTGAATGTCTTCCAGACCCATGGCCTTCAGAACGAGCTTCTGCTCGTCATCCTGGCCCTGGCTCTCGTAGTTGATGCCGGAGTAGTTCAGCATGTCGCCGTCATGAATGTCGAAGCAGTGGATGTAGGTCAGCGGATCGCCGTAGTCGGGACCCCAGCCGGCGCCGAACACCAGGTCGATGGAGTTGGACACGCCGTCGGGCTGGTTGTAGAACGCGGAGTAGTACACGGAGGAGTTGCCTTCCAGCATCTGGAGGTCAATCACCACATAGTCGCCGATGGCGTCTTCGATGGACTTCTTCATCGCCAGCTGCATGTTCTTCTGGTTTTCGTTGGCGGCGTATACCGGAACGTCCAGATGAACCGGCCACTCGTTAACCGTGGAGCCCAGCTCTTCCTTGGCCTTCGCGGCAAAGGTCTTGGCCAGCTCGGGCTTGTACCAGGCATCCTGACCGTCGTTCAGGTTGATGCCGGCGAATTCGGGAATCAGTTCCTCAACATACTTCGTCAGGATGGAGCCGTAGGAACGGCCGTCCGTCGTGGTGGCGAAGGTGTAGGGAACCAGGGTGTTCCGGATCACGTCGTCCGCCAGTTCTTCGCCGCGGGTGATGGCTTCCACAGCATGAGCGGAATAGGCGGCGTACACGGCACGGCGGAAGTTGGCATTCAGAATCGCGTTCTTGGTGTCAGCCTTCTGAGCGTCCGTGGTCTTGCTGGTGGTGGACACGGAAGTGTCGTTGTACAGATTGTACATCCGGCGATCCCAGTTGAAAGCGCCCCAGTAAGAGGTCGCGGTGGTGATGTCCTTATACTGCTTGTCGGGATACAGGTTGTCCGCGTCGGCCTTCACCTGCGGCAGCGCCTGGTTGACGGTGGTCTTGGTCACTTCGCCGTTCTTGAACATGTTGAAGTTCTGGGCGGGATCCTGACCGTCGGTGTAGCTGACCACAACGTGCTGCACAAAGACATTGGCCTTGTCATAGTAGTTGGGGTTGGCATCGAAACGGACTTCCTGAGCGGGAACGAGGGAGCTCAGGATGTAGCAGCCGTTGTACAGGATGGAGTCGGGCTTCACAGCGCCGAACTGATCGCCCTGGGATTCCAGGAATTCAGCGTTGATCGGGAACAGGATGGAGTAGGTGGTCATGCCGTCGAAGTAGCCGCAGGGGCCGGTCAGGGTGTAGGTCAGCTTGTTGCCGTCCGCCTTCACGCCGACGTCTTCCCAGGTGCCGGTGCCTTCGGAGTAGGCGCGCAGACCGACGATCAGGTCAGCCACCAGGCCGAGGGTTTCGGACTTGGAATCCGCGGCATGCTTCAGACCGGTCACAAAGTCTTCGGCAGTCACTTTCTCATACTCTTCGCCGTTGGAGGTGGACCATACCGCGTCATCACGGATGGTGAAGGTCCACTCGGAAGCGTCCGCGTTGGGAGCCCACTCAGTCGCCATACCGGCGATCAGGGCGCCGTGGCTGTCCTGGGTCAGCAGGCCTTCGATGAAGTTGCTGATGTAGTCGCCGTTGGAGGACTTGTTGTTGTAAACATAGTCCAGCGTGGTGATGTCAAAGGTGTCGATCATGGAATAGGTGTCGGGGCCGGTATAGGCCGCGCCCTCCGCCAGAGCGCCTGCCATGCCCAGCAGCATGGACAGAGAAAGAACCAGAGCCAAAAGTTTTTTCATTTAGGATGCCTCCTTGTAGATTTTTCCCGCGGGACCGTATGATAAGCGCCCCGCGAAAAAGGGTTTATATAATGATATTGCTCCGCTCCGGAAAAGTCAAGCCCCGGATTGACCCGGATTTTCGCCGCGCCTCAGTTGTCCGCCAGACTGTAACCGTTTTTCATCTTTTCACTGGCGGTCTGCAGGACATTGTTCAGCGCTTTTCCCGTCTCTTCCTTCGCCATCGCGCTCAGCTTTTCGTTCGCTTCCTCCGCCAGACGGAGATCTCCGGTTTCGGCGATCTTCCGGTCATATTCCAGAATCAGCTGCCTTCCCCGGAAGGCCACAGCCTCCTGATACCGGTCGATCTGCTGAACGGCCGCGGAGAAATGCGGATCCGCCAGCGCGCCGATCATCCGGCTGGCCCAGTAGAAATCCTCCGTGGAGGCGTTCATCGTCACCCGGCTCAGGTAAGCCGGCATTTTCGGCACGTTGGTATACACCGGCAGCATGGCGGAGAACGTCGTGGATCCGAAGCAGATCCATTCCACGCCCCGGATCTTTTCCGGCGCGTAAGGCCGGATCTGGCAGATTGAGGTAACCCCCGTCCGGTTGATCCCGATGGAGCGGTACTTTCCCCGCACCCCGGTATTCTGCGCCGTATAGGGATTATAGGGCGTCCCCTGATAATGGCCGGAAAGAAGATATTTCACATCCTCCGCCGTCACCTTTCTCTCCGGCCGGATGCTCCAGGGAATATCGTCGCTCTCCGGAGTAAAGTCCGCCTCCGGGCCGTCCCACCGCCAGGTTTTCGGCGCCAGATACCGGCCCATGAACCAGGCCCTGGGCGTATTGTAAATATGGTCCATATCTCTCCGGCTGCCGAAAACCGCCCGGGGATTGAATTTCCCGTCCTGATTCAGATCCAGGCGGTTCTCCGCGATAAACCCGCGCAGATCCGCGCTGCAGAGATTCTCCTTTTTCTCTCCGAAGGCATCCTGCAGATCAAATTCGTCCATGGCAAACTGATTCGGCGCGATCACCACCCGGTCATCCGGAACCTTCCGGGCGATCCAGTGATGGCCGCCGATGGTTTCCATCCACCATACTTCCTTCTCGTCATTGAAGGCGATCCCGTTGGACTCATAGGTGCCGTACCGTTCCAGCAGCTCCGCCAGGCGCAGCACGCCCTCCCGCGCGCTGCGAATATAGGGCAGAACCAGCACCACGAAATCCTCTTCCCCGATTCCGCCGGGAACCGCCTTTTCCAACCGTCCTTTCGCCTTCCTGTACACCACCGGCGGATCCGCCGCCAGCACCCGGGCATTGGTAGTAATCGTTTCCGTGGCCGTCATGCCCACGTTCGCCTCGTTGATTCCCGTCGCCGCCCAGATTCCCTCCCTCATCCGGTCCACATTGGGGCAGGCCGTATAGCGCATGGGATTCTCCGGCAGCGGAATCTCCGCGCGGGAAATCACGCTTTTGTATCGTTTCGGTTGGTCTTTCGGCTGAACCACAATCAGTTTTTTGACATCATAGTGTCCGTCGTCCGTCCGGGCGATCATGGTGGATCCGTCATGGCTGGCCTTCGCGCCAACCAGAACCGTTGTGCAGGGCATGGCTTTTTCCTCCTTTTTATTATCCCTTCCATCTTTTTCGATGCGGCCCTTCATTCTCCTGCCGTCTCTTTCCGAAGTTTCCGCCGGCAGCGAAAACCGGGGCCGGCCGGCGCGCCGGCTGTGCCGGCAAAAGAAAAAGCGAGGCCGCCTGTACAGCAGCCCCGCCCGGTCGCTTCAGCCCTCCGGCTCAGGCAACGGTTTTGGGAATTCAGACTCAGTCCTTATCGGCATAGGTCCAGATGACGTCGCCGGTCGCCAGACGAATCACGTTGTGGACGTTCGGCTTCAGCATCTGCGCGGTGGTGTAGTAGTAAATCGGGCTTACACTGCCGGTAGCCATCAGGATCTTTTCGGCTTCCGCAGCCAGCTTCGCGCGCTCGATCGGATCGGTGGCGGCCTTCACGGCATCCACCAGGGCGTCATACGCTTCGGCCCAGGTCTTGTCTCCGTTTTCGCCCCAGTAGGCGCCCTTGCCGGCATCCTTGGTCACTTCGCTGTTCCGCTTGTAGTCGCCGATGTCACGGCCCAGCCGCGGATAGTTGTTGCCGGAAGCGGAGATGAAGATCTCCAGGAAGTTCACGACGTCATTAAAGTCCGCGATCCAACCCATCCGGGCCGCTTCCGCGTCGCCGGCCTTCAGCTTGGACTGCAGCGTCGCCCAGGCTTCCTGGTTCACCACGCCGGTGATGCCGAAGCGGTTCCAGGTCTCCTGCACATACTGGATGATGGCCGCGTTGTTGCCGCTGTTGTTGAAAGCAAATTCGATGGCGGGGAAATCGGTGAAGGTAATGTCTCCGCCCTCGATGGTTCCGGTATAGGGATAGCCCAGATCCACCAGCGTCTGCAGCGCTTCAACCTGATCCTTGGTCAGATCGGGATTCACGTCGGACATTTCGTTGGTTCCGGTATACCATACACCATAGCCTTCCGCGGCGCGGACGTCGCTGTGCAGGCCGTCGGACAGTCCGACCGGGAAGAAACCGTTTGCCGCAACTTCGCCGCCCTTGGTCACGTAGGTCACCACTTCATAGCGGTTGATCAGCTGTCCCAGCGCGAAGCGGGCCTTGCTCTGCTCCTGCACGGTCAGCTGCTTGACCGAGGGGCTCAGATCTTTGTAAACATTGAACAGAACATAGTAGGTACCCTGCGTCGGGAAGAACTGCAGTTCGCCGGGATAGGCGGCGTTCAGCCGGTCGAATTCAGAAGAAGCGATGGACTGGATATATTCCACCGTGTTGTTCTCATAGGCCGTCAGGATGGCCGTATTGTCCTCGGACAGATAGAATACCAGACCGCTCAGCTTCACCGCGTCCGCGTTCCAGTAGTAGGGGTTCTTTTCGAACACGATCTTGTCGTCCACGGAGTATTCCGTCATTCTGAAAGCGCCCAGGCCGACATAGCTTTCCGGCTTGGTCGCCCAGATGCCCTCGTTGTCCGCCAGATCCACCCGCACCGGATAGAAGGGAACAAACGCGCACAGATCCAGGAAGTAGGCGCAGGGCTGGGGCAGATGCACCACGAAGGTACGGGCGGCGTCATCCACATCGATATTCAGGGAGCCGTCTTCCTTCCGGGAGATCACATCGTACAGGAAGCCGTAGTCCGCGCCCAGCTCGGCAGAGGCGGCCCGCTCCCAGGAAGCCTTGATCTGGGAAGCCGTGCAGTCGGCGCCGTCAGACCATTTCAGGCCTTCCCGCAGGACGAAGGTATAGGTCAGGCCGTCATCGGAAACCGTGACGGATTCCGCCAGTTCGGGGGTCATTTCCGGTTCTCCCTGAGCGTTGAACTGGAAGCCGGTCAGTCCCGCGAAAGCGGAACGGATGATGTTGGAACCGGCGGAAGCGCTGTTCAGCGCCGGATCCATGGACAGGGGGGTGCCGCCGCCCAGGAACATGCTGATCACCTTGCCTTCCGCTTCCGCGGAGGCAAAGGAGAACAGACCCATCACCATGGTCAGAGCAAGCACAAGAGCCAAAAGCTTTTTCATGAGGGTTTCCTCCTTCATAAATATTATCATATAATACGGTTTCCCGTATCAATGAACCAGGTCAGCCGATTTCCGCGAGGCGGTGGCAGGCCACAAAATGGCCGCTTTCCGCCTCTTTGAATTCCGGCATACTCCGGCCGCAGATCTCCGCCGCGTACGGGCAGCGGGTTCTGAAGGGACAGCCGGACGGAGCGTTCAGCGGGCTGGGAATATCGCCGGAGAGCGCGATCCGTTTGTTCTCCCGGGCTTTCCGGGGATCCGGCAGCGGCACGGCGCTCAAAAGCGACCGTGAATAGGGATGCAGCGGATGATGATAAATCTCCTCCGCGTCCGCAAGCTCCACCATCTTGCCCAGATACATGACCGCGATCCGGTCCGAAATATGGCGGACCACCAGCAGATCATGCGCGATAAACAGATAGGTCAGCCCCAGGCGGTCCTGGAGATCGTCAAACATATTGATCACCTGGGCCTGAATGGAAACATCCAGCGCGGAAACCGGTTCATCGCAGACAATGAATTCCGGATTGACCGCCAGCGCCCGGGCAATCCCGATCCGCTGCCGCTGTCCGCCGGAAAACTCATGCGCGTAACGGGAAGCATGCTCGCTGTTCAGGCCGACCAGATCCAGCAGCTGCATCACCCGCTCGTTCCGTTCCGTCTTGTTCTGATACAGCCGGTGCACGTCCAGCGGTTCCGCCACGATATCCCCCACCGTCATCCGGGGATTCAGAGAGGAATAGGGATCCTGAAAAACCATCTGCGCCTTGCGCCGGTAACGCTTCAGGGATTCCTTTCCTTCTATTTTCTCGCCGTCGAAGTAGATTTCCCCTGCCGTCGGCTGATACAGATACAGCATCGTCCGGCCGACCGTCGTCTTGCCGCAGCCGGATTCCCCCACCAGACCGAGCGTCTCCCCTTTGCGGATGGAGAAGGAAACATCGTCCACTGCCTTCAGGGGTTTCGTCTTGAAAAAGCCGACGTTGATATCGAAGTATTCCTTCAGGCCTTTTACTTCCACCAGCGACCTTTTTTCACTCATCCCGGCCGACTCCTTCCGCAGTGTCAATTCCCCGCTCCTGAAGATCCTTCACGTTCAGCCAGCAGGCCGAAATATGATCCTCCCCGACCCATATTTCCTCCGCTTTTCTCTGCAGGCAGATTTTCATTGCCCGGTCGCACCGGGGCGCGAAGGGACAGCCCGCCGGCAGGTTCAGCAGATCGATCGGAGTCCCGGTAATCGGCTGAAGGCGCATTCCGTTGTTTTCATCCCGGGGAATGGAACGCATCAGCCCTTTGGTATATTCGTGGGCGGGACGATAGAAAATCTCGTCCGCCGTTCCCCGTTCGCAGACGGAGCCGGCGTACATGACAATCACCTCGTCGCAGAGCTGCGCCACCACGCCCAGATCATGCGTGATCATAATAATCGCCATTCCCAGTTTTTTCTGAAGATCCTGCATCAGCTCCAGAATCTGGGCCTGAATAGTCACATCCAGCGCGGTCGTCGGTTCATCCGCGATCAGGATATCCGGTTCGCAGGCCAGCGCCATGGCAATCATCACCCGCTGGCGCATTCCGCCGGACAGCTCATACGGATACTGATCCAGCCGCTTCTTCGGCTCGTTCACATTCACCAGCTGCAGCATTTCCAGCGCCCGCTCCCGGGCCTCCTGCCTGTTCCGGTCCGTATGCAGCAGGATCGCCTCCATCAGCTGGTGGCCGATCGTATAGGTGGGATTCAGCGACGTCATGGGGTCCTGAAAGATAATGGAAATTTTATTCCCGCGGATTTTCCGCATCTCCTCATCGCTCTTTCCCACCAGTTCCGTGCCGTTAAACCTGATCGAACCGGAAACGATTTTTCCGGGATAGGTCAGAATCTGCAGAACGGAATAGGCCGTTACCGATTTTCCGGAACCGCTCTCCCCCACAATGCCCAGAACCTTTCCCTCATCCAGGGAAAAGCTGAGCCCGTTGACGGCTTTGACCTCGCCCGCCGACGTAAAGAAGGAGGTGTGCAGATCGCGTACTTCGAGCAAACTCATCTGTCAGATCCTCCTTTCATCAGTTTCTCAGCTTGGGATCAAACGCATCCCGCAGGCCGTTGCCCAGGAGATTGAACGACAGAACGATCAGGAAGATGGACAAAGCCGGGAAAATCAGCTGATAGGGATAGGAGCGCAGCGACGTTCTCGCGTCGGAGGCCAGAGATCCCAGAGACGGCATGGGAACAGACACGCCCAGCCCCAGGAAGCTCAGGAAGCTCTCCGTAAAGATAGCGCTGGGAATCTGCATGGCCGCGATAATGATAATGACGGACACGCAGTTGGGAATCATATGCTTGCGGATAATCCAGCTGGGCCCGGCCCCGATCGCCCGGGAAGCCAGCACGTATTCCTGCTCCTTGATGGACAGAATCTGCCCCCGGACCTGCCGGGCCATGCTGACCCAGTACAGCAGCCCGAACACGATGAAAATGCTGACCATGCCGGCGCCCAGGCGGGCAATCAGCTCGCTTTTGGAGGAAGCAACCCAGTCCTTGATCGCCACGGAAAGCAGAATCACAATCAGCACGTCCGGCAGGGAATAGATAATGTCCACGATCCGCATCATGACCATGTCCACCTTGCCGCCGAAATAGCCGGAAACGGAACCGTAGAAAATACCGATCACGATAACGATCAGCGCGGAGAAAATCCCGACCAGCAGCGAGATCCGCGTGCCGTAGATCACCCGGATCGCATAATCCCGCCCGAGGTTATCCGTGCCCATAATATGCGGGAAAACGTTCTGCCCTTTGTCGATTTTCATCTGCTCCTTGGCGGAATACTGGAAAGGAGCCAGATTCTGCGCCGTGACGTCCTGCTTGGTATAGGTATAGGGGTAGAACGTCGGTACGATAAAGGCAATCAGCGCGATCAGCACGATCACGCACAGGGAGATCATCGCCATTTTATTCTTCCGCAGGCGCCGCATGGCATCCTTCATAAAGGATACCGATTCCCGCATCGTGACCTGCTGCGCTTTTTCCTCGTCCGTCGCGGTTTCAAACAGCGCCGGATCAATCTGCAGGCTCAGGGGATTTTTGAATTTCTTCTTGTCTGCCATCTTTTCTTTTCCTCCGCCGCTGTCGTGTCAGCTCAGATCGATTCTGGGATCCACAACCTTATAGAGGATATCCCCCAGAAAGTTCATGAGGATGATCATCGTGGCCAGAAAAATCGTTACCCCCATGATCATCATGTAATCCGTCCGCAGCATGCTGTTGGTGAACAGGCGGCCCAGACCGGGGACAGAGAAAATGTTTTCCACCACCATGGATCCGGTCAGAATATAAGCCATCATCGGGCCGGCGTAGGTAATGACCGGCGTCAGCGTGTTCTTCAGCGCGTGCCTGAAAATCACGCCGGTATTGCTGACCCCTTTCGCCCGGGCGGTACGGATATAATCCTGCCCGAGCACGTCCAGCATGGAAGAGCGCTGCAGCTTGGTCACGTAGGCCATCGGATACAGGCTCAGGGAAATGATCGGCAGCACCAGACCGCCCGGCTGATTTCCCAGAGACGGGAGCCAGTTCAGCTGAAGGGCGAAAACCAGCAGCAGAATCGTCGCCATGACGAAGGACGGCATGGAAACCAGAGCCGTCGTAATCACCTGTATGATTTTATCCAGAAATTTATCCCTGCGAATCGCCGCAACGGACCCGAGGATGACCCCCAGGACAATCGCGATCACGCCGGCCGTAAACCCGATCCTCGCCGAATAGGAAAACCCTCCCAGAATCAGCTCCATCACGGTATTGCCGACCCAGCCCGTGGATAAACCGAAATCCCCGTGCAGAATATTCACCAGATAGTTCCAGAACTGAACGGTAACCGGCTTATCAAAGCCGTACTTCGCCTCCAGAGCCGCGATCACCGCGTCGCTCTTGGCCTTCTCCGAAGAAAAGGGGGACGCCGGAATCGCGTGCATCACAAAAAAGGTGATCGCGATGACCAGAAAAATCGTCAGCAAGGCCATCAGAAACCTTTTGAGGATATAGGTCAGCATTTTTGAACTCATGAACACACTCCCGCTTCTGCTGCGTCTTTTCAGGAACCGGCAAACGCCGGAACGGCACCCGGCGGCTGCGCGGCACATTCTGATGAAAACGTTTTAATATTGTAAAATGAACCGGAATTCTGCGTCAATGATGTTTCAGCTGATCTCTGTCTTTTTTATGTTTTTATTTCAGTTATTCTCCGAGGGATCCGGCGCGAGCTCCTGCTCCCGCTGAATGTCCGGGAACGCGGAGTACATCGGCGCCTCCTTCGATCCCTTCAGCGTCCGGCTGATATAATTCCTCGTGATTTTCATCACCACGCCGGACAGGGCAATGACGCCGATCAGGTTGGGAATCATCATCAGACCGTTAAACGTGTCCGCCAGATCCCAGGCCAGGTTATCCCCCATCACCGCTCCGCCGAAAACCAGGAGCACAAACAGGATGCGGTACGGAACCGTCCGTTTCTCGCCCAGCAGGTATTCGCAGGCCTTGGTTCCGTAGTGGCTCCAGCCCAGGACCGTGGAGAACGCGAACAGCATGATGGAAACCGCGATAAACGCCGATCCGGCAAAGCCGAACCGCATATTGAATACGGACGAAACCAGATTCGCCTTGGTCAGGGCAATGGTTTCCCCCGCCTGGGTCACATACTCCGCCGCCGTAGCGCCGGTTTCCAGATTCACCAGCCCGGAAGAGAGCACGGCGAAGGCCGTCAGCGTGCAGACCACAATCGTATCCGCAAAAACCTCAAAGATGCCCCACATGCCCTGCTTGACCGGTTCCTTGACATTGGAGTTGGAATGCACCATCACCGAGGAACCCAGGCCGGCCTCGTTGGAAAACACGCCCCGTTTCATGCCCTGTTCAATGGCCAGCCTGATCCCGTAGCCGACCATGCCGCCCGCGGCCGCCTCCGTCGCGAAAGCGCCCCGGAAAATTGCGGAGAACACCGCGCCGATCTGATGAATGTTCATGAAAAAAATCACAATGGTTCCGATCATATACAGGATCACCATGAAGGGAACGATCTTCTCCGTTACCGCCGCGATCCGCTTCAGGCCGCCGACGACCACCAGCCCCACCAGGATCATGATGACCAGCCCTGTCACCCAGCCCGGCACGCCGAAAACCGTCTCCATATTGCCGGAGATGGAATTGACCTGGGTCATATTGCCGATGCCGAAGGCAGCCACCAGGCAGAACGCGGAGAACAGCCAGGCCAGCACTTTGCCGGCGGTTTTCCCGCCTTTTTTCGCCCCCAGGCCGTCCCTCAGATAGTACATCGCCCCGCCGGACCATTCCCCCCGGGAGTTCTTCCGCCGGTAGTAAATGCCCAGCACGTTCTCGGAATAGTTGGTCATCATGCCCAGGAAGGCCATGATCCACATCCAGAAGACCGCTCCGGGACCGCCGACCATAATCGCGCCGGCCACCCCCACGATGTTGCCGGTTCCCACGGTGGCCGCCAGCGCGGTGCACAGGGACTGGAACTGGGAAATGCTCCGGTCCGACGTATGGTTTGTCACATGCTTGTCGCTGAAAACGGCCCCGATGGTCTTTTTGATCCAGTGCCTGAAATGCGTAACCTGAAACACTTTGGTCAGCACCGTCATCAGGAGACCCACGAAAGCCAGCAGCACCAGCGCGGGAACGCCCCAGACCACGCCGTTCACCGCGTTGTTGACCTTCGCCACGCCCTCCAGAAATCCGCCGGATTCCTCCGCCATCGCGCTTCCCGTCATCATCAGCGGCACCAGAGTCCAAACCCATTTTTTCATATTTCGCCCAGCCTCCCGTATCCGTAACCGCAAAAGCGTCTCCGAGGATCTCCCTCAAAGACGCCTTTGTCCTTTATACTTAATCATATCTGTCCGTTGTTTTTCCGTCAATCGGTTCGGAAAGAGAGTACACAGAAAATACGAACTATCCCCGGAGCCTTCCGGTGGCCACTCCTTCATATCCCTCCGTAACCGGATCATAAGAACGCCTGGCTTGCAGGGTGACGCTGTCCTTCCGGAACAAAAGCAGCATCTCGAACCCGCAGGGAGCGTCCCCGACCGCGTGGCACTGCAGGCGGAGCAGTCCCGGTTCCTCCGTCCATCCCGCGGCCGCATGCGCCGGAATTTCCGGCCGGCCGGGCCAGCCGGTTTCCGCGAGGCCGCCCGGAACAAAGGCCAGCTCCGCCTTTCCGCAGGCGTTTTCCCAGCACAGCCGGTTTCCTTCCAGCGCCAGCGTCTTCATCCCCAGCGGGTTTCCTTCCTCAAAAAAGAAGGGGCCGGCGGCGGGTACCGCCAGAGAGGGATCGCTTTGCAGCGTCAGAACCTTCAGATTCCAGGTTTCAGGCTCCATATCCTCCCGTCCCAGTCCGGGAACAATTTCCTCAAAGAAGGCGTTATACAGTTTCTGAATTCCCCAGTTGTCCAGCCGTGTGTCCGCGATCGTGCACAGAAGGGCGTCCTGCTCCGGGCAGGCGATCACCATCTGTCCGCCCATCCCGTACATGGCCCATCCCGCCCGGGTCTGCCAGCACTGCCACCCGTAGCCCCAGCGTTCCTCGTCACTTTCCCGCATCAGGGTTCCGATCTGCTTCCGGGTCATCTCCCGGATGTACCAGGAGGGAATCAGTCCCCGGCCCCCCTCCATCAGACAGCGGGATACGGTATGAAGATCCCGCAGGCTCATACAGAGCCCCGTGCCGCCCTGGCACTGCCCCGCGGGATCCCGAAGCCATTTCCGCGGATCCCGGCATCCCAGGGGCCCGAACAGGCGCCGGTTCAGGAAGTCGATCACTTCCTCCCCCGACAGCCGGCGGACCAGGGAACTGAGCACCTGCGAGCAGCCTGTATCATAATGGAAAACCGTTCCGGGTTCATGGGAGGGCGTATCCGTAAAAAACGGACGGGTCCAATCCTCATCCACGCCTTCCCGGTAACTGGTCCTCTCATAGCAGGTCGCCATCCGCAGCATATCCCGGATCGTCAGCCGCAGCAGTCTTTCGTCCGGCTTTTCCGGCAGCAGATCCTGAAAAAAATCCGTTACCGGCTGGTCCAGGGAAAGCTTTCCCTCCTCCGCCAGCATGCCGACCGCCAGTCCGACCATCGTTTTGCTGACAGAGTACATCCGATGCATCTGTCCTTCCCGGAACGGCGCGTAATAGGCTTTTGCCTTTTCCTGCCCGTTTACCGACAGGATGAATCCATGCAGATTCACCCTGTCCGCGGCCAGACGGCCGATAAAGCGCTGAACCCGGTTTCTCAGTGTTCCTTCCATCTGTTTCTCCTCATCTTTTCCGGACCGCTGCCGGTCCTGTCCGGGACACCGTCAGGAAAAAGACCGCCGCACGGTGGATGCGGCGGCCTTTTTCCTTTGGATTGTTTTTCTGAACGGATTACTTCTGCGCGGCCGCGAAACGGTCATACTGCGCCTGGCGAACCTTCAGCATTTCGGCAATCTGCATGCTTTCCAGCGTCGCGATGTAGGTGTCGAAATCCGCTTCGAGGTTCTTGGTTCCGGTGATGAACGCCACAGCGGACTCGCTCACATAGGTGTCGATATCCACCTGATACATGCTGGAAGTGGAAGCTTCCTCTTCGGTGGCGTAAACGGTCGGATAGGGAGCGCGGATGAAGGGCTCTTCATAGGTCCGGTCATTCTCCACATGCCACTTGGGCAGCAGCACATCCGTCGCGGGCGTGGACTGCTGAGAGGGCATGTTCGGCGCGTTGATGCCCAGGCCCTGATACCAGATGGTATCCTCGGTGCAGCGGGGCAGATACTGACGGGCGCCGTCCACCACTTCATAGGTCAGGCCTTCCATACCCCAGACATACAGATCCTGCGCTTCTTCGCTCATGGCATAGTCCAGGAATTTGATTGCCAGATCCTTGTTCGTGCTCCTGGCGTTGATGCCGAAGATGCCGCTGACGGGGTTCCGGCCGACATAGAAGCCCGCATGCTCTCCGCTCAGGGGCGCCGCGCCGGCGATGATGCCGACGGTCTTGTCATAGTTCGGATACTGCGCGCTGTACAGGTTGCTCATCTGCCAGCTGTAATCGAAGGTGGCGCCGGTCTGGTCATTGGCGCAGCGGGCGGTGATCTGGTCGCGGTTCAGGGAGGTGAATTCCTGCTCCAGCAGGCCTTCTTCGTACAGGCCGTGGAGGAAGGTCAGATAGGCCTTGTAGGCATCCTTTTCGTAGGGCGCGTAATGCACGACGCCGTTATCATCCGCAAAGTAGCCGGAAACCAGATCCAGGCCGAAGGCCGGTCCGAACATATAGGGCAGGAAGGCGTTCTGGATGGACATGGGAATCTCATCGTTCTCGCCGTTGCCGTTCAGATCCGTTTCCTTGATCTTGCGCAGATAGGCCACGAACTCGTCCAGCGTTTTGGGGGCTTCCAGGCCCAGCTTCTCCAGCCAGGGCATGTTGTACATCAGCACGGGCTGATAGTTGTTGGTCACCACGGTCTGGGGCACATAGTAGATATGGCCGTCCACAGCCGTCAGGCTGGCCTTGATGTCAGGGTTCTTTTCCAGGAAAGCCACATAGTTGGGCATCAGATCAAAATGCTCATCCAGGGGCTCCATCATCCCGGAGCTCAGATAATCCATGTTCAGATCCAAGTCGGGCATCTCCAGAATGTCCGGCAGATCCTTACCGGCCGCCAGCATGGGGCTCACGGTGTCGGAATAGGTGGTGGGGTCGATCAGGGTCCAGTCGATGGTCACTCCGGCCCGGTTCGCGATTTCCTTCAGCAGGAGCGCGTCCTTCAGGTCCACGGTGGAGTACCAGGAGTTCATGCCGAGAATGCTGACGGTCGCGCCGGCCTGATCGGTCAGGGGCAGCTTCGCCAGATTCATGCTCTCGGCGGATCCGGCGGAAGCGATGCCCAGCAGCATCATCAGCGCCAGAACCAGGGACAGGATACGGGTCTTCTTCATAGTGGTATTCTCCTTTCTCTTTTTGCTTAAGCGCCTTCATCAGCGCATAGAGCCTTGATTATCCCTTTACCGCGCCCAGCATGGTACCGGCCACGAGGTACTTCTGGACAAAGGGCGTGATGGCGAAGATCGGCACCGCAGCCAGCACAATGCAGACATAGCGGATCTTCAGGGTGTTTTGCGCCGCCGCGGCCGCAGCCTCCGTTCCCGCCTGCTGCAGCACTTCGCTGGAAGACAGGATCAGCACCCGCCGGAGGAACATCTGCAGAGGCTGCAGATTGCTGTCTCCCAGATACAGCATGGCGTTGAAGAAATCATTGTACCGGGCCACCGCGTAGTACAGGGTCAGCACCGCCAGCGTCGGCTTGATCAGCGGAATGGCGATATGGATCAGCTGATAGAAGTCGGACGCGCCTTCCAGGGAAGCGTTCTCGAACAGATCCTGCGGAACGGCGGACATCGCGCTCCGGCAGATCATCATGTTATAGGTGCTGACCAGGACCGGCAGAATCACCGCCAGCGGCGTGTTGTACAGGCCGATCCCCGTAACCACGATATAGGTCGGAATCAGTCCGCCGCTGAAGTACATGGTGAAGACCACGAAAAAGTTCAGCGGCCGGCGCAGGGAAAAATCCTTCTTCGACAGCGGATAGGCGCCCAGGCAGGTAAACACCATGTTCATCAGGGTTCCGATGACCGTGTAGAAAAAGGTGTTCCGGTAGCTGATCCACAGCTGGTCGTACTTTGTCACCATACCGAACGCGTCCAGCGAAAACCCTTTGGGGAACAGCAGGACATCCCCCCGCGCGACCGCGGCCCCGTCCGAGATGGAAACGGACAGCACATACAGGAAGGGATACGCGGTCACCAGCACCGCAAGAATCACCAGAATCCAGATCACGATATCCAGCGCCTTATCCCCGGCCCCTTCGGTCCGGAAGGCATGCGGATTCGATACGCGCTTTGACCTGGCTGTCATGCTCTGCTCCTCCCTTACCACAATGAAGATCCGGTAACCTTCCGGGACAGATGGTTGGACGTGACGACAAAGATGAAACCGACCGCCGAGTAGAACAGTCCGACGGCTGAAGCATAGCCGTACTTATGGCTTTCAATGCCCTGCCGGTACACATACGTGGAAATCACGTCGCCGGTTTCATACACGGCCGGAGAATACATCAGGTACACCTTCTCAAAGCCGACGTTCAGCAGATTGCCCAGGGTCATAATCAGCAGCAGGATGACGGTCTCCGAAATCCCGGGCAGAATCAGGTGCACGATCCGCTGCCAGCGGCTGGCTCCGTCCACCTCCATCGCCTCATACAGCGCCGGATCGATTCCCATAATCGCCGCCACAAAGATGATGCTGTTGAATCCGAAGCTCTGCCAGGAGCCGGAAATCACGTACAGCGGACGGAACCAGGCCGGATCCGACATGAAGTTGATCGCTTTCCCGCCCATCTTCTGGATCAGCAGGTTGATCACCCCGTTCGACGGGGAGAGGAAATTGGTCATCATACCGACCACAACGACCGTGGAGATAAAGTAGGGCAGATAGGTAACCACCTGCGCCGCTTTGGCGAACCGCCTGGCCCGGAGCTGGGTAATCGCGACCGCGAAGATAATCGGGATCGGAAAACCGAAGATCAGGGAAAAGAAGGAAAGAAGGAAGGTATTGCGAATCAGCCGCCAGGCAAAAACGGAGGAGAAAAACTGATTGAACCATTTCAGCCCGACCCACTTGCTCGTGAACAGGCCTTCGAAGCCGCTGCCCATGCGGTAATCCTCAAAGCCCATCACGATCCCGACCATCGGCAGATAGCAGAAGACCAGATAGTAGACCAGCACCGGCAGGAACATCAGCAGCAGGTACCTGTCCCGCTTCAGTCTCTCCCCCAGGGAGCGTTTCATCCTGTTTCCCCCTTTCCCGATCCGCCGTCGGCATTTTCCGGCTTTTTTTATCTTATCCGGCCGAGCCGGAACCATATTCGACATCTTTCGTGGAAAATGGTACAAAAAAGAAAAGGCCCGGGCAAGCATCATTTTCCACCCGGGCACTTTTTGAAGTATTGACCGCCGGGATCCTTCTGTTTCAAAGATTCCCGGATTTGATGCATCATTTATTCCCTGCGGAAATCGCTGGGATTCTTATTCATGGCCGCCTTGAAATTCCTTCTGAAGGTCAGCACATTGCCGAAACCGCATCTTTCCGATATTTCCTCCAGGCTCAGATCCGTCTCCTCCAGCAGGCGGACCGATTCCTGAATCCTGCAGTCGTGTACGATCTGAAGATAGGTTTTCCCGGTCCGGTTTTTGCATACGCTGCCGACCATCTTGCCGGAGACCCCGAAGTGATCCGCCACCGCGGAAAGGGAAAGTGCCGGATCCAGGGCGTTGGAAACGACATAATCACAGATGGCCGTCTCCAGCTCCTCGCCCGCCAGATTGCCGGTTTCGATCTCCCGCCGGGCTTTCACCGCCTCCGTCAGCGTCGACCGGTAGTAGGCAAAAATCTCTTCAATCGTCGCGGGTTCCCGGATTCTCTCCGCCCGGATGTGCGTGGTGCTCTGCTCGCTGATCTCGCCCAGCGCGCCGTTCACGCACGCATGCAGATCATCCACCAGCTGCCTCACCGCTTCCGGGCTCAGGCTCTTCTTTCGGAAATTCTTTTCCCACAGTCCGTCCATCAGAGAGGAAAGCTCCTGCTCCTGGCCCTCCCGGAGCGCCTTCACCATCCGCTGGCGCAGATCGCCCGGGAACACATATTCCCGGCTCTCCCCCGTCATTCCCGCCTCGTAGAAATACACGCTCTTCCGGCCGCCCAGGATCATATTCTCCAGCGCGGCGGATGCTTCCAGGCAGGCCTCCCGCAAAAGCTCCAGCTCTGTGCCGGGCCGGCTGACTCCAAGCGTCACGGCCATCGTCCCGTCGTCCATCGCCTCCTCCGCCGCGGGCAGCATCCGGTAAAACAGCGCAGTCATCCGCTCGGGATCGTCTCCGTTGACCACCACATAAAGATTCTGCAGATCTCTCGGGCAGACGGCGATCGGCATTTCCTCGGTATTCAGTTCCTCCAGCGCCCGGGCGGTCAGGGCTCTGGCGTCCAGATACCGCTGCTCCCCCGCGCCCCCGGCGCCGTGAAGATTCACCAGTCCGACCATGTAATACCGGTTCCGCAGCCCCAGAAACTGCTCCTGGCGCAGCACCTGGATCTCGTTTCCCTCCAGGTTTCCGCTCAGCAGCTGATGCAGCGCGCCGTGGCTGGCATAGGGAGAAATGGTGATCATTTTCTCCCGGTATCCGTTTCTTTCGCTGATCAGGGTTGTGATCCCCTGAATCACATCCTCCAGGTCATCCGTTTCGGTATGTTCTTCTTCCTTCACCATTCGGGTAATCCGGCCGATCGGAGTATAACGGATCCGCAGAAACTGATACATCAGCAGGATTCCTGCGCAGCCGACGCCGACCAGAAGAAGCAGCGGCAGAAAAACGCTGACCGGGAACGGCGGCCGAAGCGCGGCTTCGCTAATCTGCATCCGGTAAACCACCCGGGGATTCACCACACTGCCGATCTCAAGCACTTCCCCCTGCTCTTCCATGGCTCCGTTCTGATAAACCGGCGTTCCTCCGTTCCGGACCTCCAGGCAGCACATGAAATCCATCAGGCCGTCCGCCAGCGCTCTGAGCCGGTCCGGATCCAGCAGAACCATGACCACCCCCTTGGCGGATCCGTTGGAAACATCCATATACGGTTCTGCGTAGATGAGAAAGCGTTTGTTGATCATGATATTGGCGGAGATGCTCTGGTTCAGAAGCTCCGCCGCGCTCGTCGCCGCGATCAGCGTCCCCTGCACCTTCATCGCCATTTCCTGATTCAGCGGGATCACCGTTCCCGGCGCGTACAGCCGCCGGTCCCCCGTAAAGCCAAGCAGTACGGAATAGACATCCAGGTTCCCGGCTGAGGCCTTGATCCGGGTCAGTTCGCCCAGCGTCCTGTACAGCTGCATGGAATCCGGCGCCGTCTTCTCAATCATGATCGTCTGATACAGATTCCGGAAGCTTTCGGAAGTATCTACCGCGCTGCAGAGCGCTTTCGCCGTCAGCATCGTCCGGTCGGCTTCCGTCGCCAGCGCGTGGCCGCTCTGACGCGCGCCCGCCAGCCGGCTTTCCCGTTCATTCCGGGAATAGCTGACCAGATACCAGCCGCTGGCTCCGATCAGGAAGACCAGAATCAGAATCACATAGGAAGCAAAGAGACGTCTGAACAGACGGCTTCGGAACAGCTGTTCGGCAGTGCGCTCATTTTTATCCTTCCTCATTCAGTTACTCCCTGTGCTCATCGGTTCATCATGAGCCTGTTCCCCGGCCGTCTTCCCCAGGGCCGGACGGATCAGTCTTTGAAGGAACCGTACTTACCGACCGCCTCGTCCACGGTCATTTTCCCGGTTCCGACCAGATAGGCCGCGTTCCGCACCTGCCCGGCCAGAGGATCCGAAAGATCCTCCATGTGATCACAGACCTGCTGATACTTCTCGTTTCCGTACATCCACTGATAGGAGAAGAAAATATTCGGAGCGTTGCTGCTTGCCAGCACCGTTCCCAGCAGATTGTTGTAGTCGTCCGGTTTCACGTAGCTGAGTTCCACTTCGGGGTAAAACTCATTAAACCGGTCGAATTCGGCTTCCAGCGCCTCAAAATTGGAATAGCTTCCGATCACCGTGTTTCACAGGCGGTATCCCGGTCCAGCCTCGGCTGAAACGCGCCGCCGGATTCCGCCTGCGCGCCAAAAAGGCCGGCGGTCAGTCCGATCATCAGCAGAACAGCCAGAACAACGTTGCGCATTCTCTTCATTTTTTTCTTTCCTCCTTGATTCTGCGGATTTCATTGACAACAAGCTTCAGATCTACAGGCTTGGCGATATGCCCGTCCATACCCGCCTTCCTGCATTCTGCAATGTCCTCGGAAAAAGCGTTGGCTGTCATGGCGATGATGGGAATGGAAGCGGCCCATTTGTTTTCCAGCTTCCGGATGTTCCGCGTCGCGTCCAGACCGTTCATTTCCGGCATCTGGACATCCATAAAAATCAGATCATAGCTGTTTTCCGCGGCCTTCGCCATTTTATCGACACAGATCCGTCCGTTTTCGGCCCGTTCGGAATCAATCCCGAACATGCCCAGCATGGCGGAAATGATCTCCCAGTTAATGTCGTTATCCTCCGCGACCAGAATATTCATTCCGGCCAGATCGGCGTAATTATCCTCCTCCGCCACAGGCTTTGTTTCGTTCCGGAGCAGCCCGTTGATTCTTTCATACAGCCTGGAACGGAACAGCGGTTTGGCGATGAAACCGTCCGATCCCGCTTCTTTCGCCTTCTCTTCAATGTCAGACCAGTCGTAAGCGGAAGTCAGCAGAACGGGAATCCGGGCATCCGTATCCTCCCGGATCCGCCGGATGGTCTCGACGCCGTCCATCCCCGGCATCCTCCAGTCCAGAATGATGACGTCGTAATCCTTTCCCGCGGAATGCCGGCTTCGGATCATCTCCAGCGCTTCCGAACCGTTTTTCGCCCCGTCCGCGGCCGCGCCCAGGGATTCCAGCGTCTCCACCGCGGTCTCCAGCAGGATCGGGTCGTCATCCGCGATCAGAACGCTGATACCGTCAAGCCGCATCTCCTCCGGCTGCTTCTCGGCGATGGGGATATCCAGGGTAATGGTGAAAGTTGTGCCTTTCCCGACCTCGCTCTGACACTCGATGGTTCCGTTCATCAGCTCGACCATCTGTCTGGTAATCGCAAGCCCGAGCCCGGTTCCCTGGATGCTGTTGACCCGGCTGTCCGTCTGGCGGGAAAAAGGCTGATACATCTTCTTCATGAATTCAGGGCTCATGCCCATACCGGTATCCGCAACGATATAAATCAGCCTGACGCAGCCTTTCTTTTCGCTGTTTTCCTCCCGCAGATCCACCGAGACACGGCCGCCGGGCTCCGTGTATTTGATCGCGTTGGAAAGGATATTGATGTAAATCTGATTCAGCCGCAGCTGATCCGCATAAAGGTATTCGTGCATCATATGGTTGATGCGGAAGCTGAAATCGATGTTTTTCTCCTTCACCATGGGCTGGGACAGATTCACCAGGTTTTCCGCGGTTTCCACGATGGAGAAAGTCAGCGGGGTCAGGCTGAGCTTTCCGCTCTCCACCTTGGAAATATCCAGGATATCATTGACCAGGGTCAGCAGATGGTTGCTGGCCAGGCTGATCTTTCTCAGGTTTTCCCCGACGGCTTCCCTGTCGCCCAGGTTCTTTTCGGTCAGGGTGGTCAGACCGATGATCGCGTTCATCGGGGTACGGATATCATGGGACATGGTGGACAGGAAATCGGTTTTGGCCCTGTTGGCGGATTCCGCTTCCTTCGCCATGACCTGAAGCTTTTTGTTAAAGGAATTCAGGTACAGGAAGTCCATCACCAGCAGCAGCAGCAATCCGGCGGACATCACGCCCAGCAGCAGCCAGTTTACCGTTTCCGAGCTCAGGTCAGCGACCGGCGCGAAGCTCAGCAGCACCCAGCCCCCTGTGGAAATAACGGGGGTATGCGCGATAATGCATTCCTGGCCCTTTGAATTCAGCATGATAAAGGAATCCGTTCCGGACAGGATCTTCTCAAACAGCTGCCGCTGCGCTTCGACACCCGGCTGGTTGTAGGATTTATAGAACTCAAAGAAGCTGGCATTCTTAAAGGAACGGCCCCGGATAATGTAGTTTCCTTCCGCATCGATCATGGAAAACTCTTCATGCTTATAAGTTTCCTGAGGGAAAACCCACTTCTTGACCAGCTCGGAAGTCGGCACAACGCGCAGCAGATAAGCCGGCCTCTTCCCCGCCGTTTCCGCGTCCCGCACCGTGATCCGGTTGCAGAAAGCCAGAGACTGCTCGCCGTTCATGGGATTGGTATAGGTCCGGGAGATGCTGATCGCCGTACCGAGGTCCGCAATCCAGGCCCCGTCCCCGATCAGATCCAGGCGCGCGTAGGAAACGGCATAATCGTCCTTCGTGTTCAGTTTCGGCCGGGTGGAACAGCCTTCCAGGGTTTCCGCGTCGATCAGATGGGCGGAAATGGCCTCCCGCACATGGGTAGCCCTGACAAAAGCGGCAGCCTCTTCCAGGGTCAGATCCTGGCTGTTGATATACTGCGCCCAGTTGTCACAGACTTCCTGTTCCCCCAGCATGTAGTTTTCTGTCACCCGCTCCATGGCGACGGTCGTGTTGACATAATGCTCCACCTGGTGCCTGTAATTCTCTTTTCTCTCATGCTCGGAAAAAAGCGCAACAAAAACCAATAAGGCAGTGATCAGAGCCACATTCGCCATGACAACCCACGATGTCTTCAGACGGCTCATTTCAGCTGTTCCTCCTGGAAGGGAATCAGTATCCGGACAGGCATATCCTGCTGATATCATACCATATTGATTTTTTCATGGCAACAAAAAAACAGCCGCCTGCCTGTATTACCGGAGCGTGGTTCTTTTCCCGCTGAAGTACAACGGTAAAACCCTGGGTTATATGTGGGTCAATAATTTCAATGAGGAAAATACGGTCAGAATCAAGGAGACGCTGGAGCTGACCACCTTCTTCCTGGCCGCGGAGATCGCGAACCTCCAAAGGCATCCGGAACAAAAATCCCGCTGAGCGTTCCGGATGGCGGGAAAGAAAAAGTTTCACTGAATTTTTCAAAGCAGATGCCATCCATTCCGCTTCGTGCGTATCAACTGGCGGAAATACCCGAATCGTGGCTGAGGCAGCGTAATTGATGATTAAGGAGGAAAGAGAAATGGAAGAAAAGAAAATGGTGGAACTGGATGACAGCCTGATGGATGAAGTTTCCGGCGGAATTCGCCGGCCGATCAAAACGGGCACCAACGATAAAGCGCAGGTTCGCAGCTCGCCGACTACCGCCGCACATAACCAGCAGGACTCCCTGGTCAACGGTACGATCGTGGACACATTCGGCAGCGTGGAATACGACCCGGCTTCCGATCGTCATTTTGTGCAAATCCGCTACGAGAAAAACGGCGTGACGCTTACCGGATGGATCGCTACCTCCTTCGTCGGGATGGGACGCTGATCAGGCGCTGCGCCGCAGCAGATGAAGCTTTGCCGGCTCCCGGTATTCATGGGTGTCCGGCATGAGCCTCATCCGCAGCGTCCGCATGGTGCGGAAATAGCAGGGGAACAGGAAAAGATCCGCGGCAATCCAGGCGGCCGGATTCGCCAGGCAGGCTCCGGTAAAGCCCAGAACAGGCACCAGGAACAGAGCGACAGCCGTACGGGCCACCATCTCAAACAGCCCGGCAAACATGGCGACCCGCGTAAAGCCCATTCCCTGGATCGACAGGCGGACAATATTCACAAACAAAAGCGGAATATAAAAGGCTGCGTTAATGGTCAGGTAGCGGACTCCCATGTCCGCTACTTCTTTTGCCGCGGCCGTATCAATAAACAGGCTCAGCAGCGGACGGGTAAACAGCAGCACCACCGCGAACGCTCCGATACAGTACAGAACGCCCACCAGAGAAGCCGCCTTCAGCCCCTCATGAACCCGGTCCAGCTTCCGGGCGCCGATATTCTGGCCGGCGAAGGTGGCCATGGTGGAGGAAAGCGCGTCAAACACGCAGGCAAAGAAGGCGCTGAGTTTTCCGGCGGCGCTGACCGCCGCGACAGCGTTCACTCCCAGGCCGTTCACGGACCACTGAACTACAACGGAGCCGATCGCCGTAATCGAGAACTGCAGTCCCATCGGAAGCCCGATCATCAGCATTTTTTGGGCCACCTGCAGGGAAAACTGCCGGTCCTCCCGCTTCATCCGCAGAATCGGGAACCGCCGGATCATCACGATCAGACAGCCGATTCCGGCCAGCAGCTGGCTGACCGCGGTAGCCACCGCGGCGCCCGCCACATCCATCTTCATGACCACAATCAGGAACAGATCCAGCACAATATTGATCAGGGAAGCAATAATCAAAAAGAGTACAGGCGTCCGGCTGTCTCCCAGGGAGCGAAGAATCCCGCTGGCCATATTGTACAGTACGCAGCAGGGGATCGCCGCAAAGATAATGCTGATGTAAGCGGCGGAATCTTCCAGAATCTCCTCCGGCGTATTCATCAGGCGAAGCAGCGGCTTGCACAGAAGAACCGCCGCCACGGCGAACACCAGGGACAGAACCGCGCTGAGAACCCCCGCGTGCCAGACGTTCCGCCGCACATCGCTCTCATCCCGCGCGCCGAAGGCCTGGGCCACGGGAATGGCAAAACCGGAGCAGAGCCCCAGGCACAGGCCGATCACCAGAAAATTCACAGAGCCCGTCGCCCCGACAGCCGCCAGCTTGTCCGCCCCCAGATATCTGCCGACAATCGCAGTATCCACAAAGGAATAAAACTGCTGAAAAAGAACGCCGAACAAAAGCGGCGCGGCAAAGTTCAGAACAAGTTTCAGGGGTTTTCCCACCGTCAGATCCCGGGTAAGCGTACGAGCCATGGCATAAATCCTTTCAGGCGGCTCTCCTGAACCGCGCGGAAGTTATAGCACTTTTCAGCAGGGAACGCAAGAGGAAGAAACGATGGAATTGCATAAAAAAACGATTCTGCGGGAAAACAGGAGCCGGTTCTCTTCCCGCGGCACCGCGGCAGAGCAAGTCAGGATTGCAAAAAGCGCAAATCAGTTATAAAATACGTCAGGCTGTAAACTGAAAGCCTGAAATAAAAGGAGGAGAAAACTATGGGAAGCTTCAAAAAGTATGCGGCTGAATTCATCGGCACGCTGGTCCTGGTGCTGTTCGCCTGCGGCGTCGCCGGCCAGGAATGCACAGCCGCCAACGGGACTGCGGGACATCTGATCACTGCGCTGGCCTTCGGCCTGGTGATCGTCGCGATGGCCTATTCCATCGGCAACGTGTCCGGCTGCCATATCAATCCCGCCGTATCCATCGCCATGCTGGTCAGCGGCAAAATGAACGTGAAGGATTTCTGCGGATATCTGATCGCTCAGTTCGCCGGCGCCATCGGCGGCGCGGCCCTGCTGAACTTCATCGTCAAGGATACCGCCAAGCTCGGCACCAACGCGCTGTATCACGGCAGCGCTCTGATGAGCTTCGGAATTGAGTGCATCCTGACCTTCGTCTTCGTCATCGCCATTCTGGGCGTCACCTCCCGGGAATCCAACGGCAGCGTAGCCGGTCTGGTCATCGGCGGCGCGCTGGTGCTGGTTCACCTGCTGGGCATCCCCTTCACCGGTACTTCCGTCAATCCCGCCCGTTCCTTCGGCCCGGCTCTGATCGCCGGAAATCTGGAAGGCATCTGGGTGTTCCTGGTGGCTCCCCTGGTCGGCGGAGCGGCGGCGGCCCTGGTATACAAGTTCCTGGACAGCAAAAAGGCGTAATCCTTTCCGCTCTCTGAAAAGAAGGCAGCCGGCGGGCGATCCGCCGGCTGCCTTTTCTGATCTGTTTCCGGCAGCGGCATCCGCCCTGCCGGTTTTTTTATTGCAGGATAAAGGTTTGGGTCAGCAGCAGATGATCCGCGTAACCCGTTGAGAGCTCAAAGGTCCCGGGTTCCGAATGCCAGGCGCAGTCGAAATCCCAGAAGCGCAGCTGCTCTTCCGTAACGGTGAAGGTTACCTCCTTCGCCTCATCCGGCTCCAGGGAGATCTTCCGGTAATCGATCAGCTGCTGCACCGGCCGTACAACGGAAGCGACCGGATCCCGCAGGTACAGCTGGACAACTTCCTTTCCGGCTCTCTCTCCGGTGTTCCGGACCCGGATTGTCACCCGGACGGATTCCTCCGGCCGCATGACAGACCGGTCCAGCGTCAGCGACTCATAGGCAAACGTCGTATAGCTCAGCCCGTGTCCAAAGGAATACAGGGGCAGATTCGGCGTATCCAGATAGCAGCTGGTAAAGGGGAAAGCCTGCGAATCCGGCTGCGGCTTCGGCCGGCCGGTACTCATCCGGTTATAGGGCATCGGATACTGTCCGACGCTGCGGGGCATACCGGCTGAGAGCTTTCCGCAGGGATTGGCCCGCCCGAAGAGCAGCCTGGCAGCCGCGTTCCCCGCCTCCGTTCCGGGATACCACATTTCCAGAATCGCCGGCGCCAGGGCATCGAGTTCCGTCAGCTCCAGCGGTCTGCCGTTGAAAAGGATCACCGCCGTATTCGGGTTGGCGGCCAGAACCCGCCGGGCCAGGGTCATCTGCGGGCCGGGAAGCGTCAGCGTCGCGCGGCTCCGGCCCTCTCCGCTGTCGTTCTCCGGTTCGCCCAGCGCCAGAATCACCGCTTCGGCGCTCCGGGCAGCCTCCACCGCCCGGTCGATCCCGCTCTCATCGGTATCTCCGATTTCCGCGCCGCAGCCTCTCTCAATGATCAGCTCCAGATCCGGCAGCAGCGCCCGAATGCCTTCGGGAAGCGTAACCGCGTCCTTCCAGGCCCCGGGGCGGCTCCAGAAACCCACCAGATGCCGTTCATCCGCAAAGGGCCCGATCAGCGCCGCTTTCCGGATCCGGTCGCTCAGCGGAAGAATCCCTTCGTTTTTCAGCAGAACCGCGCTTTCCTCCGCGGCCCGGCGGGCAATTTCACGGTGAGCAGGGCACAGATACAGCTTCTTTTCCGCTTCCTCATCCGCGCCGTGCCAGGGGTTTTCAAACAGCCCCAGCTCGTTTTTCAGCTTCAGGACCCGCATCACCGCCCGGTCCAGCATTTCCTCCGGCACAACCCCGTCCCGCACCAGATCTTCCAGATGCAGGTAATAGGCGTTCCGAACCATATCAATATCGCAGCCGGCCAGCATGGAAAGCCTCACCGCGTCCTTCAGATTTTCCGCCACGCCGTGCGCCACCAGTTCGCCCACCGCGTTATAGTCGCTGATCACGACCCCCTTGAAGCCCCATTCCTCCCGCAGTACCCGGTTCATCAGCCACCGGTTCGCCACGGAGGGGATGCCGTTCAGCGCGTTAAAGGAGGGCATGATCAGCCGGGCGCCGGCATCCAGGCAGGCCTTATACGCGGGAAGATAGACCTCCCGCAGCGTCCGCTCCGACAGATCCACCGTATTGTAGTCTCTTCCGCCTTCCGGAGCGCCGTAAGCGGCAAAATGCTTGACACAGCAGGCCACGTTTTCCGGGCGGCTCAGATCCTCCCCCTGCGTCGCTCTCACCACAGCCGCGCCCATGCGGCTGTTCAGCAGGGGCTCTTCGGAGCTGGTCTCGAGAATCCGGCCCCAGCGCGCGTCCCGGGCGGTATCCACCATCGGGTTGAAGGTCACATGGACCCCGCAGGCGGCCGACTCCTTCCTGGCCATATCCGCACACTCCGCCATCAGATCATCATCAAAAGAACAGCCCATCGCCAGCGGGATCGGATAGGTCGTCCGCAGCCCGTGAATCACGTCCAGCATCAGGAGCAGCGGGATCTTTTTCGGATCCGCCGCGAGATGCCTTTCCTGAAGCGCTTTGGCCTGAGCGGCATCCTCAAAGGTCAGCACGCTGCCCATCACCCGGTTCAGATCCTCCGCGGGAAGCATCTCCCCCTCCGGGCCGGTAATTTCCATGTCGTTCTGAATAAACTGGCCCGCGTTGCATTGCACCAGCTGACCGACTTTTTCCCTGATTGTCATACTGTCCAGCAGCGCCTGAAGCTTTTCCGTTGTCATGGTGAGCACCCCTTCTTCGAGATTGCTGTCATGACTATACCATAATAACGGCTGTTTGTAAATTTACCGGATCCAACTGATTTGCTTCATCAGGATCCGGAAGCGCCGCGGCTGTCCGCCGCCGGCTGAAAAAAGAAAAGGCCGAACTTTTCGCCGCGAAGCAGGGAAAAGATTCGGCAAATGGATGTTTTTTCATTTCCCCTGTGCTATAATGTGTTGATGTGCCTGCCGGCCGGTGGGTCATTTATCCGTTATTATTATTTTTTTATTTCTTCCGGCCGGGTCTGCACAAAGGAAGGAGGCCTCAATGAGGAACATGGACGCCCTGAGCGTCAGCGCCCGTCTGGAAGCCAACAAAACACTGGAGGAACTGTTCTCCATTCTCCGCGATTACGGAGAATTACCGGCCGCCCTGTGGCTGAACGGAGATCAGGAAATGAGCCGTTCCTACGCGGAAATGGCCCGGCGGGCCGACGATTATGCCGCCTGCCTGAATTCGCAGGCGCCCGACGGTGGCTGGATTGCCGTTGCCGTGGATACCTGCTATGAATGGCCTTCCCTGTTCTGGGGCATCATGCGTTCCGGGCATAACGCTCTGCTGCTGGACGCGGCCGCCCAGGACGGGCAGCTGCAGAGCCTGCTGGATGAAGCCGGCTGCCGGGTCATCATCACCCGGAAGCCGCGGGCTTTGGCCGGAAACGTACGCCAGATCGACTACAAAACCGTGACGGAAGCTCCCCGGATTATCGGTTTCACCCCCGTCTGGGGAGAATACGTCGCCATGTGCACGAGCGGAACCACCGGCCGCAGCCGTATTTTTGCCTACAGCGGTGAAGCGGTCTGCGAGCAGGCGCTGAAATCCCTCGCCGTGCACCGGAATAACACACGCATTATCGGTACAGACAATACCGGCCGCCGGATGCTCTGCTTCCTGCCCTTCCATCACGTGCTCGGCTTCATGGCCTGCGTGATCTGGGCCCATTTTATGGGAATGAGCTGCGTCTATCTGCCGGACCGGACCCCGTCCTCCATCCAGAAAGTCTGCCGCCGCTTTCCGCCTCACATGACCGTGGTCGTGCCGCTGGTCGGAAACAGCCTGGTCAAATCCCTGCAGCGCAGTCTGAAAAAAGAATCAGCCGGCAGGCAGACCCAGTTCCGCCTGATGAGCGGTCTGAGCCTGGGACTGCAGCGAATCGCGCCCGGCCGGGCTCTGAACTGGGCGGAGAAAAAGGTTTTTGCCAAGGTCAATCAGAACCTGCTGGGAACGGAGCTGGAGGTGCTGATTCTCGGCGGAAGCCACGCCCCGGCGGAAACCCTGAAAACCCTGAACGCGCTGGGATATTATACCGTCGTGGGCTATGGCATGACCGAAACCGCCATCAACGGATTTGAAAACGCCATGAGCCTGAACTACCGGCTGAACGGTTCCGTAGGAACGGCCCTGGGCACCGCGGAATACCGGATCGCCCCGTCGGGCGAAAACGGCCGCAGCGGAGAGCTGCAGGTCCGCGGACCCGGCATTCACTCCGGCCGCCTGGTTTCCGGGGCCCTGCTTCCGCCCGACACGCTGGACGGAGGATGGTATCCTACGGGAGACATCGCCGAGATGGACAGCAGCGGCCGGATCTATATCAAAGGCCGTCTGAAGGATGTCATCATCAATGAATCCGGGGAAAACGTCTATCCGGACGATATGGAGGACGCCTTCGCCTCCCTGAAAGGGGTGGAGCAGCTCTGCGTGGTCGGCTTCCGGAGAAACCGCCGGGACAACAATGAAGATATTGTGCTGGTCATGAATGTGGGAGAAAACTATACCGACCAGGCCTATCTGGATACCCTGGCCGCCCAGGTCGCGGACGCCAACAGCCGACTCCCTCTGTATACACAGCTGGACCGGGCGCTGGTGACGTCTTCCGCCCTGCCGCTGGTCAGCGGGATCAAGGTCAAGCGGATCGAACTGAAGCGCCTCTATGAAGAAAAGGAACTGGTTTACCGGGAGCTGGATCTGCATGAACGCAGCGCCGGAGCCGAAATCGCCGCTTCTGGAGGAAAGAACAATCCGACCGCTGTAAGCGAGGAAATCCGGAAGAAGGTCCGGGCGCTGTACGCGGAGGCGCTGGAGCTGTCCGAGCGGGACATCGACGACAACGCGCACTTTATCGAGGATCTGCAGGGAGACAGCCTGCAGGTGCTCTCCATGGCCCTGCGGGCGGAAGAGGAATGGGGAATCACCATTCCCGCCGAAGAGTACGGCCAGTGCGCCACGGTGAACGGAATGGCCCAGGTCGTTGAAGCGCTGCTGAAGGGCCCGCTGCCGGAAAGCCGGACCGCGGAGCGGGTGGCCGTACGGCCCATCACCCGCTTTGAAGACACGCCGGAATACCTGCACTTCGTCGAACGGCAGAACACCCTGGTCGGAAAAGGAGACAATCCCTACTTTGTCGCTCATGAATCCCCCCTGCTCGACACCGGAATTGTGGACGGCAAGGAGATTCTGGAATTCGGCAGCTACAACTACATCGGAATGAGCGGCCGGAAAGAGGTCAAGGATGCCGCCAAGGCCGCAATCGACAAATACGGAACCAGCGCCAGCGGAAGCCGCCTGCTGGCCGGCGAAAAGATGGTCCACAAGGAGCTGGAAGCCGAAATCGCCGACTGGAAGCACACGGAGGACGCCATTGTATGCGTCGGCGGCCATTCCACCAACGTCACCTTCGTCGGCAATTTCTGCGGCAAAAAGGATCTGATTCTGTACGACGCGCTGGCGCATAATTCCATCGAGCAGGGCTGCAAACTGAGCGACGCGACCTCCCGGCCCTTCCCGCACAGCGATCCGAAAGCTCTTGAAACGATCCTGAAGAATCAGCGGGCCTTCTATGAAAAGGTTCTGATCGTCATTGAAGGCGCCTACAGCATGGACGGAGACATCGCTCCGGTTCCCGATTTCGTCCGGATCAAAAAGGAATACGGCTGTTTCCTGATGGTGGACGAAGCCCACAGCGCCTGCGTCATCGGCAAAACCGGCGGCGGCGTGGATGAATATTTCGGACTGGACGGCAGCGATATCGACATCAAATACGGCACGCTGTCCAAGGGACTGGGCACCTGCGGCGGATATCTGGCCGGGAAAAAGTGCCTGATCGACTACCTGCGGTATAACATGCCGGGATTCGTCTTCTCCGTGGGCATTTCTCCCGCCCTGGCCGCGGGTTCACTGGCCGCCATCCGGACCCTGCGTTCCCATCCCGAAATCATGGAGCATCTGCGCACCGCCATCCGTTCCTTCGCGGACAGCGCCCGGCGCCGCCATCTGGACATCTGCCTGGCTGGAGAGACGGCCGTGCTGCCCGTTCTGGTCGGCAAGGACGAGGATGCCTGGCTTCTGTCCAACGAACTGAAAAAGCGCGGGGTCAGCGTACCGCCGGCCATGTACCCGGCGGTGCCCAAGGGCAAAGCCCGGCTTCGTTTCTGCGTCATCAGCGAGCATAAGCCGGAGCAGATTGAACGCGCGCTGGATATTCTGGAGCAGACCGCCCGTGAATTCGGAATCGAACTGCCCCGGCGGAACTACGACTGACCCGACTGAACCCTCCGACGCATTACAGGAGAAAAGATGTCTCACCGTCATACCACCGATCTGACCCAGGGCCGGATCCGGAACCTGCTGATTCAATTCGCCATCCCGCTGATGCTCGGGAATCTGTTTCAGCTTTCCTACAACATGGTTGACACCATCGTCATCGGCCGTTTCGCCGGAAGCACCAGCCTGGCCGCGGTGGGTACCTGCGATCAGATCATGAACCTTCTGATCCTGGGAGTATCCGGCGTATGCATCGGCGCCTCCGTGCTGATGGGCAATTTCTTCGGCGCCAGGGATCTGGAACGGCTGAGGGAAGAGATGGCAACCACCCTCAGCCTGGGGCTGATCTTCGCCGCCATCGTGATGGCGGCCGGCCTTCCCCTGGCTCCGGCGATTTTCCGGCTGATGAACGTACAGCCGGAAGCGCTGGATGAGGCATCCGTCTACCTGCGGATTATCTTCCTGGGGATGCCCTTCACCTGCCTTTACAATATCTACGGCGCCGCGCTTCGCAGCGTGGGGGACGCCCGCACTCCCGTGCGGTTTCTGATCGTCTCCTGCCTGATCAACATCCTGCTGGACCTGGCGCTGGTTGCCTGGGCCCATCTGGGCGTTCTCGGCGCGGCGCTGGCCACCGCCGCGGCTCAGGGCATCAGCGCCCTCCTGTGCATCCGGCACGTCAACCGCAATGTTCCCGAGCTTCGCATTCCCTGGAAACATCTGCGGATCAACGGGAGACTGGCCCGGAGAACCCTTTCCTACGGCAGCCTGACCGCTCTGCAGCAGTGCGCGCAGCCGATCGGAAACATCATTATCCAGGGCAGCGTCAATACCCTCGGCATTTCCGCGGCCGCCGCCTACAGCGCCGTACGGAAAATCGAGGATATCGGCCTGCTGCCCGGGCGAAGCATCTCCTCCGCCATGACCGCCTTCATCGCTCAGAATGAGGGCGCGGGCAATCACGGCCGGACGGAGGAGGGCTACCGGAAGGGCATGCTGCTGGAGCTGCTGGCCGGAATCTGTATCAGCGCGGTGGTTCTGCTCCTGCGCCGTCCGCTCATGTCCCTGTTCACGACGGAGGACGTCATGATCAGCCTGGGAGTCCATTACTTCGATATCATCGGTTTCTGTTACTGGCTGCCCCATCTTTCCAACGGACTGCAGGGGTACTACCGGGGAGTGGGCGCCATGAAGAGCTCGCTGCTCGGATCCCTGACGCAGATCTCCATCCGGGTGATTCTGACCCTGCTGCTGGTTCCCACCATGGGCATCGGCGGCGTGGGAGTGGCCTGCATAGCCGGGTGGACCGGCATGCTGGCCTGGGGCCTGCCCTGGCAGAAAGTTCTGTCCCGCCGCGCCCGCGAAAAAAGAGCCGTCCATGACGGCCCCTGAAGCTGACTGACCGGCGGTCCGTGTTTACCGCTTGATATCATAATTCATATTCATCAGATTGCGGATGACGGAAGCGTCATCCGTTATGTTTGCGTCCCCGTGAATCGTATGCTTGATGACGGAGGACGCGACGGCGAAATTCAGGATATCCATCGGCTTATCCTCCTTCATCATCGCGTAGATCAGGCCGGAAGCAAAAGCATCGCCGCCGCCGACCCGGTCCAGAATGGTAAAGGTGAACTGTTTGCTCTCAAAGGTATGGCCCTCATACCACATAAACGCCTTCAGGCTGTTTTCCGATCCGGAATGGGCATACCGCACATGGCGGGCAATGCACTTCAGATTGGGATAGCGCCGGACAAACTGCTGAAAGACCTCATCCTGCTGCTCATATTCCGGCTGCAGCGGCACGCCGTCCTTCCAGTCTCCCTTGCTGTGATCCTCCTCGTCCTTCCACAGATGATAGGGTTCGATCCCCAGCAGCACATCCACATAGGGCAGGCAGCGGGTACAGTAATCTCTCGCTTCCTCCCAGGTCCACAGGGCGGAGCGGAAATTTCCGTCAAAGGAAACCGTCAGCCCCAGCTCCTTCGCGGTTCTGAGCATATCCAGGATCAGATCGGCGCAGGAAGGTGACAGCGCCGGAGTAATTCCGGAAAGATGCAGCCAGTCAAACTCGCTCAGCAGATCCTTCAGATCATAATCCGAAAAATCATACTCCGTCAGCGCGGAATGCTTCCGGTCATAGATTACCTTGCTGGCCCGGATGCCGAAGCCGGTTTCCAGATAATACGTTCCCAGGCGGTGGGTCGGCGTCTGTTCCGGAGTGGAAAGAATCACCGGAGTGCAGTGCACATCGCCGGACCGCAGGCTGCGGATCGCGCTTTTTCCCAGGGAATTGTTCGGCACCACCGTAAAGAAGGTGGCATCCACCCCGAGGCTGGCCAGCGCCAGCGCGATATTCGCCTCGCTGCCGCCGTAGGAGGCTTCGAAGGAATTGGTCATGCGGATTTTATCATAATTCGGAGGCGTCAGCCGAAGCATGATCTCCCCCATGGTGATAAATTTCTTTCCCGAGTTCTTTTTCAGCAGCGGATTTCCGTGTTCCATCCGAAGTCCCTCCTCTGTGTATTTCCGGGCGGACGCTTTCCGCCCGCCTGTCCCTCCGTCTGTCTCCGGATCAGGTATCGATCCGGATCACTTCTCCCTGCCGTGCGTAACGGATTTCCGGCCGCCCCAGGGAAGCTTCCCGCCGCAGCAGCTCCTCGTCCGAGCTGAGCGGGTCATGATGGATAATCAGCAGGTGGCCGGCGCCGCATTCCCGCATAAAACGAAGGCCGCCCTCCGCCGTGGAATGGCCGAATCCTTTTTTCCGCGGGTACTCCTGCTCCGTATACTGTCCATCGTACAGAAGCCAGTCCGTTCCCTTCGCAAAGGCGACGGCTTCCTCTTCCGTCAGCTCTCCGGGCTCATAGTCCGTCATATACACCAGAGACCGCCCCCGCCAGGAGATCCGGAAGATCTCGCAGTCCCCCGGATGACGGCCCAGCAGCCCTTCCACAAGCACATCCCCGACGGACACCGGCAGCCGCAGCGGAACGATCCGGACATCCCCCGCATACTGCGTCAGCTTCAGCGGCCAGTAAGGCGGGGAATACAAACCGTCCAGCAGCGCGGCCGGATCCTCTCCTTCCTGCACGGGGACAACGATATCCGTCTGTTTTCCGCGCGCGGACAGCCGGGAATACATTCCCAGCCCCATCAGATGATCCAGATGCAGATGGCTCAGAAAAATCACCGGCGGATTCGGAAAATCCGCCTGCGCGCAGGCCAGCCCGCTGCCTCCGTCCAGAAAAATCGTTTCCTGCCCGGCCCGGATCATATAACAGGAGGTGGCGCCGCCGAAAAGCGCGTACTCAGGCCCTGATACCGCCATCGATCCCCGTGTTCCCAGCACGGTCAGTTCAAACCGGTCGTCGTTCATTCCTCTGTCAACTCCCTGCCCGGAATTCGCCGGTTCCGGCGGATCCCCTGATTTACACTCCGGAACGTCCATGATACAATAAGCCTGTCCGCAGGCACCGCAAGCCGTCTGTTTTGCGGAGAAGGAGGAACCTCATGAAACCGTTCCGGTATTCTTTTTCAGCCTTCTGCCGGCTGGCCGTCCTGCTGACGGTTCTCGTATCCGTTTCGCCGGCCACCGCCCTGTCCTTTCCCGCCCGCGGCGTGGTCAATCACGCCTCCGTCAACCTGCGGCGCAGTCCCGGTTCCGGCGCGGAGCGGATCGGCAAGCTTTCCTCCGGGGACCGGGTTACCGTCACAGGGACGGAAGAAGACGGAAGCGGCGCCGCCTGGTATGCTGTTTCCTGCTCCAAAGGCAGCGGATATATCCTGGGCGAATATCTCAGCGTGGCGGATGAGGAACGGATTCAGGCCGCCTCGGCCAGCGGGGAAGCCGTCATGATGAATGTCTCCGTCAACGCCGTCTGCGCGAACTATCACGGGCTGGGAAAAACCTGGTCCCGGCTGTTTGAAATCAACGGCCTGCCTCTTCCGGAGAAAGGGCTGGCCGTAACCCTCGCGCCGGACGTGCCCTTCACCCTCTTTTCCAGCCTGAAAAGCCAAAGCGGCAAAGCCCGGGCCGCCGGCGTTCTCGATTCCGTCTATACGCCCGGCGCCGAAGAAATCGTCCGCGGCTTTTCCGTCGTGCAGACGCTGACAGCGGTCAACAAAAACGGAAAGGAAGCCGTCTGGACCGTTACCTTTTCTTTCGTTCCCGCGGGGGCCTTCCCTCTGCCCTGATCCTTATCCATTTCCCGGGCGGAACGGATAGGCTTTGAAAGCTCCGTCCTCCGGCGGCTGGCTTTTGAAAAAGCTCATGATTCCCTGGCTGCCGACCGATTCATAAAAAGGTTTGAACTCCGTCTTGTTTCCGTCGGGAATCATCATCACATAGCTGACTTTTCCGATTTCCTTCAGTTTGCCCGCCATATGATGCAGCGCGATCTTCCGGTCCGGATAGGAAACCGTTTCGAAGAAGAAAAAACCGCAGTCATTCCAGAACTTCCGGGCAATCAGGATATCCGATTTCGGCCGTCCGGCCGCCATACCGTTCATCGTGGCGAAATGAACGGTTATTCCTCTTGTCTTCAGCGCATCCATCATCGGACGGGCTGTCGCGGCCAGATAGGCCTGCTGCCGCTCCGTGTAACGGGAAAGGCGGTCCGCCGTCCGGTACAGATCGTTCACCGCCGTACCCACCAGCCGGCAGAATTCCTCCGGAGTTCCTTTAAAGTCAAGAATGTACTGATTGATCGCCCGGGAAATACGGGTCAGCAATTCCTGCCGGGTCTCCGGCTGCAGCTTTGCGATTTCCTCCGAATTGCGCTCCACTGCCCGGCTCCCGGCGTCAAAATACTGCCAGAGCTGTCTGCATTCCCACTGATAGATCAATTGAACCACCCTAACTTATGTGATGTTCTCCTGCATCCAGCAATCCGCGAGATCCGGCCAGACCGCCGCTTCCCGGACCGGAACATTCGTCCACTTCATCGCCGGCGGGCATTCCGGATGAAGGAATCCGGCCAGGATCTCCTGCCCCACGGGGGGAAGCTGCACTTCTCCCTTCAGCGCCGCTTCGGCGGTCATCCGGTTCTGCTCCAGCGTATAGGGCTCGCCGAAGTTGCGATTCTCCCAATCCCGGTTGGACAGGGACAGGCCATGCTGCCCCCGGGGAAATACATGGTGCGCAAAGGGAACGCCGGCGGCCTTCAGCGCCTGCGCCATCAGATAACTGTTCTCCACCGGCACCGAGCCGTCATTGGCGGTCTGCCACAGAAAAACAGGAGGCGTATCCGGGGTGACCTGATATTCCAGGCTCATCTTCCGCAGCTCCTCCGGGCCCGCCGCCTCCCCCAGCAGGGCATTGAACGAATCCCGATGGGCGCTGGGGCCGGATGTAATCACGGGATAAGACAGAATGGCCCCGTCCGGCCGGCAGGAGAAGGAAGCATAGCTGCCCTTCTTCTCCTGAGCCTCTTTCCAGAAGACGCAGAGAGAACCGCAGGCATGAGCTCCGGCGGAAAAGCCGCACAGAACCACCCTGGCAGGATCCACCCGCCAGGCTTCGGCATTTTTCCGAATCACGCGGACCATTCTGGCCAGATCCTGAAGGGGCTGCGTTTTCAGCGGAACCAGGTCCGAGCAATTCACCGTATAGGTGCCCACCATGGTCTGGTAGCCTTTTTCAAAAAAACATTTGGCGACGATCTCCCCCTCCGAGGGAGAAACATAGCGGTATCCTCCGCCCGGAATCACCAGTACGCAGGGGCGCACCTCTTCATCATCATGCAGATACAGCCGCAGATTCGGCCGGAATCCAAAGGCCGCCGGATAGGTATATTCTCCTTCTTCCCACAGATCAACCCGAACCGGTTCCATGTTTTTGCCTCCGTTTATTTCGCTGTTTCCTCAGGGACTTTTTCAAAGAGGATGCCTTCCAGGCCTTCATCGCTGTCCCACCAGATCAGATTTCCATTTTCATCGAGATAGAATTCCGCGTTGACCTCGTCGTTTTCCAGCGACGCGGAAACCACCTCCCCGGACGCATCCAGGCCCAGCCGGGTTTTGGTGCCAAAGCCGAAAAGTTCTTCATTCGCGGCATCATAGCTCCCTGAGAGCACCCAGCTGATCCGCTCCGAAGGGCTCAGCGTCCAGTCCATCTGAATATCAAAGAAATCCCCCTGACGGGCAATCGCAACGGTCATCGTTTCCCCGCTGCCCTCGGGCAGTTCCAGCGCAGCCGCGAGACTTTCCGGCGTCGCCGCCCAGCGGCCGATCAGGTTCTCCCCCTCCGCCCCTCCGGCTTCCGCCAGGGCACAGGCCGCCGCCAGGAGCATCGTGAGCGTGATGAGCAAAGCCATCATTCTTTTTTTCATCGGTCTATATCCTTCTTTCCGGCCCGGCAGAGCGGGCGCTTTTTATTTTTCATATTCGGATACGCTTTACTTTATCACACTTCCGCCTGTTCTTCAAGACTTCCCGGCAAAGGAAAAGCTTGCCATTCCCCCCGAAAACCGGTATAATCTGCTTAGTTGGCACGGAATTTCATATCTTACGTCACAGAGGAGGAAGAGCATGATCCCATCCCGCTTTTTGCTGGGCGTTGATTCCGACGGCACGGCCTTTGACAGCGTCAATCATAAGCATCTGGAAGCCTTTATCCCCGCCGCCCTGGAAATCTGGACCATGGAGGAAGAGGTAGCCCGCGCCTTCGTGGACATTTATAAGCAGGTGAACCTTTACTCCGATCTGCGCGGAACCAATCGTTTTCCCGCTTTGCTGGAGACCTTTGAGCAGGTTGAAAGGATTTACCCCGGCGATCCCGAGCTTCCGGATCTGGAGCCCCTGCGGGAATATGTCCGGAACGCAACCCGGTACTCCACCTTCTCCCTGCAGGACTGGATGACCGTTCATCCCTCCGCCGCTCTGAGCAAGGTGCTGGCCTGGTCCATCCGCTCCAACGTGCTGATTGCCCGGGCCTGTGAAGGCCTGATGCCCTATGACGGCGTGAAGGAAGCGCTGAAGGAAGCCGGCAGGGGCGCCGCCGTGGCCGTGATCTCCGCGGCTTCCCGGGAAGAGCTGGAAAAAGACTGGGTCTTCGGCGGTCTGATGCGCCATGTGGATATCATGATGGGGCAGGAGGACGGACTGAAACCCGATCAGCTGAAAAAAGCCATGTCCCTGAGCGGAGCCGACTGTGTGCTGATGGTCGGAGACGCCAATCAGGACGCCGTGGCCGCTCACGAAGCCGGCGCGCTGTTCTATCCGATCATTCCCGGCAAGGAAGCCGCCTGCTGGCAAACCTTCCGGGAGGAGGCCCTGCCTCTGTTCCTGGCCGGAAAGTATACCGCCGCGAAAGAAGCGGAATACTGTGAGAAAATGCGTGCCGCCCTGGAGAACAGCGCTGACTGACCGTAAAAAAAAACGGCTGTGAAGCCGGGAGAGAATCCCGGACTTCACAGCCGTTTTCTTATTTCTCCGCTCAGTTGGGAGAAGAGGGAGCCGAAGACGATCCCATGGGAATCAGATTCACCAGCGTCTGCATGTTTTCTTCCGTTCCCACCAGCCCCATCACTTTGGCCAGCAGGGTAAAGGCGCCGCTGGTCAGTTTGGAGGTCAGCGTCTTCATAGCCTCGCCGCTTTCGTCCTTTAACAGGCTCGCCAGATCAAAGATATCCGTTTTCCCTTCCGTCAGCCGTTCGGTTTTTTCACCGGTCAGGATCCGAACCGTCTGGGAAGCCAGTTCGCTCTCACCGTACTGAACCGTTTCCTGCGTTCCGTTCTTGTCCGCCTGGGCCGTTACAACGAGAGATTTGCCCGTCGGCAGCGGGATTTCCGCATCCGCATTCATCCCCGCCGCGTTGATCTGCAGGTTGAGCGTCGCCACCTGGTCGTTGGCCATCGGTTTCACCGCACGCGCCAGAACGCCGTCCTTGCCGAAGGTCGCGGTCAGACGGACATCCTTATGATTGATTCCGGAGGAAGCGTTCAGCACCGTCACGCCTTCGATCACACCGACTCCCAGGGAAGCCGCCAGCTCCGACTCATGCCGTTTGACATGGAAATAGGTGGATTTCTGATCCTTCGTCGTATAGATATAGGCATAAATCGGCTGATCATCCGCCCAGAATTCCGCCTCGGCCATCTTTTCGTCAATCTTCGCAGTCAGCTGCTCCGCCTGCGGAATCATCTTCAGCACCTTTTGGGCAGGCTCGCTGTCCAGCGCCTTTTTCGCCGCCTTCAGCGCCATCAGCTTGGCTTCCTTCTCCGAAATATTGAACGGGACGCGCGTCGCGAATTCCATGTCATCCACGATAAACGGGCCGGCTTCCGGCATTCCCATCTTCGACATGATTCCCTGGGTCAGTTCGGTGGTCACCTCGTTCAGCACCGCTGTCAGCGCCTGGGGATCCAGCTGCGGAATGCTCTCCGGAGAGAGGCCCTGCGCTCCGCCGATGTTCAGGCCGGAGACCAGATTCTTCAGCTTTTCCAGACCGGACTTCAGGATTTCCTGAGCATCCGCTCCGCTGATGTTCAGCGCGGTATCCCCCAGAAGAGAGGAAACCAGGGTGATCCCCTTCTCATCGACCTGGGCGGCGCCGCTCGCCAGCGCTTCCCCGCCGGTATAGAGACCGGCTTCGATATAGCCCTGATCCACAACATACCGGGTCGATACCTGATTGGTCAGCGCAGCCGCCAGCGCAAGGATTCCCCTGGCTTTCTGCGTCTGCTCCTTCATGATGCCGATGTACGCCTCTCTGTACTCCGGGCTTACCTCAGCCGACCGGGCTTCCATCACATCATCCAGCAGGGCATTCATCGTGTCCATCTGAATCGAAGCGGTGGACTCAACCGTAATCGGAGCCTTGATTTTCGACGTCATCCCGCCAAGCATGGAAAAAACCATCACCACGGCCGTCAGGACAGCCAATACACTGTTCATTGCTTCATCCTCCTTCTATGCCATGTCTGCGCACAGCTCTTTTATTGATTGATTATACTGTATCTTTCGGAAATATTCAATTCCCCGGTTTGCATTTTTCCCCGCTTCAGTGTATGATGCAGGAGAATTTACCGGATGGGAGGCTCTCCATGAAAAAACGGCTCTGCGTACTGATGGTGCTGAGTATGCTTCTGTCCCTGCTTTCCCTGAGTTCTGTGTCAGCGGAGCCGCTGCAGGACTGCCATAAAGTCAAGAACTCCTATAAGGATACCAAGAATGCCAACGGCTCCGTCGTCCGCCTGTGGCAGGTGAAAACCGCCCTGGATCCGGTGACGGAAGAAATAAACGGTATTGCTGAAGCCTGGGCTGAGGAGCTGGGAGCCGGTCTTCCCGCCGCCGCCAACGCAACCGGCGGCAACAGCCGCCTGGACGTGGAGATCCGCTACAGCCGCACCGGCCTGCACTGGCTCTCCTTCATGATTCAGGCCAGGACGACCTATCATCGGAAGGTCACGGATCAGCGCTTCACCACCCGCACCTATGACATGGAAACCGGCGCTCCCGTCACCCTGACCGATCTTTTCGGGGACGATGTGGATGCCTGGAATTTTCTGGAGGAGCGGGTCCGGGATACGCTGACCGCGTACTGGCCGGACGCTGAGCCGGATCCTTCCGCGCTGAGCGCTCTGTGCACTCCCGGCGCTCTGGCGGACGCGCCTTTCACCCTTCACGGAATGAGCCTGGTGCTGCATTATCCTGCCTCGGCGCTCTATCCGGGCCGGCAGACCCTGATGGAGGTTTCCCTTTTTTATCCCGAGATTCAGGGCTGGCTGACGCCGAAAGCCTTTGAGGAAACCGATAATCTGCGGTACTACAAAACCTGCGCGCTGACTTTCGACGACGGACCGGTGAATACCAACACGGCCAAAGTGCTGACCGCCCTGATGGAAACCGGCGCCCGGGGAACCTTCTTTGTGATCGGCAACCGGGTGGAAGATTACTACTGGCTGGTTCAGCGGGAGCATGACGAAGGGCACGCGGTAGCCAGCCACAACTGGCACCACGGGGACGTGCGCAAGGTTTCCGGAACCCAGCTGAAAGCCATGCCGGAGCTGGTAAACGCCGCGATGAACAAGGTGATCGGCATTCCGGTACGCTACAACCGGGTCCCCGGAGGGCTGTATCCGCGCATGGTCTCATCCGGTGTGGACTGGGCTTTCATCCAGTGGAGCCTGGACACCTATGACTGGCGGGGAATCAGTTCCGGCCTGGTCATGAGTAAGGTCCGCAGCAAGCTTCAGGACGGCGATATCATACTCTGCCACGATATCAAGCCCAACACCGCGGAATCCGCCCGCAGAATCGCCCGCTATGCCGAAGAACAGGGCTACATGCTGCTGACCATTGACGAGCTCTTTGCCAAGGACGGCGTTCCGCTGACCTCCGGAACCGTATATTACCGCTGCGCCGGCGGCGATTATTCCAAGCGCAGCGATCCCTGAAACCAAAAAAACGGAAGGCGCTGACCGTATCCGGCCGGCGCCTTCCTTTTTTTCATTCAGTCTTTCTTTTCCCGTTTCGGAAGGGTTACTGGGCTACCGCGTCCAGCACCCTCAGTACCACCTGGATATCCATATCCTGTCCCGTGGTGGAAATCCGGCCCTGAGCGGCATCCTCCACCTGATCCGGACGCCAGATCTTCAGGCTGACCGTATCCCCTTCCTTCAGGGTCAGCAGGACAGCGGACATATCCTCAAAGGTGGGAGTCACCGTACCGTTGGCCTCCATGATAATGTCTCCGGGAAGCAGGCCGGCCGCTTCCGCGGGGCTTCCCTCTTCCACCGAGAAGATATAGACACCGTTGGGCAGAACGCCGTTTGTCATCTCCGCGCCGTTGAAGGTCGTCACGGACACGCCCAGGCGGGGCTTGCCGAGCATGGCACTGCTGGAAGCTTCTTCCCCGCCGTTCTCCGTGTTCTGCGCTTCCTGCTGAACGGGTTCCGCGTTCAGAGCCTGCGCAATGACATCCTTCGCTTCGTTAATCGGGATGCACAGGCCGATGTTTTCAATCCCCATGGAGCTCATGGAGGAACGGGTTCCGCTGTACTTCATGTTGGGGATGCCCACCAGCTGGCCCGCCGTGTTGAACATGCCGCCGCCGCTGTTGCCGTTGTTGATGGCCGCGTCCGTCTGGATCATCTTGTTTTTCGTTCTCACCTTGCGGCCGTAAGGATCCGTGGACGTGCTTCCGGAATCAACCTCCCGGTCCAGAGCGGAAATGATGCCCGCGGTTACGGTACCGGTCATAATGTTTCCGGCTCCGTTCCCCGGATTGCCGATGCAGATCGCCCAGTCTCCCACGACCAGCTGATCGCTGTCGCCCAGTTCCACCGGCTCCAGGGGCAGACCCGGCACATACAGCACCGCCACATCCTTGTTCTCATCCGAAGCCGCTACGGTGGCGTCATACAGGGTCGCTTCCGTCTCGCCGTCCTTCAGAACGGAAACCTTCAGGCTGCTGGCGTTCTGCACCACATGGCAGTTGGTCAGTACATATTCCTTCGCCACCACAACGCCGGAACCGCTGCCGCTCTTCACTTCCTGGGAGCTGTCCTGGGAACCGTTCCCCCGGCCGTTCCCGCGGCCGTTTCCCCGGCTGTTTGGATATCCGTACCCATAGTAGAAGTAATCCCAGGGGCTGTAATAGTCATTGCTGCCGCCGTAGGATACCAGCTGATAATTGTTCACGCCCACGACGCTGTCCCGAACCTTGGCCACCGCTTCCGTGAAGGGGGAAGTCAGCACCACCGTTTCAGCATTCGCGGCGCCCGTTCCGCGGAAAACCGCCACCGCGGTCACCGCCAGAGCAAAAACCAGTGCCATCGCTATGTATCCCAGTATGTGTTTTCTGAATGTTCCTGTCATTTTCGATAACCTCCTTTCGGTTTCAGCTGCAGTATAGAAGGCTAATTTGACAGGAATATGAACGCAGTGTTAACAAATTTCAGTTTTTCCCAAGCTCCGGATTGTACAGAAACTCCCCGGCCCAGTAGATATCCCCGGCGATATATTCCTCCTGTTTTCCTTCAAAGAAGAAGCAGATCCGGCTCATTCTGCAGTTCATCCCCAGGGTATTGATCATGCTGTAGCACAAAACCGCCTCCCGCTCCCGGCCCCAGGCCTGAATCGACGAACGGAAGCTCTCCGACAGATTGATCAGCAGGGTGTCCCCGACCGCCGCAATGCCCAGGATATCATCCTCCCGAAGCTCCGGCGGCATGGAAGCTTCCATTCCGCCGGCCTTTTCCCGGGCCGTCGGTCCGTTCATCAGCTCCGTCAGCAGGGCTCTGGGGGTTCCGGTCCGCTGCCGGTTCATCGGCCGCTGGCAGGCTTTCAGCTTCCCGTCTCTGGCAAAATAGACCACCGCGCTTCCCCGAAGCCAGGACTGGAACATATTTCTGCGAAAAAGGCCGCCCAGCGCCGTTACCTGCCCCGGCGCGCCTCTCAGCTCCGTCAGGGGGCTGTCCTCCACCCGAAAGCTGACGGCGCTGACGCCGGGCATAAAGGTGGTCAGCGTCATGGTCACCGCCGCCGCCAGACTGGCCAGATCCGTCTGCCAGGCTTCCAGCAGCCCGTCTATCTCCCGCCTGAAAGACAGGGTAACCAGCTTTCCTCCCTCCGTAAGCTCGCTCGTCAGCGGATCATAACTCATCACGCCGGCCAGATCCGGCAGATTGGCCGTACCGATCTGGTTTTTGCGCACATCGCCGATCGCCTGTAAAAGTCCCAGCGCCACCTGGCTGGGCGTCTGGCCGCCAAAGTTCAGAATGCGGTTTTCACAGCCGATCCCCTGTCCGTCCGTCAGCGGATAATACAGGGTCACCATGGCGCTCAAAGGAATCTGGGAAGCGTCTTCTCCCAGCGGGGTTCGCTTTGCCTCCATCTGCTCCCAGAGCACGGGAAGGTTCTCATCCGGATGGCCGGTCAGACTGCCCATGGGCAGGGTGCCGCTGACATCCAGGCCTACGCTCTGATCCGCCACCAGCACATTCACAAAGCTGATCTCATCCAGGGAACAGAGCGTGGTTGCCAGGCCCACGCACATCTGATAAAAGTCCGAGGAACCAAGCTGCAGCGCGGCCGTACCCAGATTGACGGTACAGATGCTGCCGCTGACCTCCACCGGCTGATCCCCGTACAGCGTAATCGTCCGTTCTCCGCCCCAGGGCGCAATTTCGCTGTCCGTCGGATAATTCATCAGCACCGTGACCAGGGTTTTGACCAGGTCATGCAGCTCCGCAACCGGAAGCGTGATCTCCCGCGGGATCATCTGCAGACTGCCGGTTCCGTTCAGATAGAGCATGGCCACCCGTTCCTGGCCCACGACTCCGTCCCCGTCCGGCGCGGCCCAGGGCACTTCCGGCACGGAAAGGGCCGGCGCGGGTTCCCGTTCTTCCTCCGGAACCCGGGTACAGCCGGTCAGCGCGGGAAGCAGCAGCAGGGCCATCAGCAGACAGCCGGCTTTTCGCCGAAATCGCCTCATGTCATCACGCTCCTTCCCGGGGCAGCCGGACGATAAACTCAGAACCCTGTCCCGGATCCGACTGGACCGTTACCGTGCCACCGTGCAGCGTTACCAGCTGGCGGACGATGCTCAGGCCGAGACCCGTGCCGCCGGTTTCCCGGCTCCTGGCTTTATCCACCCGGTAGAACCGTTCAAACACATGATCCTGGTCCTCCGGAGGAATTCCCACGCCGTTATCCCGCACCCGCCAGACCAGATCATCTCCGTCCAGGTGCAGCGCGATATGGATTTTCCCTCCGTCCGGAGTATATTTAATCGCGTTGTCCGTCAGATTGGAGAATACCTGATGCAGCCGGTCCCGGTCTCCCAGCATGGTCAGGCCCTTTTCCACTTCACAGGTCAGGGTCTGGCCCCGCTTCTTTGCCGCCGGACTCAGCAGCCGCACAATCTCTTCCGTCAGATCCGACAGATCCACGGATGTCTTCTTCAGTTCCTGCGCCTGCGCGTCCGTCCGCGTCAGCGTCAGCAGATCCGTAATAATCCCGGTCAGCCGGTCGATCTCATGGTTCATATCCTCCATGAACTCCCGCTGAAGCTCCTGGGGCATATCCGGCTGATACATCATGGTTTCCAGCATGATTTTCATTGTGGCCAGGGGCGTCTTCAGTTCATGGCTCGCATTGGACACAAACTGATTTCTCGTTTTGTCCAGGTTTTCCAGCTGGGCCGCCATGGTGTTATAGGTTTGCGCCAGTTCCCGCATCTCGCCGCTGCCCCGGATCATCGCCCGGGCACTCAGGTCGCCCTTCCCCATCTTTCTCATGGTCCGGTTCAGATCCATGATGGGCTTGGTCACCACCTGGCTGATGATCAGCGCGAGCACCAGCGCGACAATCACGATAATCATGAAAACCGTAACCAGTTTCCACTGAACGGTGTTCATAGAGTCCATCAGGCCCTGGATCCGGCTGACAAACAGAATCACTCCCAGCCGCCTTTCGCCGATCCGGATCTCCCGGGCGCAGTAAGCCAGATATTCCGCGCCGGTCTCGCCGCTCATGCGCTCCACCGTCTCCCGGCCCGGCGTATAGATTCCGTAGGCCTCCACTTTGCCGGCCGTCAGCACCTGCAGCACTTCCTCCAGATCCAGCCGGCGCCCGCAGAGCGTGCCGAAGGTGTCAAACTGCACCTTTCCGTCCGGATCCAGCACCATCAGCCGCCCGTCCATCGCCTCCGCGTTGGTCTGCAGCGTCCGGTTCAGACTGTCCACGGCCAGCCCGTCCAGATCGGAAGCCACCGCTTCAGCGACGCGCCCGGTCATCTGATCATCCTCCCGGGTTCTCTGCTCAAACAGAAAATCACGGACCACATCGGTGAGGATCGTCGCCGCCACGCCGAACGAAACGCCTACAACGACAAAAAAGGCCAGCAGGATTTCCCACCTGATGCTGGCCCCGAAAAAGCGTTCTTTAATCCTGGTCCGTGAAATAGTAACCCACTCCCCATTTGGTGAAGATGAATTCAGGCTTGGACGTATCCCTTTCGATCTTCTCCCTCAGGCGCCGGATATGCACGTCCACCGTCCGCGCGTCCCCGGCATAATCATACTTCCACACGTTTTCCAGCATTTGCTCCCTGCTGAAAACCGTTCCCCGGTTGGTCACAAACATCTGCAGAAGATCAAATTCCTTCGCGGTAAGCTTGATATCCCGTCCGCCCAGGGTAACGCTGCGCTTGACCAGGTTCACTTCCATATCATGAACGCGAACCACCCGCTGCTCCTGCTGACTGCCGCCGCCCGAAACCCGGCGAAGAATCGTTTTGATCCGGGCCTTTACCTCCAGGATGTTGAAAGGCTTGGTCATATAGTCATCCGCGCCGTATTCCAGGCCCAGAATCTTATCCATATCCTCGCCCTTGGCCGTCAGCATGATGATGGGAACATCGCTGTTCTCTCTGATCCGCTGACAGACCGCGATTCCATCCAGCTTCGGCAGCATCACATCCAGCAGAATCAGGTCAAAGCCGCCGGCTTCGAATTTAGCCAGTGCTTCCTCCCCGTCCATGGCACTGTCCGTTTCATACCCTTCCTGTTCGAGGGTATACTTCAGACCTTTCAGGATCAAAGGCTCATCATCCACCAGCAGAATCTTCTTACCCACGCGAAACACCCTTTCGACCGACAGTTTCTCTCTTACGGATCATAGCTCACGCTGCGATTCTGCTTCGTATCCATCATGATGATCAGCGTCTTGCCGCGCAGCAGAGGCATCTCATATCCGTCCGGGCCGTAGAAGACTGTCCGGTCAAAGATGCTGCCCCGCTTCCAGACTCCCTGATAATGCTTGCCGCCCATGAAGTAGTCCGCGTTGCCGGAACCGTCCTTCTTTCCGGCCGGGAAGAACTTGGTTCCCTGGCCGTCCCAGTCGATGGTCACATACTGGACGATCACATTCGTAAAGGTGATGGGGTTTCCGTGCTCAATCTCAAAGGTGAACGTACCCTGGCCGGATTTGTCCCGGTTCACCAGCTGCGGATTGGCCAGAGTCAGTTCGTCATACAGCGCGGAACGGTTGCTGTTGTCCGGGAGATAGACATAACGCTCGTACACGTTATCTTCCGGATTGTACTCCAGACGGCTGTTGTTCACCGCCTGCTGCCAGTTGACATAGATAAAGGAAGCGTCGTCCCCGCCCAGGGGCAGATTGTCCGTGAAGACATAGGCATGGCTCGCGAACTCCCAGTCCGCGGGAGAGACTTCCTTCACGATCTCCGCCAGTTTGTAGCCGGCGTTGTTCGGCGCGTCGATCTGGGTCTTGTTCACCCGGAAATGGCGGTCGCCGGACTTGTAGGGCTTCGAGTTGCCGTCGGTTCCGTTGTACAGGATGCCCACGGTATTCAGCTTGCGGCTGTAGGTCGTCCCCGGCCGGGCTTTATTCAGCTCGATCATCAGCGGGTCCACGTACATATCCTGCTTGCCATGGAAGAAATAGGGGCAGTTCCACTCCGCCTGAATCGCCAGGTGATGCGTACGGATGCTCCGCAGCGGCCCCACGATTTCCGGCAGCACGTTATTGAATACCGCCGTATGACGGGTAATGCCGTCACCGCTCAGCATAGTTTCATACATCACGTCGCAGTAGGACGCGAACCAGGGCGCATTCTGCCCGATTCCGCCGTTGGGGTTGGAAATCTGAACCAGAACGGGATAGTATTTCCCGCTCTTGACCATTCCGCCGTAGGTGGCGGGAAGATTCAGCGTGGCGGCAAGCTCAGCCAGATTCTCACCGGTGGTGGGGCTGACCCCCGCTTCGACGGTGTTATCGCCCGTCGCGTGAACCGAAATATTCCGTTTCTCGGTACCTTTGATAACAACCTTCCCGCTCTCCATGGCGGAAGCCGATCCCAGAAGAATCATGGCAGCCAGCAGAAGGCTCAGGACTTTTTTCAAATCATTTCATCTCCCATACAAGAATTTTAACATTCCCGGAAGGAATCTGAAAAGATTTTACCATAGGAAGTCACGGCCTGTCAAATACCACAGGGTTATTTTTTACATTTTCTTAAACAAAATGTGTCATTTTAGTGATTTCAGATCGCTCTTGCCCTACGCGCCGAAATATGCTAATCTCCTCACGGAAAGCGGAAAACCAACAGACGGCAGGCCTCCGGCCTGCCGGACCGGGGAGGAGCTCAGTATGAAATACCGCAAAGACCGATACGGGCAGGATTTGTCCGTCCTTGGCTACGGATGCATGCGTTTTTCCCGCAAAGGCGGCAGTCTGGATCTGGAAAAGGCGGAAAAAGAAATCCTGGCCGCCTGGCACGCGGGCGTCAATTATTACGATACCGCCTATATTTATCCGGGCAGCGAAGCGCTTCTCGGCACCGTTCTGGAGAAAAACCACCTGCGGGATCAGGTGCTGATCGCCACCAAGCTGCCCCAGTACATGATCCGGAACACGGCGGGAGCCGAAAAAATCTTCCAGGAGGAGCTGTCCCGCCTCCGGACGGATCATATCGACTATTATCTGATGCATCATATGACCGACTCCGCGCAGTGGGAAAGACTGGTTGCGCTGGGCCTGCCGGAGTGGATTCAGGAAAAGAAGGCTTCCGGCGCCATCCGGAACATCGGTTTTTCCTTCCACGGGAACTCCGATCAGTTTCTGAAGGTGCTGAACGCCTGGGACTGGGACTTCTGCCAGATCCAGTACAACTATATGGACGAAACCACGCAGGCCGGTTCCATCGGCCTGAAGGCCGCGGCGGCCCGGGGAATCCCGGTGATCATCATGGAGCCGCTCCGGGGCGGGAAACTGGTCAGCATGCTGCCGGCGGACGCCCGGAAGGCTATGGAGAACCACGAACGGAAATGGACGCCGGCGGAATGGGCTTTCCGCTGGCTGTACAATCAGCCGGAAGTCACCGTGGTGCTGTCGGGCATGAACTCCGTGGAAATGGTGGCCGAGAATACCCGAACCGCCGACCAGGCCGAAGCCGGAACGTTCACGGAGTCGGATTTCGCGCTGCTGAATACGGTCCGGCAATCCATCCAGGCCCACGAGAAAGTCGGATGCACCGGATGCCGATACTGCATGCCCTGTCCCCGGGGTGTGGATATTCCCGGCATTTTTTCGAGCTATAACACCATGTACACGGAATCCAAATTCGACGGACGGAAACAGTTCATGCAGAGCGTCGCGCTGACACAGAAGCCGGCTTTCGCCTCCCAGTGCGTCGGCTGCGGACAGTGCGAGAAACACTGTCCCCAGTCCATCCCCATCCGGGAAAAGCTGAAGGAAGCGGACAGGGCGCTGCTGCCTCTCCCGTACCGGACCGCCGCCAAAGTCATGCGGGCCTTTATGGTCCGCAAAGCCTCCCGGAACGCTCAGGCCGGCAGCGGCTCCGGCAGGGACGGAAGATAACCGCTTGTTGCGGGCGTCCGGATATGATATGATGAATCAGAACAAAAAACGGAGGAAACAGTTATGCTGAAAGAGCTGGGATTCTCCAGAGGGGTTAACCTGGGCGGCTGGATGAGCCAGTGCGATTATTCGGAAGAGAGGTTAAACGGTTTTATCCGGGAAGAGGATTTCACCCGCATCGCCGAGTGGGGGCTGGATCATGTCCGCCTGCCGGTGGACTATAACGTACTGGAGGAGCCCGACGGAAAAGCCTGGCGGGCGGACGGTTTTGACCGGATCAACCGGGCGGCGGAATGGTGCCGGAAAAACGGGCTGAATCTGGTTATCGACCTGCATAAAACAGCCGGATTTTCCTTCGACACCGGAGAGCAGGAAACGGGTTTTTTCAGCAGCGAGCTCTATCAGGATCGCTTTTACCGCCTCTGGGAGCAGATCGCGTCCCGCTGCGCGGGAAGTCCGGAGCATATCGCCTTTGAGCTGCTGAACGAAGTTACGGATCCGGCGTTCATGGACACCTGGAACCGGGTCGCGGATACCTGCATCAAACGGATCCGGGCGATCGCCCCGAAGCATCTGATTCTGGTCGGCGGATACCACAACAACAGCGCTCACGCGGTTCCGGCGCTCAATCCCCCCGCGGACGACCGGGTGATTTACAACTTCCACTGTTACGAGCCGCTGCGCTTCACCCATCAGGGCGCGCACTGGGTGCCGGACATGGATACGGCTTTCCGCCTCTCCTTTGATCAGGCGGCGATCCCGGAGGATTATTTTGACAATCTGTTTGCTCCGGCTCTGGAAGCCGCCCGGAAAAACGGAACCGAGCTGTACTGCGGGGAATACGGAGTGATTGACCGGGCTACCCCGGAGGATACGGTGAAATGGTTCCGGATGATCCATGATACCTTTGAACGGTACGGCATCTCCCGCTGCGCGTGGAGCTACAGGGAAATGGATTTCGGTTTGTCCGATCCCCGGATGGACGGCGTCCGGGCTGAGCTGCTTCCCCTTTTGTAAACACCGCGAGCCCTCAGGCCAAAGGCCTGAGGGCTCGTTTTCCGAGGCCGGCTTGACCGGCCCTATTCTTTTTTCAGCTTCATTTTCCCGGCGTTTTCCGCCTTTTTGCCCCTGTTGCTCAGCGGACGGAAAAACCCTTCATCCCCTGCAGCGCTGATTATTGTTTCCGCGCGCGCAGCTTGGCGAATACCGCCTGCAGCATAATGAAAACATACAGCAGGAAAGCGGATACCACGTTCGGCACCGTACCGCCAAGCCTGGTCAGGTCCGCGTTGAAGCTCACGATACTGTTGATTGTACCGTTGATCAGAACGCCGACAAAGGATCCGAACACGTTTCCGACGCCGCCGGTCAGCAGCGTTCCGCCGATGACGGCGGAAGAGATCGCTTTCATCTCCAGGCCCAGCGCCTGGGTCGTGGTGCCGCACATCGTATTCATGCAGTAGCAGATACCGCCGATGGAGCACAGGAAGGATGACAGGATGTAGGTAATCATCTTCGTGCGCTTCGTGTTCAGTCCCATCAGGGCCGCGCTCTGCTGGTTGCCGCCCACGGCGTACATGCTCCGGCCTGTCCGCGTGTAGCGCAGCATCAGGAACACAGCGATTACCACCACCAGCGAGACAATCACCGGTATGTTCACATAGGGCACCATCTTCACACCGCGCTTATTAACCACCGCGCCCAGCTCAAAGGGCATGCTGATCTTGACCGCGGCCAATTCCTTGAACCAGTTCTGCGCGGTAATATTCACCTGGTCCGTGCAGATCATAGCTGTCATGCCGCGGGCAAAGAACATGCCGGCCATTGTGACGATGAAGGGCTGGATCTGCAGGTAGCCGATCAGATACCCCTGCACCGCGCCGAACACAATACCGATGATCAGCACAAAGGGCACCAGCAGCGACGGGGAAATCCCGTTGTTTTCCATTCCCACGCTCAGGATCATACAGTCCAGGGCCACCAGGGAACCCACTGAGATGTCAATGCCGCCGGTCAGCATGACGCAGGTCATGCCGCAGGCAATACAGATCAGCGCCGCGTTGGTCCGGAAGATGTCCAGGAAGGTCTGCATCTTTTCGAATCCCTTCGCGTTGTCCCCGAAACCGTACATAAAGTAGCCGAACGCGTACAGCAGAATAAACAGCCCGACGGTGATCATCAGCAATATCGTATGGCTATTGAGACTTTTCTTTTTCATTCCGTTCAACCCCTTCCTGCAAAGGCAAGGGCGCCTTCCTTCTGAGCCCTGCGGCGGGCGAAGTACGCCTTCACGACCGGAGACTGCACCACCACGATCAGCAGAACGATAATCGCCTTGTAGACCGGGGCCTGTGCCTTCGCGACGCCCAGGGCGTACATCGTGGTGGTAATCGCCTGGATGGTATACGCGCCGATAATGGAACCCGCCAGGTTAAACCGTCCGCCGCCCAGGCTGTTGCCGCCCAAGGCAACCGCCAGGATGGCGTCCAGCTCCAGGTTCAGGCCTATGTTGTTGGAATCCGCGGAATAGATCCGGGAAGTCGCCACAATGCCGGCCACTCCGGCGAACAGGCCGCAGATGATGTAGCACAGCATGATGATTGCCACGCTGTTGATTCCGGCGATCCGGGAAGCCCTTGGGTTAATCCCCACGGACTGGATATATGTGCCCAGGGATGTGATCCTCAGGATCACGGCCATTACCGCCACACACAGCGCGGCGATCACCGTCGGTGTCGGGAAGATCCACAGTTTGCCTCCGAAGACCTTGAACTGCTCCAGATGGATATACACCATCTTATTGTTCGTCAGCAGCAAGCCGATTGCGCGGCCTGCGGTAAAGAAGATCAGCGTCGCCACCATAGGCTGTATCTTCATTTTCGCCACCAGGAAGCCGTTAAACAGGCCGCACAGGCCGGCAACGCCGATGCCCGCGATCACACCGACGAAAATCGGCATCCGCAGATCGCTGACCTCACGCACGTGGGTTACGCCGAACCCGGCCAGCAGCATACAGCACAGGCTGCCGGACAGACTCATCACGGAACCGACGGAAATGTCAGTACCGGCAGAGGAGGAAACCGCCAGCGTCATGCCGATCGCCAGAATGGCCGCCTCGCTGCCGCGGTTCAGAATATCAATGATCCGGCCGTACAGCGCGCCTTCCTTCAGTTCAATCCTGAAAAACTCAAGGGCGAAGTTTCCCTGCACCGCGTCGTACACCACGTTGATGATCAGCACCAGGAAGACACTGAACAAGGGCAGGAACAACGGTTTTTTCACAATCCTCTTCAGCCAGTTCATTTCTGCTCACCTCCGGCTATGACCTTCATCACCGACTCCTGCGTCAGGTTCTCGGTCAGTTCTCCCACCTTCTCGCCATCACGCAGCACCGCCAGGCGGTTGCAGGCACGCAGCATTTCCTCGATCTCGGAGGAAATAAAGATCACGCTCTTGCCCTCCTCCGCCAACTGAATCACCAGCTTCTGGATTTCGGTCTTTGTTCCGACGTCGATACCACGGGTCGGCTCGTCCAGGATCAGGAAATCCGGGTTCGTCGCCAGCCATCGGGCGATAATGACCTTCTGTTGGTTGCCGCCGGACAGCTGTTTCACCAATGTTTCGGTACTTGGCGTCTTGATCTCCAGCAGCTCGATAAATTTCTTCGTAATCTCCATCTGCTTGTCCATCGGGATGCGCTTCACCACACCGGCAAGCGACTGCATTGCCAGGATGATGTTCTCCCGCACAGACAGGTCCTCCACAATGCCCTCGGCCTTCCGGTCGTCCGGCAGCAGGCCCATGCCAAGGCGCATCGCATCAATGGGCGCTTTGATCTTCGCAGGTTTCCCGTCCACCTTCAGCGTGCCGGTCTGGGCTCTGTCAGCGCCGTAAATCGTCCGCGCCAGTTCGCTCCGGCCGCTGCCCAGCAGACCGGTCAGGCCGACAACCTCGCCTTTATGGATGTCCAGGTCGAAGGGCTTGATCTTCCGTTCGTGGCTCAAACCCCTCGCCTCGATCTCCAGCTCCGGGGATATCTCGGTCTTTTCCTTGGTCCGGATGCTGGCCAGGTCATTGAAATCCTTGCCCATCATGGCAGCCACAAGCTTCAGCCTCGGCAGGTCGGAGATTTCAAACTCGCCCACCAGCTGGCCGTTCCGCAGCACCGTGATCCGGTCGCAAACCGCGTACACCTGCTCCAGGAAGTGCGTGACAAAGATGATACCGATCCCCTCGTCCCGCAGGGTGCGCATCATCGAGAACAGCTTTTCCACCTCGTTGTCGTCCAGCGAAGAGGTCGGCTCGTCCAGGATCAGCACCTTGCATTCCATGTCCACTGCGCGGGCGATGGCGATCATCTGCTGCAGCGCGATGGAGTAATGGTCCAGGGTCTGGGTCACGTCCACGTTGATGTCCAGTTTCTTCATCAGTTCCCGGGCCCGCTTGACCATGGCCTGGCGTTTGATCGTATGCAGAGCGGTCAGCGGCTCACGCCCAATGAACAGATTCTCGGCCACACTCAGGTTCGGGCACAGGTTAACCTCCTGGTACACCGTGGAAATACCGTTCTTCTGGGCTTCCAGCGTGGAATGGTTCCGGATGGGGCGCCGCTCCGGACCCATGAATATCTCACCTTTCTCAAAATCGTTGACGCCGGTCAGGCACTTGATCAGGGTGGACTTCCCCGCGCCGTTCTCGCCCATCAGCGCGTGGATCTCGCCGCTTCGGAGGGTGAAATCCACATCGCTCAGTGCTCTTACGCCGGGGAATGTCATGCTGATTCCGCGCATGCTGAGGATCACTTCATTGCTCATGACTGATTTCCCTTTCTGACTTCCGCCGGACATCTGTCCGGCTGTCTATCGTTTCCGGCCGCCGGGCCGGGTGATTCTTACCCGTGAAGGATCGGAATGGCGGATAATGAGGATAAAACAGGAAACGCGGAAGGAACCTCCCGGTTCCTTCCGCTTCCTTGAGACTACTTGATACTTCCGCAGAACCGGATGCAGTGAAACGCCCGATTAATACTTACGTCCGGCCAGCACTTCGTCGCTCATCACAGTGACGATCTTGCTCTCAATTCCGGGAGCGCAGAAGCCTTCGTCGGGAACCAGCGTGAACTTCTCCACGGTTTCGCCAGCCTGCAGGGCCTTGATAACGTTCATGACGATCACGGCCTGGATGGGGTTGCACTCAACGTTGCACAGGATTTTGCCGTCCAGAGTCCTCTGGAGGCCTTCATGGGTGGCGTCGAAGGAGATGATGATCTTGCCGTCCACGCCGTACTTGATGCCGGCAGCGTCCATGGCGTCCATCGCGCCGTACGCTTCGTTATCGTTGTGGCACACAACCACGTCGAATCCATCTTCGCCATAAGTCTTGATGAAGGATTCCATAACCTGCTGGCCGCCATTCTGGGTGAAGTCACCGTCCTGGCTGTCGATGATCGTCCATTCCTTATGCTCGGCAGCGACCTTGTTGAAGCCTTCGGAGCGGCCGATAGCGGCGGAGGAACCGGTGGAGCCTTCGATCACGAGGATCTTCGCTTCTTTGCCGCCCAGGTACTCAGCCAGCCACTTGCCGGCGGTCTCGCCTTCAGCGGTCATGTCGGTGCCGACAGCGGTGGTGTACAGATCAGGGGAAGCATCCACGGAACGGTCAGCGATGATGCAGGGGATTCCGGCTTCCTGGACTTCCTTCAGCACATCGTCCCAGCCAGCGGTCTGGATCGGGTCGATGACGATGTAGTCGAAGTCCTTCTGGACGAATTCACGAACCTTGGCCAGCTGCAGGGCATGGTCGTTGTCGCAGTCGATCAGCTCGAGCTCGAAGCCGGCATCCTTGGTGAACACGTCGAAGTAGTTCTGGGTGTTGGCCATACGCCAGTCAGACTCGTGTCCAACCTGGACATAGCCGATCTTCAGCAGTCCGTCCGCGAAAGCGGAAGCAGCGCCCAGGACCAAGCACAGGGCGATTACCAGAGCAAGCAGTTTCTTCATAGGTTTTTCCTCCATTCCTTTTTTGGCATTCCTGCCATTTGCTCATATTATAAAAACACCCCTGTATTTTGGAAATACAGAGGATTTTTATTTTGGTATGATTTTTTCCGTTTCCGCCATTTTCCATCTATGTCCAGTTTGTTTTTTTTTGCAGGAAGTTTGTTTTTTCCCTCCGACCCTGTCAGGAAGACGTCCGGTTCGCTTTGCGGTACTCGCTGGGCGTCATTCCCGTGGTCTTCTTGAACAGGTAGCTGAAATAATGGGAATCATTGTATCCCACCTCCAGGGCGATCTGGGAAGACCGCATCTCCGTGGCTTCCAGCAGTTCCCTCGCCTTGCCGATGCGCAGCGCCGTCAGGTACTGGGTAAATGTCAGCCCGGTCTCCTGGGCGAACACTGTGGAAAAGTGGCTCTGGGACAGGTGAACTTCCCCCGCCACATCCTGCAGCATCAGGTTCGGGTCCGCATAATGCTGGGACAGGTAAGCCCTCGCCCGGCTGATTGTCGGGTCGCCGTAGCCCGCCCGGTTCCGGTTCCGGAAGACGATCGCGCTCCTCAGCAGCTCCGCCAGGCGCCGGAATCCTTCCTCGCCCTCAGTATGCATGGCTTCATCCACCAGTTCGTCGGACAGCACTTCCCGGGGAATGCCCTCTCCTTCCTGGATAATCCGCCTGGCGGTCAGCAGCCCCGCCACCCGCAGGTAACCCAGCGCCAGTGCCGGATCCAGGGATCGGGTATACTCCGTCAGGATTGGCTCCACTTCCTCCTCGGAGGCATACTGCAGCCGCTCGTACAGGGGGCTGAGTTCCGTTTCGGACAGGGGTGTCCGACGCCCGGAAATCTCATTCCCGCTCACAATGATCCGTTCCGTATTTCCCTCCGCCGTCTGCAGGTGGCGGATATGCCGCGCGCTTCTCATGGACTGGCGGATCTCGTGGAAATCCTTCACCGTTTCGCCCATGGAAATCAGTGTTCCCTCTGCCTTCTGCATCTCCGGCAGGTGGATCGCGGAGCTGGCGAAGGAATATGCCCGCTCTTCGGTATCCTCCGGGTTATCGCCCAGCACCAGCGCCCGTGCGCCCTTCGGCGCGCTGCACACATGCACCCCGCCGCCGCTCATCTCCGCCAGGGACGCCAGCGCGTTCCGGCAGGCCAGCCGCTGCTCGCCCTCCGCTGTAAAGGCGATGTCGATCACCGCATAGCATCCTGCCATCAGGTTGATTCCCAGGCCGCGCATCTGACCCAGCAGCGCCTCATCATCCTCCCGGTCGCCCTCATCTGTAAACAGTGAGGCCAGCAGCTTGTCCCGCAGGAACTGGTTCCCGGAGAAAAGCCGCTCCCGCAGCGCCGTCAGGTTCTCCCGATCCCTGCGCTTCTCCTCGATCTGCCGGCTCACCCGGTTCAGCGCCGCCTCCAGCTCCGCCGCCGTCACCGGCTTAAGCAGGTATTCCTTTACGCCCAGGGAAATGGCTTTCTGCGCATAGGCAAAGTCGTCGTATCCGGACAGAATAATCCGCTCCACCCAGGGCATGGTCCGCTGCACTTCCTCGCACAGCTTCATCCCGTCCATAAAGGGCATCCGAATGTCCGTCAGCAGGATGTCCGCGTTCAGGTCCCGAAGCATCGGCAGCGCCATCTCGCCGTCCGGCGCCTCGCCCACCAGCTGGTATCCCTTTTCCTCCCAAGGAAAGGAATTGCGCAGATTCTCACGGATCGCGATCTCGTCATCCACGAGAAAGACTTTCATCATGGTCAATTTCCTCCCTTGTGCGGATCGGAATGCTGAAGGTAACTTCGGTCCCTCCCGGGCCGGACTGCACCAACAGCCCTGTCTTCTTCTTATAATACAGTCGAATACGCATGTCCACGTTCCGCATGCCGAAGCCGGAATGTCCGGGCTCCCGTGCCGCCTGGATCGTGGGCTGCTCCACGCTCAGCATCTCCTCTATCTCCTCAATCTGTTCCGGCGTCATGCCCTTCCCCGTATCCGCCACACAGAATGTCAGTACCCGGTTCTGCCGGCTCACCCGCACGGAAATTTTGCCTCCGCCCCGCTTGCTCTTAATTCCGTGGTACAGCGCGTTTTCCACCAGCGGCTGCAGAAGCAGCTTCAGCATATAGGTGGAATCCAGCCCTTCCGGATGATCCACCTCATAATCCAGAATATCCCGGTACCGGGTCTTCTGAATGCTCAGATAAGCGGATACATGCTGCAGCTCCTGCGTAACCGGAATCCAGTCCGCTCCGGAAGAAAGGCTGATCCGGAAGAAATCGCTCAGGCTGCGGGTCAGCTGAACCACGGCCTGCCCGTTTCCCCCTTCCGCCTGCCAGACGATGGTATCCAGCGTATTATAGAGAAAATGAGGGTTAATCTGCGCCTGCAGGGTGCGCAGTTCCGCCTTGGCCAGATGATCCTGATTCCGCTTCGTCTGCTCGAGCAGCGCCTCCAGGCGGACCGCCATCAGATTGATCTGATCCGCCAGCTCCTGCATTTCTTCCACATGGATATTCCGCACGCGGTCCCGGAAATTCCCCTCCGCGATCCGCCGCACCGTTCCTTCCATGCTCTGCAGCGCTGTCGAAATCTCTCCCGTCAGCTTTCGGAAAGCAGCCCGGCTGTACCACCAGGCAGCAATCAGCAGGATTCCTTCCATGGCGGCCGCTCCCCAGACGATCTTTTCCAGCCGGGAACCGGCAATGCCGGCATTCCTGATTTCCTCCGCCACAAAGGAATCAATCATATCCGCGATCAAACGGCCCACATTCCGGACTTCGTCCACCACGGTTTCCATTTCGGAGATCGGTTCTCCCCCGGCCATCCCGTCCCGGATTCTGTGCGCGTACTGCGCCAGCGTATCCATGGTCCTCCGGGCGACCGTCAGCTGCAGATGGCCGTTTCCGTCCGTCTCCGCCAGCAGCGTGCCGAGAGCGGCGTCCGTCCTTTCCAGACGCGTTTCCACTCCGCTCATTTCATAGGATACCCGGCCGGCGGCCACGGAGAACAGATCTTCCGCCAGAGAGGTTTCCACCACCGGCTTCAGCTCCGCCGCGGTATTCATCCGCCGCAGAATCGCGCTGGTCTGGCTGCTGTAGACCACCACGGTCACCAGGCCGATCAGCACCGGCAGCGTCAGCAGCACCGTCGTCGAGGTGGTAAACTGACGGATCAGCCGGAGCAGACTGGTCTGCCCTCCTGTTTTGCGCATCAGAACCCCTCCACGGACGGATCCGTCAGATCGTCGAAATCACAGAAGACGCCTTCCTGCGGATGGGTGATGCGCGGAATTTCCCGGCCCTCCGTCAGCCCGCGGACCAGCTCCATCAGATCCTTTCCCAGATCCGGCGTACACTGTACCACACAGTTGATCTTTCCGGCCTTCAGCGCGTCCACCGCTTCCTTCTCCCCGTCCACCGTAATCATCAGGATATCCCGGCCGGGAGCCGCCCCGGAATGCTCCAGCACGTCCAGGGCGCCCAGGGTCATGCTGTCATTATGGCTGTAGATTACGTCGATCCCGTCAACGCCGTATTTTTCCAGCAGCGCTTTCATGCATTCCTCCCCCTTGCTGCGCAGAAAGTCGCCGTTTATGCTTTCAATGATTTCGATCCGGTCATCCTTTTCAACCACATCGAGAAAGCCCCGGTGACGGTCGCGCATCGGCGTGGATTCCGGCGTCCCGCACAGCTCCGCCACACGCAGATGCTCTGCGTGGACGGCATCCGCCTTCCGCAGCAGGTATTCCCCCGCCCTCCGGCCTTCCGCGTAAAAATCCGCTCCGACAAAGGCGGTATACAGGCTGTCATCCGGACTGTCGATCATCCGGTCCACCAGAATCACCGGGATCTTCGCCTGCCGGGCTTCCGCGAGGACGTTATCCCAGCCCGTTTCCACGATCGGAGAGAAGGCGATCACATCCACCCGGTAGGCGATAAAGGAACGAATGGCGTCAATCTGCTTTTCCTGCTTCTGGTTCGCGTTCTCCGCCATCAGGCCGAATCCGTATTCTTCAGCCGCCGCCTTCACGCTGGCTGTATTGGCAATCCGCCAGGAGCTCTCCGCCCCCAGCTGGCTGAAACCCAGCACCACCGCTTCCCGCGCGGCATCCGGCGCGGGGGATCCGGCGCAGGAGCTCAGCACCAGCAGCGACAGGACGGCCAGCAGAAACATCATTCGTTTTCTCATGCAGCATGCCTCCGGAACAGATGGGTGATTCCGCCCTGTATCATAAATCAAAACAGGGTTTTTTTCAACCGGACAGCTCCCTCAGTTTCTCCGCCAGACGCATGTATTCCTCCTGCAGCATCTCCGGCCGGTCCCCCTTCTTCGGCGCCGCCATCCGGGCTGTAAGCACAGCCATCCGCATTTCAATCCGGCTGATTTCCAGCCGCCGTTCTTCCTCTCCCGGATCCCGTTTTTTCTCCGCCGCCGCGGCCTCCCAGCCTTCTTCACAGGTCACCAGTTTTCTGTCTTCAAAGCGGATGATCCGGGTCGCGGTTTTCCGGATAAATTCCTCATCATGGCTGACAAACAGCAGCGTCCCGCCGTATCCTGCCAGCAGCCGTTCCAGTTCCTCCATCGTGAACAGATCCAGATGATTCGTCGGCTCATCCAGCAGCAGCGTATTGCAGTCCATCAGCATCAGCTTTCCCAGGGCCGCCTTGGCCTTCTCCCCGCCGGAGAGCAGCCGGACCGGCCGGAATACCTGGTCCCCGTCGATTCCCATACAGGCCATCACGGTTCTGGCAAAGCTTTCCGGATAAACCGCCTTCTCCAGGATGTTCTCCAGAATGCTTCTGTCCGGATCCAGGGTGTTTTCATGATGCTGGTCGAACCAGCCCAGCCGGACCGCGGGATTGATCCGGATTTCTCCCCGCAGACGCACCCCGGCGCCCTGCCGGCCCGTCAGCAGCCGGAGCAGCGTCGTTTTTCCGCAGCCGTTGGGGCCGACCAGCGCGGTCCGGCTGCCGGCCGGCAGCACAAAGGAAGCTTCTTTCAGCAGTTCCTTCGGCCCGGCCCGAAGCTCCCCGCACCGGAATTCCACGGCGTACCGGGCCTCAACGGGATGCGCTGTGCCCAGCTTCATCCGGATTTCCGGAAGCGCCCGGGGTTTTTCCTTCACTTCCAGCCGTTCCATCCGGTTCTGAATCGTCCGTTTCGCGTGGCTGAGCTGCAGGACCGAGTCCGTCCATTCCCGCGTATGCAGCCTGGCTTCACTGTTTCCCATGCGCGACGGGGCCTTCCGGACCCGGGAAGCCTTTTCCGCCATTCTCTGCGCCGTTTCCCGCAGCCGCTTCTGTTCGGATTTGTACTGATCGTATTCGAAAACCGCCCTTTCCCGCAGGCGGTTCCGTTCAGCCATGAAGTCATCATACCCGCCCGGAAAATCCGTAATCTTTCCGTCCTCCAGATACCAGATCCGGTTGCAGAGGGCCCGCAGCAGCGCCCGGTCATGGGAAACCAGAACGACCGCCCCGTCAAATCCCTTCAGCTGTTTTCTCAGCAGCTTCAGCCCTTCCTCATCCAGGTCTGTCGTCGGCTCATCCGCCAGCAGCAGCCGGGAATGATCCGAAAGCGCGCCGGCGATCCGGTTCCGCGTCATTTCGCCGCCGGAAAGGCCCTGCCGCTCCCCCTGCGCCCGGAACAGGGCTTTGATTTCCCTGTCTCCGTCCGGTTCCGCGCTGCCCTGCTGGCAGATCAGCGCCGCTGGAACCGTGCTGCGTACCACGCCTTCATCCGGCTCCAGCCTTCCCGCCAGAATATTCAGCAGCGTGCTCTTGCCCGCTCCGTTTTCACCGATCAGTCCGATCCGGTCTCCGTCCGATACGGTGAGCCGGTCCGTATGCAGCACTTCCCGGTCCCCGAAGGACATCCGAAGTCCAACGGCTTCCAGAATCCATTTAGCCATAAAAAAACACTCCTTCCAGGCCGCGGAGGAGCGCAGTCACACCATCACCAAAAGACGTCTGGCTTTTGCGGAACGCAACCTCCAAACGGCATCACAAATACCCCTCCCGGCCGGATCCCCTGCCGGAAAGCCTCTGCTGCCGAATCTCAGTTGCGAATATACATCTCTCTGCCCGTACCGTCCTTTCTTCCGAATACGGAAAGCATATCCGATCCCGCCCCTTCTGTCAACCCCGAAATCCTGCTCCGGGACGGTTGACGGGGCCGGAAGAATCACGTAAAATAAGGCTCGCGTTGTACGGAGGAAAGAAAGATGAAGTATATTCAGGTGAACGGCCTGCGGAAGACTTTCACGGTCCGGAAAAAGCGGGAGAAAGGCCGGCTGCTGCGGGAGCGGGAAGCCGTTCCGGCGCTTCAGGATATTTCCTTTCAGATTGACCGGGGCGAACTGGTCGGATATATCGGGCCCAACGGCGCGGGAAAATCCACCACGGTGAAGATTCTTTCCGGTATCCTGACGCCGGATTCCGGAGAGGTTCTGGTCGAAGGCCGGATTCCCTGGAAGGACCGCAGGGAGCACGCGCGCCGGATCGGCGTTGTATTCGGCCAGCGGATGCAGCTCTGGTGGGATGTGCCGATCCTGGACAGCTATGATCTGCTGAAGGAAATCTACCTGCTTCCGGACGCCGATTACCGGTCCAGGCTGAAGGAGCTGACGGAAGCGCTGCAGCTGGGCAGCCTTCTGCGTACGCCCCTGCGGCAGCTGAGCCTGGGCCAGCGCATGCGGGCGGAATTATGCGGTTCCCTGCTGCACAGGCCGGGGCTGCTTTTCCTGGACGAGCCCTCCATCGGGCTGGACGCGGTAAGCAAGCTGGCGCTGCGGGATTTTCTGAAGTGGGAAAACCGGGAACACGGCACAACGGTGCTGCTGACCACCCACGATATGGAGGACGTGGCCGCCCTGTGCTCCCGGGTCATGGTGCTTGGGCACGGAAAAAAGCTGTACGACGGCGATCTGCCGACGCTCCTGAGCCGGTACGACACCGTCCGGACCGTAACGGTCCGCTTTGAACAGCCGGACATCCTTCCGGAGCTGCCCGGAGCCGCCGGAATCTCCCGGGAGGGAGACCTTGTCCGGGTGGAATACTCCCCGCAGATGATTCCGACGCCCGACATTCTGCAGGGGCTGCAGCAGGCCGGAACCATCCGCGAGCTGACCATCCAGCCTGAAAACATTGATTATCTGATCGCTTCGATGTACCGGGAGATGGAACTATGAGAACCTATCTTTCCGTATTCCGGCTCCGGCGCAGGATGGAGACCCAGTACCGGGGAGCCATGATCGGCGGCATCATCTGCCAGGTCATGTTCGGGCTGATTCTGATTGCCCTGTACCGCGCCCTGTATCAAAACAAGCCGCAGGCCATGCCGGTCGGTCATGTCGTAACCTATGTATGGCTGCAGCAGGCATTTTTCAGAATGCTGCTGGCCAGCGATCCGGATCTGCTGGATAAAATCCGCACCGGCGGAATTGCCTATGATCTGTGCCGGCCGGTCAACCTGTACGCCTTTTACTATGTCCGGATCATGGCGCAGAAAATCACCGGCAGCCTGATGCGCGCCGTTCCGATGCTGATCCTGGCGGCCCTGCTGCCGGAAGGATGGGGCATCAGCCTTCCGGACTCCCTGCCGGGGCTTTTGCTGAGCCTGCCGGCTCTGCTGCTGGGCCTATTCTGCGTGACCGCTCTGGAGAACATCACCATGGCCTTCACGATGCGGACGCTGGATCCCCGGGGGATCCAGGCCCTGCTGAATCTGCTGATGATGACGCTGTCCGGAAACATCCTTCCGCTGACCCTGTTCCCGGACAGCTGGCAGCGGGTGATTACGCTGCTCCCCTACGCCCAGCTTCTGGATGCTCCGATCCGGCTGTATACCGGCGATGTGCCGCCCGCTGCCGCCGGCCGCATCCTGCTGATTCAGGCTCTCTGGACCGCGGCGCTGACCGGCCTGGGATACTGGCTGTGGCAGCGGCATCAGAGGCGCCTTGTTTTACAGGGAGGCTGAGCAATGAATACGATCAGGCTCTATCTTCACTCGATGCGGATGCTGCTGAAGTGTCAGCTGGAATATCCCGTTTCCTTCTTCCTTCAGGCGCTTGCTCAGCTGGTGATGGAGGGCGGGGAGATGATGGCCGTCATCCTGATCATCGACCGGTTTGACCGGCTGAATCAGTGGGAAACCGGGGATCTGTTCTTCTTTTTCGGAATCATGTCGGTCACCTTCTACCTGACGGAATGCTTCGGCCGCGGCCTGACCGGGAATTTTCCCTCCCTGATCCGGACCGGACAGCTGGATACGCTCCTGACCCGTCCCCGGGGCGTGCTGACGCAGATCCTGTGCAGCGCCGTCGATCCCCGGCGGATTACCTGCATCGCTGTCGGAACCGCCGCCCTGGTGATCGGCTGCCGTCTTTCGCATGTGCAGTGGACCCTTCCGAAAGCCGCCGCGTTCGCGGAAGCCATTCTGTTCGGCTGCATGCTGATTCTGGCTCTGTTTATGATCGAAGCCATTTTCATGATTTACAGCGTTAAATCCGTCGAGCTGGTAAACGCGCTGAGTTACGGCGGCCGGAGCGCCTGCGAATATCCGATTGACATCTATCCCAGGCCCCTGAGAATTCTGTTTACAGCCGTGGCGCCCTTTGCCCTGGTTCTGCACGTCCCCTCCGCCTACATTCTGGAAAAACCGCTGTACGGATGGCCCTCGTGGACGGCTTTCGTCTGCCCTCTGGCCGGCGCGGTATTCTTCGGATTGATCTACGTTGTTTTCCGAAAAGCCATGACGCACTACCGCTCCACCGGCAGCTGACAGCCTGCGAAACACTTTCCCCTTCCCTCCCGCAAACTTCACAGCCCGACTCAGGGAGCCGCGTCCGCGCGGAAAAGAGTGAATGCAGAAAAAGAGCAAGATGAACCGTTGTTTTTTCACATCGGCGATTGCCTGCCTTATAAATCTGTTGTATCATGATGCGGATATGCCGGATCGGACCGGCATCCCGGCTGTATCAGATAATGGACAAGCCGATTTCTCATGGAGAGCGATTGTGTTCCGACAAAGAGGAAGCTCCGGCTATGATTAAGAAAAAATTTCTGTCCATGCTGGGCGGCGCCACCTTCACCAGCATCGTCAACGCCCTGGTGATCATGACAGATACCATCGTCTGCGGGGTCTTTCTGGGCGATACCGCTGTTTCCGCCGTCAATGTGGTCGCTCCGCTCTATAACCTCTGTGTTTTCTTCGCCATGTTTATCTCTCTGGGGATTCCGATCCTGTACGCCAAGGCCAGAGGCCGGTTCGACAAAGATGAAGCGGACCGGGTCTTCGGAACGGGGCTGACGGTGTGCATTGTCGGCGGAATCCTGATTTTTGTTCTCCTGACAGGGATCAAGAGCAGCTATCTGAGGCATTTTCAGCTTTCCGCGGCCATGTCGCGCCTGGCTGGCGAATATTACAACTGGATTCGTTTTGAGCTTCTGCTCATGCCCGTTGCGGAAGTGATGTTTCAGGCGGTTTTCGCGGACGGGGACGAGGCCTGCATCATCGCGGTATCCATTGTGGAGGCAGCCTCCAACATTATCCTGTCCATCCTCTTCTGCCGCACCATGGGAATCGCCGGGGTCGGGCTCGCCTCCGTGATCGCCGTAGCGCTCCGGTTTCTGGTGGCAATGACGCATCTTTTCAGAAAGACCAATACGCTCAGGCTGAACCTGGACTTTTCCTTTCCTGTTCTGCGCGATGACATCCATTATGCCCTGACCGATGCCGGGAACTATCTGTTTCTGTCGTCTTTTTCCTACGCTCTGAATCTGTTCGTGCTCTGGCGTTTCGGGGAAGAAAGGATCATCATGGTCTCCGTCGTCCTGCTTGTTCAGGAATTCCTGCTGCTTTTCGACGGGATTGGCGCGGCCTTCACGCCGATCATGAGCGTGTATCTGTCGGAAAACTGCTTTAAGGGGATCCGGAAGCTGTGGCGCATGGCTTCCGTTACATGCGTCGTGGAAAGCATCGCGGCCATGCTCCTGATGATTCTCCTGTCCGGAGAGATTCCCGATCTCACGGGGATTACGGATCCGGAACTGGGCGGCGTGGCTTCGAGGGGTATCCTTTTCATGACGCCCTCCCTGATCTTTACCTGTTATCTTTACATGCTGACGTCTTACTACCGGCTGATCGACAAGGTGGGTCTGAGCGTTGGTATCAGCGCCATGCGGGACAGCCTCTGCGTCGTTCCCGCCGTGATCGCCGGAGGGATGATCTTCGGGATTGAAGGAGTCTTCATCGGCGCGTCGGCCGGCACCGTGCTCGCTTTTTTCCTTTCCATGCTGTTTGTGAGGAAAAAATACGGATGGAAGAACCTGCCTCTGCTGCTGCATTCACGGGAAGAGGGTCTGAAAAACTATCTGTTTGAGACGGAGGTGAATCCGGAGCGGGTGACCCGGTTGAGGGATTCAGCGGAGCGGGCGCTTCGGGAAACGGGCGTCGCCGCAAGACAGGTGATCCGTATGATGCTGATGCTGGAGGATCTGCTCATGCTGGTCTATGAAAGAAACGGCCATAAGAAGGTGTCCGCCGAGTGCGCCCTGACGGTTTCCCCGGAAAAGATTACGCTGATCATCCGGGATAACGGGGCGCAGCTGGATCTGACCGATCCGGACAAAAGCATCACTTCCTTCCGCGGTTATATCGTGCCGGGGCTTCTGGCGGCATGGTGCCATGAAGAGCACCACCTGATGGCTGTGAGCTTTAACCGGAATTCCTTCGAGATCAGCCGGCAGGCATAACAGCCACCGGGCCGTCATGCCGCCTTCCTTCAAAAACGCGGCGGTTCCTTCACCCCATAGGTTGCCATAAGTAACAACTGGATAATAAGAGCATTCAATGGTATACTGAGCACAATCTTAATGGGAGGTGACGATTTTGGCTCAGTATATTCTTTACAACGATGATGTCCGGGTTGCGCAGTTCTCTGTGTCAAAATCTGTCATATCTGAGTATTTCCCGGAAAAACCAGAACTACTCCCAATGCAGATCCGCCGCTCAACCGCTGAAGGCTTTTCATCCTGGCTGAGGGAACGGGCGGTGGATCTGAACAACGTCCAGCACAGGAACCTGATGAATGAACTGCTGGGAAGCCGTGATAAAACGATCCTGGCGCTTCGCACGCACATGTTCAGCATTTCCGATACATTCACTTGTTTTGAAGCAGGCGATTTCACTCCGAGACTGCAGCTATGCAAGCCTGAAAACCAGAATACGGTCAGTAACTTTATTCTTGTTTCAAGTGATACGAGTTTACGAAATCTGCAGGTGGCAACTCCAAATGCATCCACAGACGGAAGCTTTACAAAGACATGGAAGTATGAAAAAGGCGCATGGTGGCTCTATAAGCTCCAGCCAACTGCAGCTTCCAAAGCGGAAGTAGAGATCAGTCGTATATTGCGGGAAATTGGATGGGATACCGCAGAATACGCATATATGGGAAGCTTCCGTAAACGGGTTAAATCCCGCAATTTCCTTCAGCCGAAAGAGTTCTTTGAACCATATGATTCCTTCCGTTTTTTCTTTGATGATCCCAGCGATGATGAAGACGTGATTTATCAGAACATCGCTTCCCTCGGACCGGAATTCGAAAAAGCGTGGAAACGAATCCTTATTGCAGATGCCGCTTTCCTTAACACTGATCGACATATGCGTAACTATGGTTTCATTCGTTCCTCTGAAACAGGAGAAGTACTCCGCATGGCACCGAATTTTGACAACAACCAGGCTTACCTTGCCAACCCGAGCGGCACCTATTCAGATGGCATGCTTAAGCTCTATATGAAGAACGCTGACAGCAGGGATTATAAGAATCTAAAATTGCTGTGCAGCGCTATGAAAGAGCATCCTTACATGAAACAGGCGTATGAGGCTTGTGTTGCTTATCTGAAATAACAGGAACCGTCCCGCCGTTCCCAACCAAAAAGAGACAGGAACACGTCCCCTGTCTCCCTACGTCCCCTGTCTCCCTATTCATTTCAGTTTTCCTTTCGCCTGCAGGATTTCTTCCACATAACCGACGCATTCCCGGATCATCGCGTTACAGTGCGGTATTTTCTCTCCGCCGTTTTCGGCGTTGATCCGAAGCAGATCCTTACAGTTGATCATCCCGTTATGATGATCCCGAACCTTCCGGATCAGTTCATTGGCCGCATGAGGATCATCCACACCGGCCAGGCCGAGAGCCAGCAGGCTTCCGGTAACCGCGCCGCACACCGAACCCATCTGCATTCCTCCACGGAAATAGGTCCCGGCCTTCATACAGGCATCCTCATCATATCCGGCATCCTCAGCGAAAACAGACACGACTGCCTGACAGCAGTTCCAGACCGGCCTTCCTTCCGAAGTAAACCGGCTGCGGCGTTCCATTGCCAGATCCGTGTATTTGCTCATTCCGTTTCTCCCTCCCGTGTGATCATGCAAATAAAAACGCTTTACCGCGTGTCGTTTGCTTCTCCGCTTTCAGGACTCATTGACCAGTTTCCCGGTCATATGGTCAATGGTCAGTTCCAGGCACTGCACACGGGGCAGTGCGTTTTGCAGTTCTCTCTGAATGTATTCCTCATCCTCTGTGAACTTCCTGCACAGATGGATTCCGATCTCCTTTGCCTTCTCCTCATCGGTGACCAGGCTGATCCGTCCGAATACGACGACGCTGCGGATATTCAGCGCCCATTCCCCTTCCTTCCGGTATCCGGCATCCTGGGTGCAGTAGCTGACGCGGTTGTCTTTTTTAATCGCGTCTATCTTATGGCCTGTCTTTGCGCCATGGAAATACAGCTTTCCGTCCTCCGGATTGTACCAGTGGTTCATGGGAATGGCATAGGGATAGCCGTCTTCGCCATGCATGGACAGAACGCCGCGCTTCTCTTCCTGAAGAATCCGGATGCATTCTTCCACGCTGATCTGCTGTTTCATCCGTCTCATCGGCCGAAACATGTGTTTCCCCTCCTGTTTTTCCGCAGTCATCACAGGGCTCATTGCCGGCAGGGCTGTTTCCGGATCCCGTCAGCCCGCAAAAACCTTCACCAGCAGCAGGCAGCCCTCCCGAACCGTGACGGAAGCCGTCTGTCCGGGCAGCACTTCATTGCTGATGCCATACTGATAATCACTCCGGATTTCCGCGTTATCCAGAGGATATTTTGCCCCGCGGATGGTGATTCCCCGCGCGGTTCCGCTGATATTCAGCAGAGAAAAATACGGAAATTCCCCGCCGATTTCCACGGGAGATCCGGAAACAATCTCCATTTCGGAATAATCATCAAGAATCCGGGCCTTCTTGCCCATTTTGTCCAGCCAGAGCAGCAGTGATATGTTTCCGAAGGTATGGTCAAAGCGTCTGCCGGTCACCCCGATCAGCAGGAACTCCTCAAAGCCGCGACGAACCGCCTCCCGGGCCGCATAGACCGTATCGGTATCATCCTTCTCCCGGGGAAGGGCAATCACTTCGGTTTCGGTTTCCGGTTTCGCATGGGAATCAAAATCTCCCACGATCAGGGAAGGCCGGAGATGAAGGCGTTCCGCATATCTGAGGCCGCTGTCACAGCAGAGGATAAAATCATCCGGCCGCAGGGCGGCACGAATCCGGGATTCATCTGTCATTTCGGCTCCGCCAAAGATCACGCAGCGTTTCATTCGCGGAATCTCCCTTCCCCGGACAGCTTCATGGATTCCTCCAGAATATCCCGGATCTGGCGTTTATAATCCACAAACTCCCGGCGCAGGCTGAAATCCTTCCGCTCCGGGCGGGGAACATCCACCCGGATCTCATGGCGGATTTCACCCGGCACACCGGTCAGAAGGCAGATCCTGTCCGACAGCAGAATGGCTTCATCCACATCGTGGGTAATCAGAACGGTGGAGAGATGCATCTTCTCCGTGATATCCAGGTACCAGTCGTGCAGCTGGGACCGGGTGATCATATCCAGAGCGGAGAAGGGCTCATCCAGCAGAATGATTCCCCGGGAACCCAGATAGGTTCGCAGCAAAGCCGCCCGCTGGCGCATGCCCCCGGAAAGCTGTGCGGGATAAAGCATCTGGGTGCCTGCCAGGTCAAACACGGGAAAGTACGGATCCGCTTTCGCACGGGCTTCCTGCTTCTTCATCCCGTGTATGACCAGAGGGAGCGAAACATTGTCTATCACCCGTTTATGCTCCAGCATCAGATCCTTCTGGAGCATATAGCTGATGTGGCCGGGCTGACCGGTCGTATCCTTTCCGGAGAGGAAAACCTTTCCGGAATCAGGCCGAATCAGCCCGGACAGAATATTCAGCAGCGTGGTTTTTCCGGATCCGCTGAGGCCCAGCAGGGAGATCAGCTCTCCTTCCTCCAGATGAATACTGATATTCCGGAGAATCATCCGGTTTTCGAAGGATTTTGTGATCCCTTCGGTTCGGAGAAGCTCCATCCGTGTCACTCCCCGGTCAGATAATCATTGGTGAAGCCCAGGCCGGTCAGGTTATGAACTGTCAGCCCGTTGCTGCTAAGCCATGTATAGAAGGCGTTCCACCTTTCGGCGTCAAAGACTCCCCAGTCCGGAGCATCCGCGATGTACTGCTTCGAGAGCCACTTCTGACTGGCAACCACCAGATCCCGGGAATCCGACAGGGAGCCGGTGGAATCTCCCGCGATGAGCAGATCCGCCGCTTCTTCCGGATGCTCCACGGCATAGCGGTACCCCTTTTCCGTAGCCTTCAGGAAGGCACGGGCTGTTTCGGGATTCTGCGCCAGAAAATCATTGTTGGCCAGGAGGACCGGCGTATAGTAGTCCAGTTCACTGCTGACAGAGGCAAAATCCCAGTAACCGCAGGCAATATCGCTCAGCTCAGCGTTGATGCCGCTCCAGCCGTAAAAAATCCATACCGCGTCAATCTGATGGGCGGCAAGCGCGGCGGGCTCATCCGTCACGTTGTTGGGAATCAGCCTGACCTTGCTGAAATCTCCGCCTTCCTTTTCCATGCAGTAGCGGAGCATCGCCAGCTCGATGGGGCTGTCCCAGGTCGCGTAAACCCGGTTCTCTAGACCTTTGGCGGAAGTAATCCCGTCCTCCGCGCGGGAAAGAATGCCGGAGGTATTATGCTGCAGCAACGCGGCCACCGCCGTTACACCCAGAGGTTCATCCAAATCCAGAGACGCGGCCATCGTGTCCTGCGCATCCACGGCAAACTGCGCCTGGCCGGCGGCGCACATCAGCACTGCGCCGTTTTCCGGCGGCTGAACGATTTCCACATCCAGGCCGGCTTCTTTGTAGTATCCGAGCGCCTGAGCCACATAGACACCGGTATGGTTGGTATTGGGCGTCCAGTCCAGGCAGAAAACAATCTTTGTCAGCTGCTCCGTTTCAGCGGAAGCAGCGGAAATCATGCAGGCCAGGCAGAGTGCCAGCAGCAGAACCAAAACTCTTTTCATTTTGCATTCCTTTCTTTCTCAGGCCGTCTTTTTCCGGACCGGCTGCAGCCGCCTTCCGGCTGAGCGCGATCCGGCATCGCCGCGGTCCGTCAGATTCTTTTTTCTCCTGCCGCTTCGCTCCGGTATTTCAGCCAGGGCATGGACAGGGACCGGATCACATTGACCAGTTTCATCAGCAGAAGGCTCACAATGACAATCAGCAGAATCACCGCGAACATTTTGTCAAAAGCATAGGCCTTCCGTACCCGGGTCATATATACGCCAAGGCCTTCAAATCCCCCCAGCCACTCGGAAATCACCGCGCCGACCACCGCATAGGACGCGGAAATGCGCAGGCCCGAGAAGAAGAAGGGAAGCGCGGAGGGAAATTTGACATGGCGAAAAATCTGCCACCAGGTGGCTTTCATGGACCGGAGCAGGGCGACCGCGTCCGAATCCACGCTTTTGAACCCATCCAGAAGTCCCACCGCCACGGGGAAAAAGGTGGTCACCACCACCAGGGTAATCTTCGGCGCCATCCCAAACCCCATCCACAGCACCAGCAGCGGCGCAATGGCAATCGTGGGAATTGTCTGGGTGACCACCAGCAGCGGCAGCACCGCCTTTTCCAGCATTCCGAAGCGTTCCATCGCACAGGCCAGCCCAAAGGCCAGGAGTACGCCGATCAGCAGGCCATAGACCGCTTCCTTAACGGAAACCCACGCATGGAACATCAGATTGGTAAAATCACGGACAAAGGCGGAAACCACATCCACCGGGGAGGGCAGCATATAGCCCGGTACGACGCCCAGAGCCGAAATTGCCCACCACAGCAGCACAATCAGGCAGAAAGTCCCCGCCGGAAGCAGCTTATTTCTGATACTTTCCAATCTTTTTTTCAATGGAAAGGACCTCTCCTTCAGGCTTGTAGGATACTTTGATATAAGCCGCCACCGAGGGCGCGCCGGCCCTGATCGCGATATGCTGGCATTCTTTGACAATATCCATCAGCTCATCATAGGGACCTTCGATGGTCGTTTCAAAAGGCCCGACAAAATACTTATATCCCGTGCCGGCGATATAAGCGATCACTTCGTCCACGATGCGGCAAAGTTCCTCATCATCCGCAACACCCGGAAGGCTCTGAATGGCTACGCTTGCTTCCATTTTTCCGATTCTCCTTTTGTTTTTTTCTGCGCGGAGGAATAAAAAAGAACCTTCATAAAGAAGGTCCGCTGAAATCCGCACGGGATCAAACTCGCTTCCCTACGCCGGCATTAACCGGATCAGGTATTGAGGGTCTGTAATCTCTTACAATCTCAGCTTCCGCTCCCCTAGCACGGAGCTAAGCATAAAACAAACGCGGAAAAAAGTCAAGCCTCGTTATGATACCCTACTCCTGTCATCCCGCTTCCGGATCTTTCGGGTAATCCACCGGTCGCACAGGATCAGCAGAGCCGGAAGCAGGCTCAGCATCAGCAAAACGGAAATCAACGCCCCTCGGGACAGCAGGGCTCCGATATCCGCGATATAAAACACGGTACATTTCTGCCCGATAATGAATCCCGCCGTGATCAGAATGATTCCGGAGGTCAGAATCGTGGGAAGCGACCGCTTCATCGCCGTTGAAAGTGCGTCCGGCGCCGGCAGATTTTCTTTCCTCAGCGTCAGATACTGATCGCTGAGCAGAATCCCGTAATCGATGGTCGCGCCCATCTGAATGGAAACGCAGATCAGATAGGAGATGAAGAAGATCGGCTGGCCGAACGCACAGGAAAGGCCCATGGTAATCCAGATCGCTCCCTCGATCACAAAAACCAGCAGCAGCGGGAGCCGGAAGGAGCGGAAGGAAAGGGTCACGATCAGCAGAATCGCCAGGAAGGTAATCAGATTGACCTTCAGCAGATCGCTCCGGAAAGCGTTCCCGATATCATACGTGGACATGGGAACGCCCGTCATGTAGAAATCCTCCCCGTAAACTTCCTTTACCGTGGAAAGAATCCGCTGAACGGACGGAATCAGGTTTTTGTCTGTAACGGGAATCGCCAGCTCCAGAAGCATCCGGTCATAGCGTTTCCCATGGAAGGCGGCATTGGCCTGATCCAGCGCAGCCCGCAGGGGTTCTATGCTTTCTCCGCCCATATCCAGGCTTCCGGCGGCAGCCAGAAGCCGATCCGCCCGAACCGATTCGTCAAAACCCTGCATCCGGAAAAACAGGCTGACAAGGGGCGCGCTGATCCCGGTCAGTTTCGCCACATCCTCAGCGGTATAATATTTCAGAGCCTCCGCCCCGGTGGTGACCATGGCGGAAATATCCCGGATCACGCTCCGGTCCTCCGTTTCCAATGCTTTCAGCTTTTCCACCAGGATTCTCTGGGTATCGTAATCCGCGTCCTCCGAGCCGCCGGGGATCAGGAGCGCCAGCGGCGCGGAAGCGCCAAACAGGGAATTAATCTCCTGGGTCTCTCCTTTGGCGGAGCCGTCAGTGAACGTATAAGCCGTCAGTCCCTGAAGCACGGCGCCGGCGGCGATCAGCAAAATAAACAGAACAGCGACCGGTTTCCGCATCCGGCAGACAGCTCCGGCCAGATGTTCTCCCCCCAGGCTCAGCGGTTTATGGCGGGTCATCTGCAGCGGTTTTTCAAAGAGCAGGGTGACGGCGGGCATCAGCAGAAACACCGAAAGCGTGCTGATGACAATTCCTTTGCTTAACGCCAGCCCGATATCAAAGCCGATGGTAAAGCTCATAAAGAGCAGGGAAAGGAGGCCGGCCACCGTCGTAAACGCGCTGGATGCGACGCGCATAAAGCATTGCGACAGCGCGCTGATCATGGCTTCCTGAGGCGTTACACCTTCATCCCGGCAGTCATGATAGGTATGCAGCAGCATGATGGCATAATCGATGGAAAGCGCCAGCTGCAGAATCGCACTGACCGCGAAGGTGATAAAGGATACATCCGGAAAAAGAAAATGCGTGCCCAGGTTGATCACAATCGATACGGCAAAAACCAGCAGGAGCACCACAGGCTCCAGCCAGGCATGAGAGGTCAGCAGCAATACCGCAATCACCACCGCCAGGGAAATGACCATCACCAGGGGCATTTCCTCTCCGACGCTGTTCTGCACATCCAGCTGATTCGCGGCGGACCCGCCCACATAATATTTCCCCGCCTCCGGGAACATGGTTCTCAATTCCCTGACCATCGCGACCGCATCACAGTCTGTCAGCGTCAGGTTCACCAGCTGATAAAGCTTTCCGTCCCGCAGGGCGACGTCTGTTTCCGGATCATGCCGGGCAGCCAGGATCTCCGGGCGTTCATTCAGCGCGGACAGGTAACCGGCCAATTGCTGCTCATCCAGATCGGCAAACATGACGCGAAGCTGTTCATTGCTTCCGAATTCCTCTTCCATGACCTTCAGGGCCCGCCTGGTCATGGTGTCTTCGCTTAAGTAGCGGGTAAGATCATAGTTGATTTTCGTTTTGCCGATACTGCCCGCGCTCCAGACGGTAATCAGCGCCATGACAATCAGAATGACGATTCGGTATTTGACAATCCATTGGGCGGCGCTCCGCTTCATTCCCCGGTTCTCTCCCTGCAAAAGTGATTCCGGCACGGTGTTTCCGGATCATTTCCCGTTTGCCGGCATCCGCCGGTCCGGCTCCGGAAACACCCTCCGTCATCAGGGTATCCGATATGAGCCGTTTGTCAAGTGTCTTTTTCCGGAACGGCCTCGACAGCCGTCTCCGGCAGAGAATACCCGTCCGCCAGCCGGACACCGTAGGCTTCCGGATCAAACCGGTCCACGCGGCTTCCGCCGAAATCGGACGCATCCAGCCGGAAGGACAGATCCAGCTGTCTTGTGCCGTCCTTGCCGGTATTCAGGTACAGGGCGACAGCGCCTTTGACCTGTTCCAGCCTGCCCGCATCGTCCCGGACGGCCGAAATATCGGCTTGTTTCAGCGAGATGGATTTTGTGTTCCAGAGAATTCCCTGCATCACGGTGACGGCGTTTTCCATCGGACCCATCGCCCACTCGGACAGCTGGTCATAGTCCATGCCGAAGTATCTTTTCGCGGCAAACTGATAAACCAGATTCAGCGCGGTATTGACCAGATCCGGAACATCTTCTCCCAGTTGAATCCGGAGTTCTTTTCCACCGGATGCGCCGGGCCGGACGGTAACGGCATCCGTTCCGGGAAGCGTATCCGCCTGAGCCGCCAGCATCCGGATCACATCGGTCATCAGATGCATCTGAACCGTATTTCTTAAAACCGTACTCTGCGCATAGCCGCTGCCGGTTTTGTAAACGCCGGGATAAATCACTTCCATGACATAGACGTTTTCCCCGTTGGCAATCACGGTATAACCCGATTCACGGTCCGGTTTGGAGGACCCGTTCCGCCGCGGCGTCCGCAGATTCAGCTGCAGCAGCGAATTGGTGTCATCCTGAACATAACAAAGCTCTGCGGTTTTAAAACGTTCTCCGTCCAGCGAAAACTCAGCGTGGCCGTTCAGCGTAACATTCCGCGTATTCAGCAGCAGATCCGTCGCCGAATCAAAGAACAACCGCAGAGAATCATCCGCCAGCGCGGCAAAAGGAAGGCACAGGATCATCACGATCAGCGCCAGGGACACCGCCCGTTTTTTCATCATTCCTCCGAGAATCCGTTTCATCTCTTTCACCCCCGTTTTCCATACCGAAGAAAAATTCCTCACAAATCATCTGACGAACCAAATGATTATTTTCTTTCCGCAGATCCGCTTATCCTGCTGAAAATGCGGTATTCTTCTTCTTTTCCCCGCAAAGCGGAAACTGAAACAGACAGATTGAACCGTCCGGGAAGGAGAAATCCCGGATCCCGTTGAATTCAGAATTCCGGTTATTCATGAACCGTCGCGGTTCCAGAGTTTGCTGTGCATGAGGAGAGTCGGAAAAATGCGGATCAGAGCGGAGAACAGAGAATTCTACAGAAAGCTGCGGCAGCTTTCGCTGCCCATCGCCTTTCAAAGCCTCATGCTCGCAATGGTGGCGACGGGAGACGCGCTGATGCTGGGCCGGGTGGCGCAGGAAGAGATGACCGCGGTTTCCCTGGCGACACAGGTGCAGTTTGTGCAGAATATGTTCGTGATGGCCATCACGGCAGCGGGCTCCATCCTCGGCGCGCAGTACTGGGGAAAAGGAGACCGGAAGACGCTTCAGGATTTGTTCCACCTCATGATCCGCTTCAGCATGACGCTCTCCCTGGCCTTCTGCCTGGCCTGCGAACTGATTCCGGAACTGCTGATGCGGATTTTCACCCATGACGGGGAGCTGATTGCCCTGGGCAGCGCGTATCTGCGGATCGCCGGATGGTCGTACCTGCTGACCGGACTGTCCCAGAGCTATATGGCCGTGATGAAGGTGACAGATCACGTGAAGCCCTGCGCATGGATCAGCTCCGCCGCGGTTGTGATCAATATCCTGCTGAACGCTGTATTCATCTTCGGACTGCTGGGAGCTCCCCGGATGCAGGCCCGGGGAGCGGCGCTGGCCACAACGGTCTCCCGGATCACGGAGCTTGCCCTTTGCGTGGGGATCTCCGCCGGAAAAGATTATGTTCGGCCGGAGTGGCGGAAGATCTTCCGCGGAAGCCGGCAGCTGACGCGGGACTTCGGCAGGCAGTGCCTGCCGCTGCTGGGGGGATCCCTGTTCTGGGGCATCGGCTTTACTTCCTACACGGCGATCATGGGCCACATGGGAGTGGACGCTGCGGCGGCCAGCTCCGTAGCCGCCGTGGTACGGGATCTGATCTGCTGCGTGTGCAACGGTATCGGAGGCGCCGCCGGGATCATCGTAGGCAACGAACTCGGCGCCGGGAACCTGGAGCGCGGAAAAGCATACGGAATCAAACTGAAAAACATTTCCTACGTGATCGGCCTTTGCTCCATGGCGCTGGTGCTGGCAATCACGCCGGGAGTTGTGCGGATGGTAATCCTGACGGATCAGGCGCGGGAGTATCTGACCGGAATGATGGTCATCATGGCCGTCTACATGATCGGCCGGTGCGTAAACACCGTGACGATCAACGGCGTGCTGGACGGCGGCGGAGACACGGTGTTCGATATGTACAGCCTGGCCGTCTGCATGTGGGGTATCGCGATTCCCCTGGCTCTGCTGGGCGCATTTGTGTTCCGCTGGCATCCGCTGCTGGTGTACGCCTGTACGTGTCTGGACGAGGTCGGCAAAATTCCCTGGGTGATGATCCGGTTCCGAAAGTACAAGTGGGTGCAGAACCTGACGCGGGAGCAAACCGAAGGATGAAGGCGGAAGGCGTTTCTCCGCGCAGCCGTCAGATCCGTCCCAGTTTCTTCAGGCGGCTTCGGATAGCCCCCTGTGTTCTTTTATGAAGCTCAGAGATCTCCCGGATTGTTTTTCCGTTTTCACGCTCCCGAATCAGCTGCCGGTCTTCTTCATTTGTCCAGGATTGATAAGCTTCCGTGCTTCCTTTTGCAATCATCTTTTCTTTAAAGGCCTGAAAGCTTCCGGAACCGGCTTTGCGTGCGCCGTGATCCGGCGTTTTACCGCTGCCCTTTGATTTTCCGGTAACCGGTTCGGGTGCATAGCGTTCGATCACCCGCAGAATCCGGTCGCCGTACCGGTTGGCTTTGTACAGACCCATCCCGTCCACCGCCGCAAGCTGCTTCTTTGTCCGCGGAAGCGTTCTGCAAAGATCCCGAAGCGTGCCATCTGAGAACAGCGCCGAGGCCGCGACATATTCGTCGGCCGATATTTCATAACGAAGTCTCTGCAATGCCCTGAACAGTTCTTCTCCTCCCGGATCCTCCCGGCTTTTCAGCTTTCGCTTCATGACGACTCTGCGTTTCCTGTACAGCACATCCCCGGACCGCCCGTTCAGCTTCAGGCAGTCTTCCCCGCCGCATTCAAGATACCCCTGATCAATCAAAGCCTCTGTGATATCACGTACGGCGGATTCCTCAAAATCATCCATCAGGCCGAAAGTCGTCAGTTCCGCCGGATTGATACCCTCCGGCAAAGGATCGGGCAGCACGCCGCGCATCAGCGGATTGATTACTTTCTCTGAGAACCGCTGGCCTGTTCTGGCTATACAGGACAGGATCATCTGAGCTTCCACGGTGATGTCGACATGTTCACAGTCCGGAACACAATTGGAACAGTTTCCGCAGCGGTTCGGAGCATTTTCTCCGAAATAGCTGAGGAGATCCCGGCGCAGGCACCTATGGGATTTTGCGTAGAACGTCATCCATTTCAGGCGTTCCTCATCCTTATCCCGCACCTGCGCCTGTTCCTCCGGCGTGAGATCCGGATTAGGGTCCGAATGCTCAATCAGCCAGCGTGCCGTGATTACATCCTGCGGCGCGTACAGCAGGATACAGTCCGCGTCGCAGCCATCCCGTCCGGCACGTCCCGCCTCCTGGTAATAGGCTTCCAGACTTTTGGGCATATTGTAATGGATCACATAGGAAACATTGGATTTATCAATCCCCATGCCAAACGCATTCGTCGCGACCATGATTCTTTTACGGTCAAACAGAAAATCCTCCTGGTTTTTCCGCCGTTCCTCCGCATCCAGGCCGGCGTGATACCGTGTGACCGGAAATCCATCCCGCTCCAGCTGCGAACAGACCGCTTCCACCGTCTTACGCGTGGCGCAATAAATAATCCCTGACTGACGGTATCGGTCCCTCAGCAGTTCCGAAAGGGTCTGATCCCTGTCCCCGGGCTGATAAACAGAAAAAGAAAGATTGGGCCGATCAAATCCGGTCGTGATGATCACCGGATCCTTCAGATCCAGATTGTCCAGAATATCTTTCCGGACGTTTGGCGTTGCCGTCGCGGTAAACGCTCCGATCACCGGCCGCCCGGGCAGCATGGAGACAAACTCCGGAATCTTCAGATAACCGGGGCGGAAATCCTGCCCCCATTGGGATATACAGTGTGCTTCATCCACCGCGACCAGCGGAATTTCCATATGACGGCACATTTCCTGAAAACCGGGGGCCTGGAGCCTTTCCGGCGCTGCGTACAGGATTTTATACGCGCCGCATGCCGCCCGATAAGCGGTCTCCCGGTATTCCGTTTCATCCATGGAGCTGTTCAGGAAAGCCACCGGAATTCCCCGGAGCCTCAGCGCAGTGACCTGATCCTTCATCAGGGAGATCAGAGGAGAGATCACAAGGGTCGTACCGTTCAGTACCATCGCCGGGATCTGATAACACAAAGATTTTCCGGAGCCGGTCGGCATCACTCCCAGAACATCTCTGCCCTTCAGCAGCCCTTCAACCAGTTCCTGCTGGCCGGGGCGAAACGAATGATAACCATAGATCTTTGTAAGCGCTTCCCCGGCTCCCGAAATCAGATCCGTTATATCTCTGTCCATTGATCCACCTCATTCTCCTGCCGGAGCTTCCGCAAAGGCCGCGGCACTCATTGCGGCCGGCAGAACCGCCGAAACATTTTTCAGGTATTGTGTGCAACTGACTTTTCGGTTACACTTTGTTGTCGGTAACCCCTTTCAATCCGCGGATCCGCCGCTGACGCGCCGTGTAAGGAAACACGAAGCGGAGAAATCGGAAAGGACAATCAGCCATGTACAGCATATTTGACGCGCACTGCCATATCTACCCGGAAGCCATCGCGCCGAAAGCCGTGGAGGGCATCGCGCGGTTTTACGACGGAATTCAGTTCGAGCGCAGCGACGGCACCGCGGGAACCCTTCTCCGGATCGGGCGCGAGGCGGGAATTTCCCATTTCCTGGTTCACTCCGTGGCGACGGTCCCCGGACAGACCTCCGCAATTAACCGGTTTATCTCCGGAGAGGTCACGGCGTCGGAAGGAGCGTTCACGGGCCTGGGAACACTGCATCCGGATTCAGAGCATCCGGAGCGGGATTTCAGCGAGCTGGTCGGGCTAGGACTGAAGGGGGTGAAGCTTCATCCGGACGTTCAGCGTTTCGAAGCCGATTCCCCTGAAGCCATGCGGATCTATGGGCTCTGTTCAGAGACCGGCCTTCCGGTGCTGGTGCACACCGGAGACTATCGCTTCGACTATTCCAATCCGAACCGGATCGCGAATATTCTGCGGCGCTTTCCGAAACTGAAGTTTGTCGGCGCGCATCTCGGCGGCTGGAGCAAATGGGATGAAGCTGTCAGCATGCTTTCGCGCTATGATAATATCGCCGTGGATACTTCCTCTTCATTCCGGTTTCTGGGCTGCGAAAAAGCCCGGGAGCTGATCGGAAAATGGGGCGCGGACCGGGTCATGTTCGGTACGGACTATCCCATGTGGAAACCGCAGAAGGATATCGCCTGCCTGCTGGAAATGGGGCTGGAGGAGAGTGAATACCGCCGTATTTTCCTGGAAAATGCCGTCCGAATTTTCGGTATGTGAGGAAAAAGAAACGAAAGGGGCCGCCCATCATTTCCTGTTGTTCCCTTAAAGAACGATGTGGATGTAATTGCGGGCATTCTCCTGCCGGTAATCAAGCTGTTTTGCCATTTTTTTCAGAATCGTTACGCTCAGTCCGTCATCCTGCTGAACAAACGGGTTGTACTCCTTCCCGCCGCAGTCCAGGGTAATCTCGTTCGATCCATTCGATTCCGTGTAAGCGATGGTCAGTTTGATATCAACATTCTCCTGTCCGGGATAACAGTTGTTCATCAGATCATAGATCAATTCCTCACAGCAGATCTGCAGCCGGTAGGTATGCGGCTGATCCATGCCGTATTTTTCCCCAAAGCTCTGGATACCGCCCTGAACCTGCATCAAATCGAAATGCCTCCGACTGATTTCATAGGCAAAGTATTTGATCTTGTTGATAAAGGCAACGGTCTTCGCCCGCTTCGGAGCATCAAACATTTCCGCTGGCGTTCCCTGTTCGTAAATCCCGCCATCAGCGAAAAACAGGACACGGTTAGCAACCTCGCGGGCAAAGTTCATCTCATGAGTCACAATCAACATGCTCATATCCCGTTTCGCCAACATCCGGATCACCGCCAGCACCTCCCCGACCATGGTCGGATCCAGCGCACTGGTGGGTTCATCGAACAGGAGCACCTTGGGCTCCATCATCAGACAGCGGCAGATGGCAATGCGCTGCTGCTGGCCGCCGGAGAGCACCGTCGGCCAGGCGTGGGCACGGGAGGCGAGACCAACCTGAGCCAGCAGATCCATAGCCTTTGCTTCCGCTTCTTCCCGTTTCATCCCTTTCAGGCGAACCGGCGCCAGACACAGATTATCCATCACGTTCATCTCGGAAAACAGATGAAACTTCTGAAACACCATCCCCATCCCGCGGCGGATCTGATCCACGTCCGCGCCTTTGGCTGTGATTTCCTGTCCATCGATGAACACCTGACCCGCGTCCGGCTTTTCCAGCAGGCACAGGGAACGCAGAAACACGCTTTTTCCGCAGCCGCTGCCGCCGATGATGGCGATACGCTCGCCTTTTTCCACCGTCAGATCGATCCCCTTCAGGACTTCCAGCGGGCCGAAGGACTTTTGTAATCCCCTGACTTCAATCAGACTCATACTGCTTCCCTCCGTTTCCTCTGTTTGATTTTGTCCGTCAAAGCAAATATCCCGAAGACGATATAACTCATTGCCAGATAAATCAGCATGCCGATGATGATCGTCAGAAGCGGCTGCATCGTCCGGGAGGCCGTGTTGTTAATCACGCGGGTCAGATCCGTAATGGTCACGTAGCCGACCACGCTGGTCCACTGAATCAGGTTTACAATCGTGGACTGATATACCGGCCTCGCAATCCGCAGCACCTGCGGAAGCGTCACCAGCCGGAAGGTATCCCAGGCGGAAAAGCCCAGGGTTCTGGCCGCCTCCGCCTGCCCTTTGTCCGTTGCTTCCAACGCGGAGCGAAGCAGTTCCGCCACATGGGCGGACACATTCAGTGCGAAAGTAAGCACCGCCACCATTACCGGGGCTACCCCGGCTCTGGCCAGCACGCCGTAATACAGCAGAAGCAGCAGCATCAGCACCGGCGTGCCCCGAAGGATCGCAATATAGACGGAAGCGAAGCCCCGGAGAACCGGATTTTTCCGCGTACGCAAAAGGCAGATCACCGCGCCCAGCAGCGTACCGATCAGCAGCGCAAGCGCCGAAATCTGGACCGTAACCCACAAACCACCCAGAATGGTCTTCCAGGAATCCCCCTGGATCAAAATTTTGTGGAGCTTCTCCGATAAACTCATCGGGTTATCATCCTTTCTCTCCGAAGAGCAGGAATCGGGCATCCTGGTGATCCGACGGTTTCAGGCTGCCCATCCATCAACCTGGAATGTCACCGGCCATCCTAAATCACGCGGTTGTGTGAAACAAGTGCCAAAGAAGGGAAAGATGGCATGCTCAGTTTATCACCAATTCTCTACTTTCTCAATACTGATTCTTACGGATGCTGGAGTTTGATAAAACTGTACCGCATAAGCCCCGGCAGCCCAAATATGATCACGGTCAAGCCGGAGCTTTTTGTTTTCTCCGGTCATTCAGTCTGATGTTTTTTCTTCAGTCCGATTTCTTCGACATAACGATCGGCAACGACGGTTCAGCATTTCACTGCAGCAATTCCGGTTCCGTATCCCGGAGGATTTCTGCCAGAACTTTATCATCAAGATATTGAATTCCATCTTCGGAACACGCAAAACATCTTCATGCAGATTATATCATGCCGCAAAACCGGTGTCTATCCGAAAGAGGGAACGTTTTGACACCGGAAGTCCCATTTCCCCTCACCCAGACGGCATTGATTCGACAGAAAAGAAAATCCCGGCTTGCTCAAGGCCGGGATTGGGAGGAGGATTCCGCAGGTGAAGCGGATGGCAGCAGAAAACTTCCGGGGACGACCCCGGATGGGTGCCGCCCGTGAAAATAAACCTGAAAAGTCCCTGAAGATATGCTATCATTGAAGCCGGAAAGCCTGACAGGGCTTTTCCGATACTTTGACTTTTCTGATCTGTCATAATGAATCAGGAAAAGGGGAGATGCCGTGCATTTTGCCGCGCTTCATCAAGGACGGGCGAATGGCTTCCGCAGCTGATTCCAGGAGATAGATTCATGATGAGGAGGCGCGATATGTCCAAGCAGAATGTCTATGACAACGAAGCTTTCTTTGAAAACTTTCAAAGCAGCCGGAGCAATGATGTGAATTTCAATGACTGCATTGAGACGCCGATTCTGTTCGGCATGCTCCCGGATCTGCACGGAAAGAAGATACTGGACATAGGCTGCGGCATGGGGCAGCATGCCAGACAGTATTCAGACATGGGAGCAGCGTCTGTGCTGGGGATCGATCTTTCCGCCAAAATGCTGGAGTACGCAAAAGAGCACAACAGCGGCGGCAACATTCTCTATCGGCAGATGGCCATGGAAGATATCGATACCATCAGCGAAACGTTTGACCTTGTGACAAGCTCCCTGGTTTTTGATTATGCGGAGGACTTTCCCGGCCTGATGCGGAAAATCCATCAACTGATGAAGAAGGATGCCGAACTTGTTTTCAGTATGTCGCATCCGATTGTGACGGCATGGGATGGCGTATATGACCGGTATACCCGCACTGAAACCGGCGAACGTCTGTATGCCAACCTGCGAAACTACTGCAGGGAAGGACTCCGGAAAGTCGATTGGGTTGTCAATGGATATGAGTGCTATCACAGAACGGTTTCCAGTCTGATCAACGGACTGATCGGTGCGGGATTCGTGATCGAGGAATGTCAGGAAGCCCACCTTTCGGACGAAATGAGAGCGCGGTATCCCGCTTTGTTTGGCGGGACAATTCATCGCCCTGAGTTCATCTTCTTCAGATGCAGGAAGAAGGACTGCGGTTGTTAGCTTCTATTTCTCCGCGTCCGCTGAAATGGTGATGGTAATATCCCCATGGCCCAGCAGCTCCGTCATTTCCGCCTGCGTCAGCTCCACATGCCCGAGGCGGGTATACGCCCAGGAGTTGTTTCCGTAAAAAATGACAATCTGATCACCGGAATACAGGACAATGTCCCCGGGCTCTGTTTTCGTCTGTTCATCATTGCTGACAATTTCCCGGCCGATGGGGCCAACCTGCTCAAATCCGCCGTACATGGACATTTCCACAGTCAGCGGCAGAAGCTCCCTCATGGCTTCTGCGGAAGGATTGTCCTCCCAGGTAACGGGAACCTCGGTTTCACCGATTTTCAGGCTCATGGCCGATTTATCCGTTGTGATTTCTCCCTTCCAGTCGATGATCCCGCCAAATTCACAGATATTTGAATATCCCATATCCGCCAGCTTCTGCGCGGCTTCCTTACTGCGCCTGCCGCTGCGGCAATAGATCAGGATGATCCTCTCTTTATCCGGAAGCTGTTCCGGCGGCTCTGTTCCGATGCTTTCGTTTGGAATCAGAATCGCACCGGGAATATGGCCGGCGTCATATTCATCCCGGCGGCGGACATCCACGATGATGTGCCCGTCGTCCCGGGTCATCATCTGCTTTGCTTCTTCCTGGGAAATCCGGCGGTATGTCATCTTTTCCTCCGCGCTGCAGCCGGTCAGGCACAGAAGCGCTGCCAGCAGAATCAGTATGAAATGTTTCAAACTTGCTTTTCCTCCGGGTTTTCTTTATGCTCCTTACACCTTTTCCGGAAAGATCACCGGCATATAGTGGTAAATATGCTGGTATACTTTTTCGTACATATGCGGGGCGTTTTCCATCACAGTATAGTGCAGATTTCCTTCTTCCGGCTTTTCGCTGAATTCAAAGAGGTCCGTGCATTTTTTCATCGCTTCAATCTGGGGCGTCAGGTTCAGATACGCAATATCCTCATCACCGGTTCCGACATAGATGCGGAAATCCTCTTTTTTATACCCCTGTTCCACCGTATGGTCATGGAGACAGCGGACGGTTTTTTCCGTCTCCTTCCCGCCGCCCAGGCCGCAGACCTGCCAGCAGTCACCGGACAGGGGCAGGAACACAGAAAACAGGTCCTGATTTTCCAGGAAGGCAAACCAGGTGGTCACGCCTCCCATGGAGAAGCCCCCGATCGCTCTGCATTCCCTGCAGGCACGGACGGAAAAAGCTTTTTCCACCGCCGGGATCAGATCATTGCGCAGCTCCTGCTGGAAGCGGAGCACGTGCGCTCGCTCCGCTTCCTCATCCGGACGGCCGCCGCTGCGGACGGGATCCCGGTTGTAGAAGCCGGGGAAGACTGTGATGAACGGTTTGCAGCGGCTTTCCACGAAGGAGGCGTCCAGCGCGTTTTAATCATGGAGCAGTCCAGCCAGGCGTCCGGGTTCCCTCCGCCTCCGTGAATGAGATACAGCGCGGGATAGGTTTGCGCCGTGGAATACCCGTAAGGCAGGTAGACATTCGCATACTTGGAAACCACGGTTCCATCCGCATCCTTCGCGGTATAGCAGAGCCGTTCCACGGTTCCCCTTCTGTTCACATCATGATACCGGTGCAGTTCCATAGTCTTCCCCCTTTGAATGTTCTTTGCGGGACGCTGTCAGTCCATCCGGAGAATCAGACTCAGCAGCAACCCGCCCCGGAAGGATGGCAGGTTGGCAGGGATAATGAGTCAACGAGAACCGTCCCCGTGACTCACTCACCCACAAGCAAAAGGGCCATCCGGTCGGATGGCCCTTTTGCTTGTGGAGCATAGGAGATTCGAACTCCTGACCCCAACACTGCCAGTGTTGTGCGCTACCAACTGCGCTAATGCCCCGAACAGATGGTATCTTAACACATTCATCTCCATTTGTAAAGCGTTTTTTTCAGCAGAATCCAAAAATTCCTCCGGAGTCGTTCCGCCGGAGGGACAGACTGCGCCGGATTCGGTTCGAAAAAACAGCCCGGCAGGATGGTTCCCGCCGAGCCGCGCCGTATTCTGAATGAAGGGGTTATTCCTCCTCCGATCCAATGGAATCCTTCGCCCGGACAACCACCGTGCGGTCGTAGCAGGCAAAGATTTTTTCGACCTTGTTCCGGTCCGGTGCGGGCGTGATCAGGCTGATCAGCGGCACGATAATCATCCCGGCCAGCATGCAGAACGCACCGGCATTGATGGGGCTCTGGAGGAAAGCCGGGAAAAAGCTCTTGGCGGTCACATTCAGAATCATGACCACCGTGGAGAAGAATAAATTGACCATGCAGGCAATCTTCGTGGTTCTTTTCCAGTAGAGGCCATACAGGAAGGGCGCCAGGAAAGCTCCGGCCAGCGCGCCCCAGGAAATCCCCATCATCTGGGCGATAAACGCGCTTCCGGACTGATACTGGAAAATAGCAATGACCGCGGAAATCGCAATAAAGACGGCAATCAGGATCCGCATCAGCTTCAGCTGAGTATCTTCCTTCATTTCCTTTTTCCGGATATTTTTCAGGAAATCCAGCGTCAGCGTGGAGGAAGAAGTCAGCACCAGGGAAGACAAAGTGGACATGGACGCGCTCAGCACCAGGATCACCACCACTGCGATCAGGAACGGGCTCAGATTGGACAGCATGGTGGGCACAATGGCATCATACCCCTGCTTTGCCACATCCACCTGGCCGGAGAAGAGGCGCCCGAAGCCGCCCAGGAAATAGCTGCCGCCGGCAATGATCACGGCAAAGACGGTGGAAACAATCATTCCCTTGTTGATCGACTTTTCGCTCTTGATGGCATAGAATTTCTGCACCATCTGTGGCAGGCCCCAGGTTCCGAGGCTGGTCAGAATCATTACACCGAGCAGGTTCCACGGATCCGGTCCGAAAAAGGAATTGAATACGCCCGGAGTCGTGCTGACCGCCGGATCTTCCACCGCGGCCAGTTTGGCCAGCGAGGCGGAAAAGCCTCCCTGGGAAGTCAGTACCGCGGCAATAACGGCGATAATTCCGGCGATCATAATGATGCCCTGAATAAAGTCATTGACGGCCGTCGCCATGTAGCCCCCGGCAATCACATAGATACCGGTCAGAATTGCCATGACAATCACGCACACCGCATAATCCACATGGAAGGCCATCCCGAACAGCCGGCTCAGGCCGTTATACAGAGAAGCCGTATAGGGAATCAGGAAAATGAAGATAATCGCGGAAGCCAGAATCTTCAGGCTCCGGGAGTCAAAGCGGGTTTCAAAAAACTGCGGCATGGTATTGGACTGCAGATGCTGCGTCATGATCCTGGTCCGGCGTCCCAGCACCGCCCAGGCCAGGAGAGAGCCGAGGAAGGCATTCGCCAGTCCGATCCAGGTCGAAGCGATACCGTATTTCCAGCCAAACTGACCGGCATATCCCACAAAGACCACAGCCGAGAAATAAGAGGTGCCATAGGCAAAGGCCGTCAGCCAGGGGCCGACGCTCCGCCCGCCGAGGACAAACCCATTGACGTCCGTGGAATGCCTGCGGCAATAGAATCCAACATACACCATCACACCGAAAAACAGCAGCAGCATTCCCAGTTTCAGAACAAGATCCATACGCGTTCCTCTTTTCCAGGCTATATAACAGACATAGCCCCTTTGCTCAAGCTGGATACAGGATACATTTACCGCAGGATCACGTCAAGCCCGTAAACAGGGAAAGAACAACAGGGAAAAAACAGTCAGCTCCGCCCGTTCCGAAGACGCTCCCTGGCGGAATCGATCGACCGCTGTACCATTTCCGGAGCCGGCGCGCCCGGAATCTTCCGTCTCTCCACACAGGAAATCATGCTCAGATCATCAAAAACGTCCTGACCGAAAGCGGGATGGAAACGCTGCAGCTCAGGCAGGGTCAGATCCAGCAGCGCCTTATTCTCATTCAGGCAGTAAGCAACCAGTTCCCCCACCACCTTATGCGCATCCCGGAAAGCTACGCCTTTCCGCACCAGATAATCCGCGCAGTCCGTGGCGTTGGTAAAGCCGCCGGACGCACCCCGTTCCATGACATCCTTCCGGAATGTGACGGTTTTCAGCATCGCGGTAAACACCGTCAGCCCTTTCACCAGCGTATCCCGGGCATCAAAGAACGCTTCCTTGTCCTCCTGCATGTCCTTGTTATAGGCCAGGGGCAGGCCTTTCATCACCGTCAGCAGGGTGAAAAGGTCCCCGTATACCCGGCCGGTCTTTCCGCGGATCAGTTCCGCCACGTCCGGGTTTTTCTTCTGCGGCATGATGCTGGAACCCGTGGCAAAGGCATCGTCCATTTCCACAAAGCGGAATTCATTGGTATTCCAGAGAATCAGTTCTTCACAGAAGCGGCTCAGATGCATCATGCAGATGGAGGCCGCGGACAGATAATCCAGCAGAAAGTCCCGGTCCGAGACCCCGTCCAGGCTGTTTTCGGAAACGGCGCTGAAATCCAGAAGCTCCGCCACACGCTGACGATTCAGCGGATAGGTCGTCCCCGCCAGGGCTCCGGAACCCAGCACCATGACATCCGCCGATCGGAAGGCGCGCTGAAAGCGCTCCCGATCCCGCAAAAACATCTGCGCATACGCCATGAAATGATGGGCCAGCGTAATCGGCTGGGCCTTCTGCAGGTGGGTGTAGCCGGGCATAATCGTATGCAGATTTTCCTGCGCTGTATCCAGAATGACTTCCAGCAGTTCCTCCAGCAGCGTTTCCGTCTCACGGCAGGCCACCCGGGCATACATCCGGGTATCCAGCGCCACCTGATCATTCCGGCTGCGGCCGGTATGCAGACGTTTTCCGGCTTCTCCGATCCGCTCGGTCAGAAGCGTTTCCACGTTCATATGGATATCTTCCGCATCCACCATCCACTGAATCTTTCCGGCCCTGGCATCCTCCAGAATTCCCCGCAGTCCCTCCAGAATCTTCTCCGCGTCCGCGGCGGGAATGATTCCCTGCTCGCCCAGCATCGTGGCGTGAGCCATGGAACCGAGGATATCCTGTTCAAACAGCCTCTGGTCAAAGGAAATGCTGGAATGAAAATCATCTACCAGCCCGTCTGTCGCCTTGCCGAAACGGCCGCCCCAAAGCTTCATGCATTATCCTTCCTTCTTCAGTGATTTCCGCACGCCGCCCACTGTCAGCATTGTCCGGAACGCCCGTTCCACTTTTGCCGCCAGAGGCGTAGCCGTCAGATCCACCGCAAAAATCACCGGATTCGCCAGAATCGGCGCCAGAACGCCCTCGGCCGATGAGGGATCGCCGAAGCGCACCGCGCTCAACGCGGACTGCAGATCCTCCCGCATGGGATCCGGAGATACCTCCATGGGCTTCCCTTCATCATCCACGGCCAGGAGATACCGCAGCCAGGCGGCAATGGCCAGCGGAATGGCTTCGAGCTGATCCGCCGTACCGTCCGCCAGACGGCTCTTGATGGTTTCTCCAAAGCGGATCGGTACCTTCTGGCTGGTATCGCAGGCAATCCGCTGGGGCGTATCCGGCATGAAAGGATTCGGAAGCCGCTTCTCCAGCACCTCCTGCAGGAAGGCTTTCGGGCTGAGGATTCCGGGATCCGTTACCACCGGAAGGCCTTCCTGATAGCCAATCCGCTCTACCAGCGCCTTCAGATCCGGATCCTTCATTTCATCGGCGATCAGCGTATATCCCAGCAGGCAGCCGTATACCGCCAGAGCTGTATGCAGCGGATTCAGACAGGTGGTAACCTTCATCCGCTCGGTTTTATTCACCGTTTCCCGGTCGGTCATATAAACCCCCGCCTTCTCCAGCGGCGGACGGCCATTGGGGAACCGGTCCTCCACCACCAGGTACTGGGGAATTTCCGCATTGACAAAAGGCGCAATGTACGTGTGGCGCTCTGTCTGAACGGGATCCATATTCTCCACACCGTCGGCCGTCAGCGCCCGGGTGACCACATCCGCAGGCCGGGGAGTAATCTTATCGATCATGGACCAGGGGAAGGAAACCCGGGATTCATCCGAAATCCAGGTCAGGAAACCGCCGTCCGCAAAGCCGGCCTTCACCCAGGCTTCGGCGATCTCCAGTACGGAAGAGCGGAGCTTTTCACCGTTATGGCTGCAGTTATCCATGCTGACCAGGGCAACCGGAGCCTTTCCGCTTTCATAGCGGTGCAGCATCTGCGCCGCGACAACGCTCATGGCATGGCGGGCATGGAGCGGTCCTTCCTCCATATCCTTCCGCACCACCGGGAACAGTTCTCCGCGCATATCCCGCAGCGCATACCCCTTCTCCGTAATCGTAAAGGATACCATCTGCAGGGAAGGCGCCGCAAAAACCGCCTTCAGCTTTTCCCAGTCCTCCGGAACCCCGGGAGTCGCTTTCAGGCCGTCCGCCAGAGAAGCAATCACTTCCCGGTCCGTCGTGCCGTCCGGCTTCAGGGAGACCATCAGCGTTAGACAGTCATAGGGCTTGTAAATCCGGTCAATAATTTCAAAATCGAAGGTTTCCGCGGCGATAATGCCATGCTTTTCCAGCCCCTGATTCAGCAGGCGCTGCTGCAGTCCGGCAATAAAGCCCCGGAAGATATTTCCCGCGCCGAAATGAACCCAGACCGGCTCCTCCGCCGTGATCCGGATCATATCCTCCCGGTTATGCGCCGGCAGCCGAACGCCGGCCTTTTCCCACGCATCCCTGTTTTTCAGCCCTTCATTTGTCAGTTTCATCCGATTTTCCCTCCCGCATCATTCTTGATCATCTTTCTTTCCTTATGTTCCACAATCCGGAAATGTTTCTTTCCCACAGTCAGGAACAGGAAGCCGCACGCAAACAGCAGAATCAGGCTCAGAATGCCGAAGCACGGCTTCCCCGTCAGTCCATAGAACAATTCATACAGGGCCGGCCCGATCACGCAGGCAAATTTCCCGAAAATATCCATGAACCCGTAATACTCACCGCTGCGCTCCGGCGGAATCAGCTTCCCGAAATAGGATCGGCTCAGGGCCTGAATGCCGCCCTGCACTGTCCCCACCAGGGTCGCCAGCACCCAGAACAGCACCTGGCTGATTCCCACGGCCTTTTCCAGGGTCATGCCCAGGCTCTCATGGAAATCCACAATATAGCCCATCGCAAAGCCGACGATCGTAATAAACGCATAGATCAGCACGGAGAGGGTGATCAGCTTCAGGGTTCCGGTCTTTTCCGCCTGCTTTCCGAAGAAAATGCTGCAGGGAACCGCCACCACCTGGGTCACCAGCAGCGCCAGAATCATGCCAATCTGGCCCAGCCCCAGCGTATTCCCATATTTCGTGGCCATGGAGATGATCGTATCCACCCCGTCGATATAGAAGAAATAAGCCAGCAAGAAGAACAGGATCGCCTTGTTCTTCAGAATGTTCCGGAAGGTTTTGACCGTATTTTTCCAGGCAGCCTTCCCCAGCTCCGCGGGAGGCGTATCCACATAGGAAATCTGCCGCACATTCCGCATGAACGGAATGGAGAAAACCAGCCACCAGGCCGGCACAATCAGCACAGCGATCCGCATGCTCAGCTCGCTCATATTCATCAGAAACATGATCAGGATGGACAGCACAAAGGGAATCGTGGATCCGCCGATATATCCCATCGCAAAGCCCCAGGAACTGACCTTGTCCATCCGTTCGGGAGTGGTGACGTCCGTCAGGAAGCTGTCATAGAACATGTTCGCGCCGCTGAAGCCGATCCGGCTGATCACAAAGCCCAGCAGCATCAGCTGCCAGCTGCCGACCAGACCCATCACGGCCGTAAACACGACTCCGGCAATCATAAAGCCCATCCAGAGCTTCTTTTTCATTCCCTTGAAATCGGCAATCGCTCCCAGATACGGAGACAGCACCGCAACCAGCAGGTTCGCCAGAGACACCGCATATCCGTACAGATGATCCCCCAGCGTGCCGTTGCCGGCTATCTGCGAATACAGAATCGGAAAAATGGCAGCCATAATATTGGTCGCGTATACAGAATTGGCCCAGTCATAAAAAATCCAGGACCATTCCGTTCTCGAAAAACGCTTCTCCCTGCCCTTTGCCAAAGCGAACCCTCTCCTTTTTCCGCATCCTGCAGACATTATTCCACGCGCTGTCCGATTTGTCAATTTTATCCGCTTTTTTTATTGAAAAGGCCGGATAAATATGGCATAATGACCGATGGCAGATGATCAATACAACTCAGAAAAGGAGACTCGATGATGGAGCATTCCCTTTCTCCGGAAGAGGAGCTGATTCAGCTTCGGGAACAGGTTGCTTCCCTGCAGGAAGAAAATGACAATCTGAAAAATCTGATCCAACAAGCCAAAAAGACAGCCCGCAGTGTCATCGCCCCTTATCTGACGGAAGAAGTTCTGGAGGAGATGCATAAAAACAAAGGCCAGCTGACCATCGGCGGCGAGCGCCGCTACGTCGCCATGCTCTTCACCGATCTGCGGGATTCCACCGCAATCGCCGAGCAGATGCAGACCCAGGATTTCATCCGGATGCTGAATCATTACCTGGAGGAAATGATTGAGATCATCAATGCCTGGCAGGGAAATATTCTGGATTTTGTCGGCGACGCCATCGTGGTTGTTTTCGGCGCGCCCAGACCGAATGATTCCGCTTCTCTCAACGCCGTGGCCTGCGCGGTTTCCATGCAGCGGCGGATGAACGCCATCAATGAATGGAACCGGGAGCAGGGATATCCCAACCTGTACATGGGCATCGGCATTCACGCCGGAGAAGCCATTCTGGGAAATATCGGATCCGAAACCCGGACAAAATATGATATGATCGGCCGGAATGTCAATCTGACTTCCCGGATTGAAGGCTGCTCAAAGGGCGGCCAGATTCTGATCAGCTCCAGCGTACTTCATGACGGAGGAGATCAGATTCATCTTCTGCCGGGAGGCGACCGTCTCGTATCCCTGAAAGGAATCCAGGGAGAAACGCTGATTCACGAAGTCATCGGCTTCGGCAGACGCATGCTGCCGGGATACGAGAAAACATGACGGAAAAGAAAAAGCCGCGCCAGCCTGTTTCTGAAGCTTCGCGGTCGGTTACCTGATCTCGGAACGCTTTGATTTTCTTTTCAGAACCTTTTTAAGTCTTCCGGACAGTTTAGCGCTTTCACGCATCGCGATCGCCGCGTCCAGCGCTCCGGAGCGGTACTGGTTATTCTCCGGCTCCAGCCGGACCGCCTCCCGGTAAGACTGATGGGCGCTTTCATACTGTTCCATTTCCATCAGGACTTTACCCTGCTCAAAAAACCACCTGCCGCTCCGGTTCCTGCACCGGAGCAGATTGCGCAGCGCGCTTTCCGGATTTCCTCTGTCCAGCATTCTTTCCGCCAGCAGGATCGCTTCCTCCTCCGTCATCTCCGCCGACAGGGCATTTGTTTTCGGACGGGAGGAAGTCATCCGGATGGCTTCCTCATAAGCAAGATTCAGCTGCACCATACGCTGCTGAGCTTCTTCTTTCAGATACGGATCCTGAATCATATCCGGGTGGCAGGTCTTCACCAGAGAGCGATAAGCGGCGCGCACTTCATCCGCGTCCGCCCAGGTTTTCAGCCCCAAAACCTCAAAGGGATTGATCATAATGCCTCCTTGACGGTCACAGGACAGGCTCGCGGCTGATTACAGCCCCCAGAGATCGCAGCTTATCCTCAATATGCTCATACCCCCGGTCAATATAGCCGGGCTCATAGATCTCCGATACGCCGCGCGCCATCAGGCTGGCAATGATCAGCGCGGCTCCGGCACGCAGATCCGAAGCGGTTACCGGCGCCCCATACAGCTCCGGCACCCCCTCGATAATCGCCGTCCGGTCCACCACACGCACATGAGCGCCCATCCGGCGGATCTCGTCCAGATGGCGGAACCGCTGTTCAAAAATCGTTTCCGTTACAATGCTGGTTCCCCTGGCCGTCGTCAGCAGCGCGCTCATAGGCTGCTGCAGGTCCGTCGGGAACCCGGGATAAACCTGTGTTTTTACATTGATCGACCGTCTCGGGCCCACCACATGAACCCGGATCGCATCGTCATAATCCGTCACTTTGACGCCCATCTCCAGCAATTTGGCGCTCAGGGCATCCATATGCGTCGGAATGCATCCGTTAATAATGATATCCCCGCCTGTCGCGGCAGCGGCAATCATCAGCGTACCGGTCTCAATCTGATCCGGGATGACGGCATAGGTACTTCCGTGCAGCGTCTGCACCCCGCGGATCCGGATGATATCCGTTCCCGCGCCCTTGATCCGGGCGCCCATACTGTTCAGGAAGTTCGCCAGGTCCACAATATGCGGCTCCTTTGCCGCATTGTATATCACCGTATTTCCCCGGGCCCGGACAGCCGCCAGCATCACGTTGACCGTTGCCCCGACCGTTACCATATCAAAGAAAACGTCTCCCCCGGTCAGGTTCCGGCTCTCCGCCGTCAGCACACCGGCCCGCTCCTCGGCCTCGGCTCCGATCGCCTGGAAGCCTTTAAGATGCTGATCCACCGGGCGCGAACCGATCTCACACCCTCCCGGCGTGGGTACGCGGGCCTTTCCGCAGCGGCCCAGCAGGGCACCCAGCAGATAATAACTGGCCCGCAGCCGCTGGGCATTATGATAGGAGACCGTCGTCCCCTCCGCGGAACGCGGATCAACACGCATCATCTTTCCCGGTTCATAATCCACCTTTGCGCCCAATTCCCGCAGAATATCCGCCAGGGCATGCACATCCTCGATATCGGGAAGGTTTTCAATCGTGCAGGGCTCATTGCTCAGCAAGGTCGCCGGGATGACCGCGACCGCGGTATTCTTGCCGCCGCTGACCTGAACCTGGCCTTCCAGCGCGTGACCGCCGGTCACCAGCATTCGTTCCTTGACCACAGATCCCCCTCCCTTCTGCACAAACCGGAAACAGAATGATTATACACTTTTTCACCCGGACTGACAAGCAGGCCTCCCGGAGACAAAACAGGATTCCTTGACGGAAGGAAACGGGTAGGATAGAATATACGGGAATTTCGTTTGGGAGGATGATATGCGCAAGTTCTACAGAGGTTCAGCCGGATTTCTGGCGATGCTGATCAGTGCCTTCCTTCTTTCGGGCCTGATTCCTTATTCCTCCGCAAAAGCGGAAACCGCCGCGGACATCACTCTCCGCTGCACGCTGAAGCCCGGCTCAGGCAGCAGGAGCTTTTCAAAATGCAAGGACCGGAATTACCGCACTTCCTGGACCTCCGCCGGCGGCAGCAAAGCCTGGATCGAGGTAACCGCTCCCAAAGGCGAAAGCTGCTCCGGCGTCTGGCTGCAATGGTATGATCATCCTCATGCCTGGGCCGTTCAGCTGCCGGACGAAGCCGGAAAGTGGAAAACCCTGCAGGAAACGGATGGCCGCTTTCTTTCCGAGTTTCTTCCCCTTCCGGAGGGAACCACCCGTTTCCGCATCGCCCAGGCTACCGGAGTCACCCGGAAATTTACCCTGGCTGAGGTGAGAGTCTACAGCGGCGGAACGATTCCGCGGGAAGTTCAGCAATGGACGCCGCCTGCCCAAAAGGCCGACCTGATGCTCCTGGCCGCCCATCCGGATGATGAAGTGCTGTGGTTCGGGGGCGCCCTCCCCACCTACGCAGGCCAGCAGGGGAAAACCTGCCAGGTATGCATGATGGTGCCCACCATGCCCTATCGCAGGCTGGAGCTGCTGGACTGTTTATGGACTTGCGGCGTCCGGAACTATCCGGTCTGGGGGAAGTTTCCGGACAGTTTTTCCGGTTCCCTGTCAAAGCAATACAAACACTGGCCGAAAAACCGGGTTTATGAAATCGTCACCGAATGGATCCGCCGCTTCAAACCCGAGGTTCTGCTGACCCACGATCTGAACGGTGAATACGGCCACGGCGGGCACCGGGTCTGCGCGGACGCGGCCACCCACTGCCTGGCGCTGGCGGCAAACGAAAAAAAATATCCCAAGTCCGCCGAGGAATACGGCGTCTGGGATGTACCTAAATGCTATCTGCATCTGTATCCGGATCATCGTGTAGACATGGACTGGAGGCAGCCTCTGGAAGCCTTTGACGGAAAGACTTCCTTCGAGGTGGCTGAGGACGCTTTCCGCTGCCACACTTCCCAGCAGGAAACCCGCTACGCGGTGGAGGATTTCGGCCCGGGAGACTGCACCCTTTTCGGTTTGTACCGCAGCCTGGTGGGAGAAGATATCCTGAAAAATGACTTTTTTGAAAACCTGCCCTGACCGGTCACTCCGCCGCCGCGGTCGCTCCCGCATTCCGGCTGACATATTTGGAAAGGATATAGCAGTGCCATCCTTCCACATCGATTTCCGTCCAGTTTCCATCCGAGGAAACAATGGTCAGCGGCGTAGCCACGGGATACTGTTCCAGATGCCTTGAATTATTCTTGGGCGCCGATCGGATATACACCGTTTCTCCCTTCGGCGTCTTTCCTTTTACGCTGATATAACCTGTTTCATATTCGTAACGTTCATTCGGATAGAAGGTCAGAGAGGTATTCTGTATATAACCCCGGAGACCGTTATGATCCACAAAGGCCCAGGTCTTTCCCACCTTCAGCACGCGTACCACCCGATTGGTCCGGCAGGTATCCAGCACCGTGGATTTGGCGCTGGTCTTCGCGCGCATCTTGGCCTGCCCGTTTTTGGGAGCGTTGATGACCGCCAGCAGCTGTTCCGCGGGAGCTTCGGACTCCCAGACCAGGTCGCAGGTGTCCACCAGCTGTTCCTTTCCGTTCAGATGAACCATGGAGCGGACCAGCCCCACGTAAACCACGCTCACCGGAATCATTTCATTTTCCGATTTCCGATAAAAGGTCTCCGTAACCCGGCCGTTCCGGTCCGCGATGGAATCCATCCGGGCCTGCCATTCCTCATAGGTCAGCGGTTTGCTTTCCTCTTTCTGGTCAACAACCTGAATGGCGCCGGAATCCACCGTGAGGGAACCATCCGAATTCTGGACAACGCTGTCTTCTTCCCCGGTGACGATGGTGATGCTTCCGTCCGCATTCTGCCGGCTTCCCGCCCCGGAAGAGGAAGCATAGCTGTTCCCGCTGTCATCCGTGATCTCATACTGATTGCCTTCGGCATCCGTATAGATCCCCATATCATAGTCCCAGACGCCGCCCTCTTCATCCGTGTAGGTTCCGGTCTCTGCAAAAGCGCCGGCTCCCAGAGAGAAGCACAGCGCGGCAGCCAGGAGACTCCGTACCCATTTTCCACTCTTCACCACTGCTGTCCCTCCCCTACCCGTTGGACACAAGTTACAAATGCCCACAAGATATGGGTATTATACCTGATCAGTGATGAATCGTCAATAATTTTGAAACATCCTTCGCTTTATTTTTGAAATATCTTTCACTTTTTTGTCATATTTTGAGTCCCAAAGCACCCGCGGCCGGATCCACATCCAGGGTAGCAAAATAATCCTCCGGCCGCTCCGCCCGGCGGATCATCCGGTAAGTGCCCTCCGCGGTGTACAGAATCTCCGCGGAACGAAGCCGGCCGTTATAATTGTACCCCATGGAATATCCATGTGCGCCGGTATCATGAATCACCAGCAGATCTCCCGGAACGATCTCCGGCAGTTTCCGGTTAATGGCAAATTTGTCATTATTCTCGCAAAGACTGCCGGTCACATCATAAAGATGATCCGCCGGCCAGTCCCGCTTGCCGCAAACCGTAATATGGTGATAGGCTCCGTACATGGCCGGACGCATCAGATTCACCGCGCAGGCATCCACGCCGATATAATCCCGGTAAATCTTCTTCTCATGGACTGCCCGGGTCACCAGCCATCCGCAGGGGCCCGTCATCCAGCGGCCAAGTTCCGTCTTAATGCCCACCTGCCCATCCGGACAGATCTCCTCATAAACCCGGCGCACGCCTTCACCCACGGCCTGAATATCCGTTTCCGGCTCCTCCGGCCGGTAGGGAATACCGACGCCGCCAGAAAGATCAATGAAGGCAAATTCCAGCTCCTCTTCTTTCGCCAGAGACCGTCCGAGCGTCAGAAGCAGTCTGGACAGCTCCGGGAAATACGAGGCATCCGTCGTATTGGAGGACAGGAACGCATGAAGTCCAAAGCGACGGACTCCAAGCGTTTTCAGTGTTTGCAGGCCTTCCCGCAGCTGCGGCGCCGTGAAACCGTACTTCGCCTCGCCCGGGTTCCCCATAATGGTATTGCCGATGGAAAAGGATCCGCCGGGATTAAACCGCAGGCACACGCACTCCGGAATGCCGCCGTGCGTCCGCAGCAGCTCAATATCCGAAAGATCATCCAGATTAATCCAGGCGCCCAGTTCTCTGGCCTGACGGAATTCTTCCGGCGGCATGGCGTTGGCCGACAGAATCACCTCTTCCCCGCTGAATCCGCAGGCCGCGGCCAGTGTCAGTTCCGTGGAGGAGGAGCAGTCCAGGCCGCAGCCTTCCTCCTTCATGATCCGCAGAATGGCGGGATTCGGAAGCGCCTTCACCGCAAAATACTCTCTGAAATTCCGGCACCAGGAAAAAGCCCGGTTCAGCGCCCGCGCACGGTTCCGGATTTCCTGTTCATCATACAGATGAAAAGGGGTCGGAAACTGTTTCGCAGCTTCCAGAAAAACATCATCGTTCCTTTTGAAGTTTGGCATCCTTATTCCCTCCCGTCCATTATTTCATTTCAAAGGTAAAGCTGTCCGCCAGCGCGTTTCCGACATAGAAAGTCATCCGGTAGGTTCCCTTCGGATAACCCTCTTCGTTCAGGAAACGGAGCAGGCCCATTTCAGCGGGAGAAGCCCACCAGACATCCCGCTCTTTCAGCGCCGGATCAAACACCCAGGTACTTTCATGCTGATAATTATGGTCATTCGGATCCGTCAGGGTAACCAGCAGGGGACGTTCCTCTCTCTCCGATACCTCGTACACGCTGGATGAATAGAAACAGGCTTTTCCGGAGCGAAGCTGCTCCTCGGTCACCTCCGTCAGAAGGGCCGGTTCCCGGTTTTCCGAGGCCGCGGCTTCCGGATCCTCAGCCAGCCCGCAGCATACCGACCGAAAGCCGTGTTCCCGCAGGGGCTGCGCGGACGGCAGTGAAATAATCACATACTGCTCCGGAATAACCTCCGGCGAATCCGCCGACTGCATCATCCCCGCCAGGTAGGTTCTGCCCGGCGTCAGCAGCATCTGAACCCGGGAAACCTGCTGATCCGCCCGGAAAAAGGTCAGGTAGCTGTTTCCAAGATCGGCCAGCACCGTGTAAACATTCATTCCGTCCGCCTTCGGCAGATTCACGCGGGTCCAGTCCAGGGTCACCCGGTTTCCCTCCAGGGCGGTCTGAAATCCTTCCGGAACCCCGTTATCCGTAATCGCGGCAGCCTGGAGACTGACATCAGTCAGGGCCTGTACCAGGCCGTTCACCGTCATCATCATATACCGATGCGGTCCTTCCGCGTACTGAGCGACAATCAGCCCGACCAGTTCGCCGTTTCCGGTCAGGACCGGAGAACCCAGGCAGGCCGCCCCGGAAAGCTGCACCAGCATACAATCCGTTTCCTGCCAGACCGCCGCGCCGGCGTCCAGCACCCGAAGGGATTCCCGTTTGCCCTCTCCGGCTGCCGAAAGAACCACGCAGTCATCCGCCTTCACTCCGTCGTTCATCGTATACAGGCGGCAGAATCCGGTTATCTCCGGCTCCGTCTGATCCGGAAGCAGCAGCAGCGTAATCAGCCCCCGCTGGTCCCGCAGCACTTTCTCCGGAACCCAGGTATGCCGCCCGTCCGACAGTTCCAGCGTTTCTCCTTCTCCCAGACTGACGGTCGCAGAGGTCAGGATGGATTCCTCCGCCAGCGGAACAGCCGTGCCCAGCCAGACCCTGGTATTCTCCTTCAGGAGATAAAGATCCAGGATCCCCGCCTTTTCCTCCGTCTGCTCCGCTTCCGCCGCGGATGCCGAAAGCAGCATCAGTGCCAGCAGAAGCAGCATGGCTTTTCTGATCATGACCGCTCTCCTTCCCCTCTGTTCCCGTTATTCCTGATAATCCTTCAGGGACACGGAAACCATTTTACTGACTCCCTGTTCCTCCATGGCCACCCCGTACAGGGCATTCGCCCGCTCCATCGTTCCTTTTCGGTGGGTAACCACCACAAACTGGGTGGAACGGGAATATTCCACCAGATAATCCGCAAAGTAGCCGATATTGGCATCGTCCAGCGCCGCTTCAATCTCATCCAGAATACAGAAAGGAGACGGTTTCAGTTTCAGTGTGGCAAACAGAATCGCGATCGCCGTCAGCGTTCTCTCCCCGCCGGAAAGCAGGCTCAGCAGCTGCAGTTTCTTTCCGGGCGGCTGCGCGTTGATTTCAATCGGACAGTTCAGAGGATCCTCCGGATCCGTCAGGATCAGCTCCGCATGCCCTCCGCCGAACAGGCGGACAAAGGTTTCGGAGAAAAAGCCCTGAAGCTGGGTAAACTGTTCCACAAAGGTCTCCCGCATCTGGATCAGCAGCTGCTCAATCAGCTGCTTCAGATCCGCTTCCGCCTTCTCCAGATCCTCCCGCTGCGTCAGCAGCTCATCATAGCGGGTTCTGGTTTCCGCATATTCCTCCACCGCCCGGACATTCACAGGCCCCAGGGCCCGGATTTCCGAAGACAGCTGAGCGGCTTCCCGATCCGCTTCCGTCACATTGATCGGCGTCTTTCTCCGGTATTCCTCTGCGCCGGCATAGGTTACCTCATAGGTATTCCAGATTCTTTCCCGCAGGGTTTTTAAATCGCCCTCCGTGCGGGACCGGTTCAGCTCCAGCCGGTGCATCCGGTCCGTATCCCGGGAATACGACTGATGATATTCCTCAATTTCCCGAAGAATATCCGCCAGGAACCGCTGGCGTTCGGACCGTTTCTCCTCCAGGGAGGCCGTTCCCTGTTCCCGGGCAGCCTGTTCCTTACGGACGCCGTCCAGGTTCTTTCGCAGTTCCTCTTCCCGGACCGCGTCCTCCGCTTCCCCGCTGTCCAGTTCCGTCAGATTCTTCTCCCGGCCGGCCTGCTCCTGCTCCATGCGCCGCCGGTCCTGCACATAACGGTCCCGGTCCCGCTCCATGATTTCCAGCTCATGCCTTAAATCATTCACCGCAAGCGTCAGCCGGACCGTCTCTTCGGCAAGCGTCTCTGTTTTCTCCCGGGCCGCCGCCAGGCTCTCCTGCAGTTCGGCAACTTCCTTTTCCATCGCTTCCCGTTCGGCGTCGGACTGTTCCGTCGTCCCGGTTACCATGGACAGCTGCTCCCGGATCTGCAGAATGGATTCCATCAGCTGTTCTCTGGCCGCTTCGGTATCCCGCAGCTTCATCCCGTGGATTTTCAGTTCTTCCCCGGCATTCTGCTTCCGCTCCGTTTCCCGGGCCACCGCTATTTCCTGCTGATGCAGCGCCTCCAGGGCCTCCGCCGAATCGGCCTTCAGCTGATCCTTTCGAAGCTGGCCATCCTTCATTGCTTTCAGAAGGGCTTCCAGCTCTCCCTGACCGGCTGTCAGTTTCTCCGTCAGTTCCTTCAGCTCCCGTTCCCGGGAAAAAAGATTCACCGTCCGCGAGGAAACAGATCCGCCGGTCATCGAGCCGCCGGAATGCATGACATCCCCCTGCAGGGTCACCAGGCGGAAACTGTGTCCGCCCCGCCGCATAATGGCAATACCGCTGGCCAGATCCTGAGCCACCACCGTACGACCCAGCAGATTCTCCACGATGCCCCGGTACTCCTCATCGAAGGAAACCAGTTCCGAAGCAACACCCAGGCAGCCCGGGAGCTTCAGGGCTTCCCGCTCTCCGGCGTTCAGCGTCTTGGACCGCACGGAGGTCATCGGCAGGAATGTCGCCCTTCCCAGATGGTTCTGCCTTAAATAATCGATCAGCGTTTTCGCAGTCTCCTCATCCTCGGTGACCACGTTCTGCTGGGTCATGCCCAGGACCATATCCATGGCGGTTTCATACTTCCGCGGGACGGAGATCAGCTGATTCAGCGGACCGCGGACCCGTTCCATTCGCCGCTCACGGGCATAGCGCACCACATTCCGGACCGAGCCGGCGTAGCCTTCCATCTCCCGGGACATCTCGTCCAGCAGCCGCTGCCGGGATTCCATATCCCGCATTTCCTTCAGCTTTTCATCATATCTGGCCCGTGCCAGAATCACCGCCTGATCCGCCGCATCCAGGGCTTCCCGTACCTTCCGGAGCTCCGTTTCCAGCCGGTTCTGTTCCTCTTCCTCGCGTTTCAAACGGGATCCGGCTTCCCCGAAAGCCGCCTCCAGTCCGGAAGCCTCCTCCGCCATCGCCCGGCAGGTTTCCTGGATCTCCTCCCTGCGGCTTTCCATGGTCTGCAGCATGGTTTTCAGCCGGGTCTGATCGCTCAGCATCGCCGATCGCCGATTGATCATTTCCATCATGGCAGCCTTGCGATTCTCCAGCGTTTCTTCCTTTTCCGTTTCTTCCGCCCGCGCGGATTCTTCCGCCCGGCGGGCCTGCTCCAGCGCCTTTTCCTGTTCCTTCAGCGCTTCGCTGCCCGTCCCGGCGGAGCCTTCCGTCTTCCGGAAAAGCTGCTCCAGCTCCTCCATGCGCTCCGCCGCGGTCCGGATCTCCTCCTGAATCCGTTCCCGCGTTTCCCGGCGGCTGCGGCGCCGTTCCTCCAGCGTTCTCACCGCGTCCTGCGCGGCATGAACCGCCTCCATCCCCGCCATCAGGTTTCCGTGAGCTTCCGTTATTCTGTTGTCCAGGGCGGTGATTTCCGCCTGACACGCGTCCCGTTTTTCCGTTTTTTCCTGCAGGGCGGACTCGGCCTGATCCAGAATGCTCCGCATCGCCTGAAGATCGCTGTCCAGCTCCCTCAGCCGGGCGTCCATTTTTTCCGACCGGACAAGAAACAGGTTCAGATCCAGTTCCTTCAGCTTCGCTGATTTTTCCAGATAGATCCGGGCATCTCTCGCCTGCTCCTCCAGGGGAGCCAGCCGATGCTCCATCTCATCCATAATATCGGTGACCCGGCTCATATTGTCCCGGGTCCGCGCCAGCTTTTTATCCGCCTCTTCCTTCCGGGCCCGGAACTTCACGATTCCGGCCGCCTCCTCAAAAACCAGCCGCCGGTCCTCGCCCTTCCGGGACAGAATATCATCAATACGGCCCTGTCCGATAATGGAGTATCCTTCCTTGCCAACCCCCGTATCCCGGAAGAGATCTATCACGTCCTTCAGGCGGCAGGCGGACCGATTCAGAAAATACTCGCTTTCCCCGCTGCGATAGACCCGGCGGGTCACCGCAACCTCCGCGCAATCCATGGACAGCGCTCTGTCCCCGTTATCAAAAACCAGGGAGACTTCGCAATAGTTCAGCGGCTTTCTGCGCTGCGTGCCGTTAAAGATCACGTCCTGCATGTTCGCTCCGCGCAGGGTTCTTGCGCTCTGTTCCCCCAGCACCCAGCGCACCGCATCGCCGATATTGCTTTTTCCGGATCCATTGGGGCCCACGATGCCCGTTATGCCCTCATTGAACACAATTTCCGTTCGCTGGGCAAAGGACTTGAACCCGTACAGCTCCAGTTTCTTTAAACGCATACTTCCTCCGGGATTCTTATTCGATCAGATATGCTCGAAGAAGGGGCTTTCATCCTCCCGGCGAAGCACTCCGTCGCTGAAATGCAGGGGCGTCGGCACCGTGATCATATACTTCAGTATTTCATCCATACGCACGCTTTCCCTGAAGGTGACCAGGGAAAAGCTGACGCCATGCTTATGAGCCCGGCCGGTACGGCCGATCCGATGGAGATAATACTCATTCTCATTGGGCAGATCATAATTGATCACAGCTTCCACGTCATCCACGTCAATCCCCCGGGCTGCCACGTCTGTGGAAACCAGAATCGGAAACCGGCCGCGCTTGAAATCATTCATCACCACGTTGCGCTTCGCCTGCGGAATATCCCCGTGCAGGCACTGCGCCTGATATCCTTCCCGGCAAAGGCGGCTGGTCAGCTTATCCGTCATAAACTTTGTATTGCAGAAAATCATGATCCGCTGATAGACATCCGCGTCCAGCAGATACAGCAGATCATCCGTTTTCCGTTCCGGCTCAGTCGCGATCACATACTGAGTGATCTGCGGCCGGTCCTTCTTCGTCGCCTCCACGACGATTTCCACCGGATCATGCTGATATTTCCAGGCGATGGTCAGCACATCCTGATTGGTCGTGGCAGAAAAAAGCACCAGCTGACGGTCGGACGGAGTCGCCTCAATAATCTTTGTCACGTCCTTGACAAAGCCCATGTTCAGCATCTCATCCGCCTCGTCCAGCACCATCGTATGAACCGCATTCAGCCGGATATTCCCCCGCTGCATATGATCCAGCAGCCGGCCGGGAGTCGCAATCACGATCTGAGGGTTGCGCTTCAGCGTTGTAATCTGTTTGGAAATAGACTGGCCTCCATAAAGCACCGCGATCCGGACCCCGGAAATAAACTTTGCCAGCGCCGTCAGTTCCTCTCCGATCTGCAAAGCCAGTTCCCGGGTCGGCGCCAGGACAATTTCCTGAACCCGGGTATCCTTCAGCTGCACATATTCCAGCATCGGAATGCCGAAAGCACAGGTCTTTCCCGTGCCGGTAGGCGCAATGGCGTTGATGTCCGTCCCGGACATCATCAGCGGTATCGTTCTGGCCTGCACGGTGGATGGCTCCTGAAAGCCCATTGCCCGTACAGCCCGTAAAATTTCCTCCGACAGGTCCATGCTGTCGAAGGAGGGGACAGGTTGATTTTCCTGATTCAATCGATTCTCCTTTCAAGCCGTCAGGCCGGGTAAGAGCGGATCGCCCGGGACAGCTGATCCGGGCAGGAAGTGTTTCCGCGGCACTGAATTCCTTCCAGCATGGCCGCCACTTCTTCAGCTTTCCGCCCCACAGCCAGTTTTGCCACGCCCTGCGTATTTCCGCGGCATCCATTGATGAATTTGCAATGGGTAATCACACCGTCCGTGATTTCCAGCTCGATCGCGGTGGAGCAGGTTCCTTTGCAATGATAGATATACATACTGACTGATCCCTCATTCTTCTGATTTCTAAAAAAGGAACGCTCCCGGGATGGGAGCGTTCCTGAATGCCGGGTCAATTATTCGATGACCTTGGCCACAACGCCGGAGCCAACAGTCCGTCCGCCTTCACGAATAGCGAAGCGCAGTCCCTGCTCCATGGCGATGGGGGTGATCAGGGTGATTTCCATATCGATGTTGTCACCGGGCATAACCATTTCCACGCCTTCGGGCAGCTTGATGT
>SVGS01000040.1 GCA_015056205.1 Clostridiales bacterium | reverse complement strand
AGTTACCCGAGCACCGGAAAACCGAAGGCGGAAGTTACATTGAAGTCATGGAGAAACTACGGAATAAGTGGAACTGTTACGATTTCCAGCACTTCATTAACGGTGTGAAGAAGGAGAATCCCCGCTACGTAGCCGACCAGCTCCGTGCCATTGACAGGTATCTGGATGAACAGGCGCCCACAAAAACCTTTGTGGCCATGGTCATGAAGGAATGCTGTGAGCATTACCGTTACAAGTTTAGCCAATTCCAGGCAGTGTTTGAACTGCTGAAGACCGAATCAGCAGCTAAGGGCGAGGAAAGCGCTGCTTATCCGCATACCGGTGTGGAGTACAAAGGGATGGATGTTTACACCAAAGCATTTAAGGATCGCGTCGTGAAAGCCGGGGTGGAAACAGCATGAACCGTGAAGTACTGAAAGCCATTGACACGAACGTGATTCCGATTTCCCGGTTGGCTGCACTGTTTGATACCTTTGGCCTGCGACATTCTTCCAAGGTGCTGCCGGAACTTTTGGAAGCAGCCGAGCAAGGGAATGCTTCCTACAAGCAACTGCTGCTTTCCATCTTTGAGACCGAGGTCAAAGGGAGGAATGCCCGCCGCCGGAAACGTAACTATGCTGCCGCTCACTTTCCGCCGAATGTCCAGCCATTGGAAATGTTTAACCCACTGGAATTGGAGTCCGGAATTACCCAGGCTCAGCTGAACCGGCTAAAGGAACTGAATTGGCTGGACAACAAAGGCAATCTGGTGTTTGCCGGACCTCCCGGCCTTGGCAAAACAATGGTCGCCTGCGGCCTGGGTCTGGAAGCCATTAACTGCGGATACACCGTTTGCTTTGAGAAAATGGTGAACCTGATTAAGCTTCTGGACAACTGCGAAACGGACCGGGCAGCCGGCTTCCGGATTAAGAACCTGAAGAAAGCCCAGTTGATTATCTGTGATGAAATCGGGTATACCCCGATCTCCCGGGCCCAAGCCAACCGGTTCTTTACCTTTGTCAGCGACACTTACGAAACATCCTCCCTGATCTTTACGACCAACAAGGAGATTGCAGACTGGGCAGAGATGATGGGTGATCCTGTCCTGACCACTGCTCTGCTGGACCGGATCCTGCAGCATGCCAGCTGTTTCTCCTTTACCGGGGAATCCTACCGGCTGAAGCATCCCCACATATTCCCGGCTCCGCTGACGGAAAAGGAAGATGGAGCAAAATCCAGAGGAAGGAAGAAGTAATCTCTCCGTTTGAGGAGTGCTGTGCCCAGCCACGGGCAGCCTGCAATTCTCTCTCTCCTGCAATGCTGTCCCGGAAAGGCGCTCTCAAGGGGGAAGGACGTTCCCTCCTTCCCCCTTTGCCGCGCGGGCACACCCCTTTTCTCCCGCTCAGGTGAAGAAGGTTCCTTCCGTTGCTGATTACCTACCTATTGCGGCGCTGCCGCACTGATCTCCGATTACCTACCATGTAAACTTCTGCTTACCGAGTGATGTAAAAAACTGCTTACCAACCAATGTAAGAAACTCGTTACCGAATCATGTAAAATTCTGCTTACCGCACCATGTCAAGTTCTGATTACCAAGTCATGTAAAAAAATGCTTGACATTTGCAGCTTTTATCGGTGACACAGACGCCGAAGTACTAATGACACATGTCATGAGCCGCTATAAATCGGAGTTCATGCATATTTCATATGTGTATCTTTCAGATCATGAACTTGCGGAGATAGCTGTGTCAAATGTTTTTTTGACCATGGCACGGAGACTCAATCGGTATCCTGGTCAGGCCGAGGAAAAAGTATGGGCTCTCCGATATTTAATGACAGAATTGCGTCGCCTGAATATAATGAAAAGCATGGGCTTGAGGCCTTTTATCCGGAAACGAAGGAGGTGAGCATGTGAGTATACTGTCGACGTTCAGAACTGATCAGGACAAAGAGCAGGAACTGCTCCAACTGATGGCAGAGCATAAAACATCTCTGATGCGGATCGCGTATATGTACCTGGGCGATGAAGCTCTGGCGGAAGATGCCGTTCAGGACACGTTCATCAAGGCTTACACTCACATGGATCGCTTCCGGGATGAATCCAGTAAAAAGACCTGGCTGACGCGGATCATCATCAACACCTGTAAAGATGTCCGAAAATCGGCATGGTTTCGCAACAGAGCGCGAACAACAACCCTGGATGCTGTGCCGGATCGGGGAAAGGCAGATACTTATTCTGATGATACGGTTTTGCAGGCTGTTATGAATCTTTCGGAAAAAGACAAGCAGGTGATTCTGCTCCGGTTTTATCAGGAAATGACTGTGCCGGAGATTGCCAAGGTGCTTCGTATCCCTGTTGCCACCGCAACCTCCCGCTTGAACCGGGCAAAAGCCCATTTGAGGGAATCGCTGAAAGGATGGTATTTCGATGAAGAATAATTTAAAAGAAACGATTGATACCGCCCTGCGCGACATGGACTGGCATGGGGAGGCAGAAGTCCTGCAAGCTGTAAGAGCGAAGAAAAAGCCCGGAATCAGTCTGGACAGAATTCCTACACGCACATTGGTGCTGGCCATTATTTTGATGACCGTGATCGTCGGCACTGCCCTGGCTCTGGGGATTACCTTCTCTATCCGGTATCAAATCCAGCGTCAGGCGGCAGAAGCCGTGAAATCAACTTATGGCCTGACTGATGAAATGCTGGATCTGTTCACTTACAGACGGGAGAATACTGAAAATGGATGGATCGCTTCTTTTGAATCGAACGCGTTCCATCAAAAGGAATTGGGCTTTTATACGGTTGAAAAGGAAGCGGACGGTACGTTGTCCGTAACCTGGAGCAATGACAACGCGGATCAGGAACTGGTGGCATCCGGTGAACTGACTTCTCCCGCATGGGGCGTGAAACAGCTGGCGCGTATCATCTCTTTCTACCGGCAGCATTTGGACAGATGGAAGAATGTGCAAAACATGGATGATCTGTCGCTTGAAGATAAAGCCGCGCTGGATGCGCCTCTCATGGAAGCACAGGAGATCGGTCTGCTCATCAATATCGTGCCGGAGAAAGACGACATTCCGGTAGAAACGGCTAAGGAGATTGCCAGAAAAGCGGTAATGGGAAAATACGGCATCAGTGGAGATGCGCTTTCGAAGAAAAAAAACAGTGTATCCTTCTACCTTTATGGCAGAACAGATCGACGCGAGTATAGGATCAGCATGGAGGGTTCTGACGACTCCTATGTGATCAATGTATCCTCTCCGGATGGGAATGTGACGTATTGTCGCTGGATGGTATCAGAAGAAAACAGGACGCTGCCGGAAGGCGATTTGAGCCTGTACGCAGACGCAGCGAAGGAATATGTTACAGAAGGCGCTTTTGATCTGCTGAATGCCGCTGAGAAAGCCGAAGTGGCGGCCCGCTATGAAGCGGCTGGGCTCGGCGATTTGCTGCCGAAACAGTATATCCTTCCAAAGCATAATGTCCTGTCCGAAAAAGACGCAATCAAAAAAGCAGAAGAAGCAGCAGAGGCAGCCTTTGGCCTGCAGGGAAACTGGCAGTCGTTGTTCCAGGTTCGTTCCGCCATGGTCAAAGAACAGGATCGTTCGCTTTGGCAAATCACCTGGCTGCCGTATAACATGGGGAACTGGCATTGGGCGGATGTGGATAAGCTGGGAGAATACCAGGTCACGCTTTCTGTAGAAACCGGCGAGATCCTTTCCTGCGAATGGTCGCTCCTGAATGTGGATACGGGGAACTATACGGAAGAAACATGGGGACAAGCCCAGGCATACAGCGCAGATATGCTTCCATGGGTACTAAATCTGTTAGAGCAGGCACAGCAGATCTTGAAAAAATATCCTGGAACAACGAATCTGGATGAGATGTCGCCGGAGGATCGGGCAGCTTATGACGCTTTATTCCGCAGTGCAGGATACGATCTGGCGTTCTATCCGAATACGCTACCGAATGAAAAGGATATAACGCAGGAAGATGCCGCAGCCTTGGCACTGGAAGCGATTCAAACAGTTTACCAAGTGGATGGCAGCGCACTGGTGAGAGGCGAATCCTTCCATGAAAGCTTCTCTTTGTGGGTAACTGACGAAGGGAATACCATTCGTGTATGGATGATTTATTATTGGAACGATCCTGATGTTTATACCGTAGCGGTCAACGCGGAAAACGGCGAGATCGAACAAATTTGGCATGATGATCTGTCCGTTGGCAACGGATAATCATAGATAACAATTCAATAAACAGGAGGGAAAATCATGAAAAAGGTCATGGCTTTGTTTGCTGCACTCATTTTGCTGCTGGGCTGCCTGCCCGCACAGGCAGAGGGCTTTATCGTCCGATTCGATGAAACCTGGATCAATGCGTACTTTCTGGGAGAGAAGTGTGCCTGGGTGCTGGATCGGGATGGAAACCTGATGCGCTGGAGCTACGATGAAAGTGAACCCGCACAGATCGCC